>CCMO02000001.1:303333-606666 GCA_000751295.2 bacterium YEK0313
TTCTCGTCGTCGAAAGCCTGGAAAAGAACTTCGGCGGCGTCCGTGCCGCCAAAGGGGTCTCCTTCACGCTGGAGGCGGGAGAACTGCTGGCCATCATCGGCCCGAACGGCGCCGGCAAGTCGACCACCTTCAACATGGTCGGCGGCCAGCTGAAGCCCGACAGCGGCGCGGTCCGCCTCGCCGGCGAGACCATTACCGGCCTGCCGCCGCGGCTCATCTGGCGCAAGGGTGTCGGCCGCACGTTCCAGATCGCCCAGACCTTCGTGTCGATGAGCGTCGTCGAGAACGTCCAGATGGCGCTGATCTCGTTCCACGGCGAGACCCGCGCCGTGCTGCCGGCCACCACCCGGCTGCACCGCGAGGCGGCGCTCGGCTTCCTCGCCCGCGTCGGCATGGCCGATGTCGCCGACAAGCCGGTGAACGAGCTCGCCTATGGCGACGTCAAGCGGGTCGAGCTCGCCATCGCGCTCGCCGCCGAGCCGAAGCTGCTGCTGATGGACGAGCCGACCGCCGGCATGGCACCGCGCGAGCGCGCCGGCCTCATGGAGCTGACCGCGACGATCGCCAGGGAGCACCGGATCGGCGTGCTGTTCACCGAGCACGACATGGATCAGGTCTTCGCCCATGCCGACCGGATCCTGGTCCTGGTGCGTGGCGAGATCATCGCCGCCGGCACGCCGGACGAGGTGCGTGCGGATGCCCGCGTCAAGCAGGTCTATCTCGGCGAACATGGCGTCGAGGCCGCGCTGCGCGCCCGCAGGGCGCGGCTCGCGCAGGCGGGCACCGCGCCCCGGGCGGAGGCAGGCTGATGCGTGCTCCCACCGCCGCCACCCTTCTCGAAACCCGGGGCCTGTCGGCATCCTACGGCCATGCCCAGGTGCTGTTCGGCGTCGACCTTCAGCTGCGCGCCGGCGAGGTCGTCGCCCTGATGGGCCGCAACGGTGCCGGCAAGTCGACCACGCTGAAGGCCATCATGGGGCTCGTGCCGCCGCGGGCCGGGACCGTGACGTTCGAAGGTCACGAGATTGCCGGCCTCAATCCCTTCCGCATCGCCCGGCTCGGCCTCGGCTACGTGCCCGAGGAGCGGCGCATCTTCACTGATCTGACCGTCTTCGAAAATCTCGAAGTCGGTCGCAAGGCGGCCGCCGGCGAGCAGCGCGAGGGCGCCGCGGCCTGGACGCCGGAGCGGCTGTTCTCGATCTTTCCGAACCTTGCGGAGATGAAGGGCCGCCGGGCCTCCGCCATGTCCGGTGGCGAGCAGCAGATGCTGACCATCGCCCGCACGCTGATGGGCAATCCCCATGCCGTGCTGCTCGACGAACCCTCGGAAGGCCTTGCCCCCGTCATCGTCGAGCAGATGGCCGATGCCGTGCTCGCCATGAAGGCCGAGGGCATTGCCGTACTGCTCTCGGAGCAGAACCTCTATTTCGCCTCCGCCGTGTCGGACCGCGCCTATGTCATCGAGAAAGGCACGATCCGCTACGAGGGAACGACCCAGGAGCTCGAAGCCAATGACCAGATCCGGGAAGCCTATTTGAGCATGTGATCGGTCGCGACGGCGGCATGGCCGCGTCTCGACCGTTCGTAGACGAACAAATAGCCGCCCTTGCCCCGATCGCCCAACGGTCACGGGCAGGCCAACGTGGAGACGACAGTGAGGCGCGTAGCCGGCATCGATGTGGGGGGCACCTTCACCGACCTCCTGCTGACCGAGGCGGACGAAAGGGGCGTGCACGTTCGGCTCGCCAAGCTGCCGACCAGCGCCGCCAACCAGGCCGCCGGCGTGGTCGCCGCGATCGAGGCGGCCGGCGTCGCGCCGGCCGATCTCGACCTGATCATTCACGGCACCACCGCCACCACCAATGCGGTGCTGGAACGCAAGGTCGCAAAGGTCGGGCTGATCACCACGCAAGGGTTCCGCGACGTGCTGGAGCTCGGCCGGCGCACCCGGCCGGCCGCCTATGGCATGACCGGCCATTTCGAGCCGCTGATCCCGCGCGAATGGCGGCGCGAGGTGCCGGAGCGGCTGAACGCCCAGGGCGAGGTGGTGACGCCGCTCGACGAGGCGGCGGTCGCACGCGAGGCAGAAGCCCTGGTCGCGGCCGGCTGCGAGGCGCTCGTCATCCATTTCCTGCACGCCTATGCCAATCCCGCCCACGAGCTGAGAGCCGGCGAGATCGCCGCCCGCATCTGGCCGAACGGCTATGTCACGCTCGGCCATCGGCTGCTCTCGGAGTTCCGCGAATATGAGCGCGGCACGACGGCGAGCGTGAATGCCGCGGTGCAGCCGATCCTCGACCGCTACGTGCTGCGCCTGCAGGACGACCTGAGCGCCCGGGGTTTTGCCCGCGACCTGCTGGTCATGAACGGCAATGGCGGCACCGTGCCGGCCCGGGTGGTCGCGCAGGAAGCCGCCAAGACGGTCATGTCGGGACCGGCCTCCGGGGTCATGGCCGCCGCGGCGACGCTCGCCCAGACCGGTCTTGCCAATGCCATCACCTACGACATGGGCGGCACCTCGACCGATGTCGCGCTGATCCATGGCGGCGTGCCGGAGGTCTCGGCCGAGCTGACCATCGATTACGGCCTGCCGATCCATCTGCCGATGGTGGACGTGCGCACGGTCGGGGCCGGCGGCGGTTCGATCGCCAGCGTCAACAAAGCCGGCATGCTGCAGGTCGGACCGCATTCGGCCGGCTCCGAGCCCGGGCCGATCGGCTATGGCCGCGGCGGCACACGGCCGACCATCACCGACGCCAATCTGCTGCTCGGCCGGCTCGACCCCGAGCGGCTCACGGCGGTCGAGGCCGGCGTGCCGCTCGCCGCGATCCGCGCCGCCTTCGCCCGCGAGTTGGCCGAGCCGCTCGGCATGGGCGTCGAGGAGGCGGCAGCCGCGGTCATCCGCCTCGGCAATGTCCACATGTCCGGCGCCATCCGCATGGTGTCGCTGTCGCGCGGCTACGACCCGCGCGATTTCGTGCTGTTCGCCTTCGGCGGCGCCGGTCCGCTGCATGCCGTGGCGCTCGCGCGCGAGCTCGGCATACCCGAGGTCCTGGTGCCGGCAAGGCCGGGCCTCACCAATGCGCTCGGCTGCCTCGTCGCCGATCTGCGCCAGGACCGGGTCAACACGGTCAATGCGCCGCTCGATACGGTCGACATGGCCGAGGTCCTGCGCCTCATCGCCGCGCAGCGCGAGAGCGCCCTCGCCGTGGTCGAGGCGGAGCGGCAGGAGATCGAGGAAACGGTGATCCTGCACGGCGCGGACATGCAGTTCCGTGGCCAGACCCATCTCATCCGCGTCGCCCTGCCCGGCCCCGAGCCGACCCGCGCGGGGATCCAGGCCGCCTTCGAGGCCGCCTATTTCCAGCGCTTCCAGGTGCGCCTGCCCGAGATCCGCGCCGTGCTGGTCAATCTCGTCACCAGCGTCATCGGCCGGCGCCGGCCGTTCCCGCTCGCCGCCCTGATCGATCCGGCCGGCCGCGCCGCGAGCGCTGCGGAGGCCATGATCGGCCGGCGCGATCTCTATGCGGATGGCCGCTGGCTTCAGGCCGACATCTATGCCCGCGACCGGCTGCCCGTCGGCGCAACCATTCAAGGACCGGCCGTGATCCAGCAGGTCGACGCCACCACGGTCGTCGAGCCCGGCGCGGTCGCGACCGTCGACGCGACAGGCAATCTCAGGGTGAAGGTATGACCACGGGAACCGCCACAGCCGCACGACCGACCGATGCCGCACCGCTTGACGCACTGACCCTCGCGGTGATCCAGGCCGGCCTGCAGCAGGTCTGCAACGAGATGGACATCGCCTTCTCGCGCTCGGCCTTCTCGCCGGTGATCGCCGAAGCCGACGACCGTGCCGACGGCATCTATGATCGCGACACCGGCGCGCTGATCGCCCAGGGCGAATTCGGCCTGCCGGTCTTCGTCGGCACCATGCAGCATTCGACGGCCGAGATCATCCGGCTGATCGGCGAAGGCAGGGCCGGCGCGCCCGAGCCCGGCGACATCTACATCGTCAACGACCCCTATCTCGGCGGCACCCATCTCATGGACGTGCGCTTCGCCAAGCCCGTCTTCGTCGACGGCGCGCTGTTCTGCTGGCTGCAGAATACCGGGCACTGGCCCGATATCGGCGGCATGGTGCCCGGCGGCTTCTCGGCCAAGGCGACCGAGGTCGAGCAGGAAGGCCTGCGCCTGCCGCCGGTGAAGCTGTTCAAGAAGGGCGAGATGGACGCGGAGATCTTCGCGATCATTTCCTCCAACATCCGCGTCGCCGAGCAGCGCATCGGCGACATCAAGGCCCAGGCCGCCGCGCTGCTCGTCGGCGAAACGCGGCTGATGGACCTTGTCCGCCGCTACGGCGCGGCGACCCTCGACCGGGCGATCGCCGCGATCCGCGCCCGCTCGGCGGAACGCATGCGCGCCGAGATCCGCCAGATTCCCGACGGTGTCTACCGCGCGGAGGCCTTCGTCGATTCCGACGGGGTCGTGAACGAGCCGCTCAGGATCGCCCTTGCCGTGACCAAACAGGGCGAGCAACTGACCTTCGACTTCTCCGGCTCGTCGCCGCCCTGCAAGGGGCCGATGAACTCGGTGATCGCAACCACCTGCTCGGCCGTCTATCTCGGCGTGAAGCACATCTTCCCCGACGTGCCGATCAATGCCGGCGCCTTCGAGCCGCTCACCATCGTCAGGCCGGTCGGCACCTTCCTCGATGCGCGCTATCCGCGCCCGGTCTCCGGCTGCGCGGCCGAGGTGTCGCAGCGCATTGCCGAGGCCGTGTTCCTCGCCCTCGTCCAGGCGATCCCCGACAAGGTGACCGCGGCGCCGGCCGGCACGTCCGGCAATTTCGCGCTCGGCGGCTTCGACCCGGCCAAGCAGGCCGGCTACGTCATGTACAAGATCACCGGCGGTGGTTATGGCGGCAACAGCCGCGAAGACGGGCTGACCAATGGCTGCTCGACCATCGGCATTTCCAAGACCGCGCCGATCGAGGTCATGGAGCAATATTACCCGGTCCTGTTCCGCCGCTTCGCGCTGCGCGAGGGTTCGGGGGGCGCCGGCGAACGGCGCGGCGGCTTCGGCGTTCACTACGAGATGGAGCTGCTCAGGGGCGAGGCGCGTGCCTCCTTCGTGATGGACCATGGCCGGTTCGGCCCGCCCGGCGTGCTCGGCGGCGGCGACGGCGCGCCCAATGTGGTGAAGATCCACCGCAACGGCACCACGACGACGCCGGAGCATCTGTCCAAGGACCAGGACATCGTCATCGGCGTCGGCGACCGGGTCGAGGTGATGACCCCCGGCGGCGGCGGCTATGGCGACCCGGCGAAACGCGACCCGGCCCTGATCGCCCGCGACGTCGCGCGCGGCTACTACACGGCCGACGAGGCGGCCGCGCTCTGGGGATGGAGGGGCTGATGGTCGCCTATCACCGCCCACGGAGCCTCGCCGAAGCGCTCGCCATCCGGGCCAAGGCCGACGTCGCGATCCTCGCCGGCGGCACCGACATCTACCCCGCCCGGACCACACGCCGCGCCTGGGGCGATCCGACCCACAAGGACGTGCTCGACATTTCCGGCATCGCGGAACTGCGCGGCATCGGCGAGGACGATGGTCACTGGCGCTTCGGCTGCCTCACCACCTGGACCGATCTCATCCGCGCCGGCCTGCCGCCGCAGTTCGACGCCTACCGCCAGGCCGCGCGCGAGGTGGGCGGCGTGCAGGTGCAGAATTCCGGGACGCTGGTCGGCAATGTCGTCACCGCCTCGCCGGCCGGCGACGGCCTGCCGAACCTGCTGGCGCTCGACGCCGAGGTCGAGCTGCAGGCGCTAGGATCCGTGCGGCGCTGAGCGGCCTGAGACACAGGTGACAGATCGTACCGGACACATGGGTTACAGTTTCCGCTTTTGTTCTGGAAGCGGAGGGTGGGATGCCATGGAAGGAGTGTTCGGTCATGGACGAGCGTCTTCGCTTCGTTGCCCGCCTGCTGGATGGAGAGGCGATGACGGAGGCCTGTCGGGCCTTCGGCATCTCACGCAAGACCGGCTACAAGATCTTCAGCCGCTACAAGGAGCACGGACAGGAGGCCCTGAGCGATCGCTCGCGCCGGCCGGTGCGTTATGCCAACCAGTTGCCCGGCCAGATCGAGAGCCTGATCGTGACGCTCAAGCGGGACAAGCCGCACTGGGGCGCGCGCAAGCTGCGCGAACTGATCGTGCGGCGGTTGGCCGGCGACGTACGGGTGCCGGCTCGTAGCACCATCCATGCGGTCCTGCATCGCCACGGCCTGGTGAAGCCGCCGGGGCGCCCGCGCCATCGGGCCCATGGCACGGCGCTGTCGCAAGGGGCGGTCGCCAATGCGCTGTGGTGCGCCGACTTCAAGGGGGAGTTCAAGCTCGGCAACGGACAGTACTGCTACCCGCTCACCGTGACCGACCACGCCTCGCGCTTCCTGCTCATGTGCGAAGCATTGGACTCGGTGCGGGAAGAGCTGGCGATCACGGCCTTCGAGCAGTTGTTCCGCGAGCGGGGCCTGCCGGAGGCCATTCGCTCCGACAATGGCGTGCCCTTTGCCAGCCCGAACGGCCTGTTCAATCTGTCCAGGCTCTCGGTCTGGTGGCTCAGGCTCGGCATTGCCATCGAACGCATCCAGCCCGGCCAGCCGCAGCAGAATGGGCGGCACGAGCGCATGCATCTCACGCTGAAGAAGGAAGCGACCCGTCCGGCCGGCCAGAACAGCCTGCAGCAGCAGGGCCGGTTCGATGCCTTCCAGAAGGAGTTCAACACCGAGCGTCCTCACGAGGGGCTCGACATGAAGTGTCCGGCCGAGGTCTATACGCCATCATGCAGGCCCTACACGGGCCTGCCGGAGCTCAGCTATCCCCTGCATGACCGCGACGTGATGATCACCGCCTGCGGCCGCCTGTGCCTGCACCGAAAGAAGATCAACGTCTCGACCGTGCTCGCCGGTCAGCGCGTCGGCATCAAGGAAGTCGACGAGGGCATTTGGCTCGTCAGCTTCATGAGCTACGATCTCGGCTACTTCGATTTGGAACAGAAAACCCTGCAGCCACTCGACAACCCGTTCGGGCCAAGAGTGTCACCCATGTCTTAGGTACAATCTGTTACCCATGTGTCCGGGTCGGACACGCCTGCCGCTGGCCGGCTTCGTCGACGGCTACCGCCACACGCAGGCCGGGAGGGACGAGATCGTCACCGCCCTCATCGTGCCGAAGCGGCGGCATGCGGTGTCGCGCTTCGCCAAGCTCGGCGCGCGCAAATATCTGGTCATCTCGATCGCCATGGTCGCCGTCGTGCTCGATCTCGACACGATGGACCAGGTCACCGACGCGCGGATCGCCGTCGGTGCCTGCTCCGCCGTGGCGCGGCGCCTCGAAAGCCTCGAAGCCGATCTTGCCGGCGCCCCGATCCGCGACGTCGCACGGATCGTCGCGCCGCGCCATGTCGATATCCTCGAACCGATCGACGACATCCGGGCGAGCGCCGCCTATCGCCGCGCGGCGGCGCTGACGCTGGTGCGCGACTGCCTCTCCGGCCTTGCCGCCGATCATGCCAGGAGGGCCGCCTGATGCTGGACAAACCGGGCGATGTGACCCTGACGCTCACCGTCAACGGCAAGGCCTGCCAGCTGACGGCGCCGCCCTTCGCGCCACTCGCCGACACGCTGCGCGAGCGGCTCCACCTCACCGGCACCAAGATCGGCTGCGATGCCGGCGATTGCGGCGCCTGCACCGTGCTGATCGACGGCGAGCAGACCTGCTCCTGCCTCGTGGCGACGGCACAGGCGGAAGGCCGGGCGATCACCACGATCGAGACCGACGATCCCCTCGTGGAGCGGCTGCGCGCGGCCTTCCTCGCCCATGGCGCCGCCCAGTGCGGCATCTGCACGCCCGGCATGATCATGGCCGCGACCGATCTCATCCGCCGGTCGCCGCAGGCCGACCGCCGCGCGATCGAGGACGGCATCGGCGGCGTGCTCTGCCGCTGCACCGGCTATGTGAAGATCATCGAAGCGATCGAGGCGGTCGCGCGGGGCAGCGTCGCGCCGGCTCCGCAAGCCGCCGCCGGCGCGGCGGTCGGCTGCCGCATCGCGCGGGCCGATGGTGGCCCGAAGGTTGCCGGCACCGACCGCTTCGGCGCCGATCACGCACCCGCCGATGCGCTCTGGCTGCGCGCGGTGCGCTCGCCCCACGCCCATGCCAGGTTCAGCCTCGGCGACCTCGACGCCGTCAGGGCGGCTCATCCAGGCCTCGTCGCCATCCTGACCGCCGCCGACATTCCCGGCGCCAATTCCTTCGGCATCTTCCCCACCATCAAGGACCAGCCGGTGCTCGCGCCCGGCTTCGTGCGCTATCGCGGCGAAGCGGTGCTCGCCCTGGTCGGCACGCGCGCAGCGGTGGAGGGTCTCGCGGATGGCGCGCTGCCGATCGCCTGGGATGTTCAGCCGGCCCTGATCGGCGTCGAGGCGGGCCTTGCCGAGGGCGCACCGGCCCTGCACGCCACCATTCCCGACAATGTGCTGACCCGCGGCTATCTCGAGACGGGCGACGTCACGGAGGGTCATCGCCTGGGCGCGGCGACCGTCGAGGGACGGTTCCGCACCGGTTTCGTGGAACATGCCTATATCGAGCCGGAAGCCGGCTTTGCCGAGCGCATCGGCGATCGGATCGAAGTGACCGCCTGCACCCAGGCCGCCGTGATGGACCAGGAAGAGGTGGCCCGCGTCGTCGGCGTGCCGCTGGCCGATGTCCGCATCGTGCCGACCGCCTGCGGCGGCGGCTTCGGCGGCAAGCTCGACGTCTCGATCCAGCCGCTGATCGCCGTGGCCGCCTGGCTGACGCGCCGGCCGGTGCGGGCGATCTATTCGCGCACCGAGAGCATGGCGTCGACCACCAAGCGCCACCCGTCGAAGATCTGGGCCAGGGCCTCGGCGGATGCTGCGGGACGGTTCACCGCCTATGAGATGACCGGCGACTTCAACACCGGCGCCTATGCCTCGTGGGGGCCGACCGTCGCCAACCGCGTGCCCGTCCACGCGACCGGCCCCTACAAGGTGCCGCATGTGCGCAACGCGACCCGCGCCGTGCATACCCACGAAGTGCCGGCCGGCGCCTTCCGCGGCTTCGGCGTGCCGCAGGCGGCGATTGCCGGCGAGACGCTGATCGACGATCTCGCCCTGGCGCTGAAGCTCGACCGCTGGGCGATCCGGCGCATCAACGCCATCGACCACGGCGACCGGACGCCGACCGGCCAGGTGCTGCACGCCTCCGCCGGCCTGCCGCAATGCCTCGATGCCGTGAAGGCCGACTATGATGCCATGGTCGCCGCGGCGGATGCGGCGAACGCCCGCGGCGGCCGGGTCGCGAGGGGCGTCGGCATCGCCTGCATGTGGTACGGCTGCGGCAATACCTCGATGTCCAACCCGTCGCGCATGCGCATCACGCTCGACCGCGCGGGCAAGCTCACCTTCCTCAACGGCGCCGTCGATATCGGCCAGGGCTCGACCACGGTGCTCCTGCAGATCGCTGCCGATGCGCTCGGCCTGCCGACCACGGCCTTCGATTTCGTCATCGGCGATACCGACCGCACCTATGATGCCGGCAAGACCTCGGCCTCGCGCCAGACCTTCGTGTCGGGCAATGCGGCGCGGCTTGCCGGCCTCGACCTGCGCGCCCGCATCCTGGCGCTCGCCAATGCCGGGCCGGGCGCGACGCTTCGCCTCGACGGCGCCAGGCTGACGGTTGCCGACGGCGATGCCGGCCGGATCATCGCTCTCGACCAGCTCGATGCCGATGCGGCCGGCGTGGTGCTGGCAGGCGAAGGGCTCTACGATCCGCCGACCACCGCCCTCGACGCCAAGGGCCAGGGCATTCCCTATGCGACCTATGGCTTCGCCGCGCAGGTCGCCGAAGTCACGGTCGACCGCGAGCTCGGCACCGTCAAGGTCACCCGCATCGTCGCCGCCCACGATGTCGGCCGGGCCATCAACCCGACCCTCACCGAAGGCCAGATCCACGGTGGCATCGCGCAGGGCCTCGGCCTCGCGCTGATGGAGGAATACCTGCCCGGCCGCACCGAGAACCTGCACGACTATCTGCTCCCGACCGCCGGCGACATGCCCGAGATCACGATCAGGCTGATCGAGGATACCGAGCCCGAAGGCCCGTTCGGCGCCAAGGGCGTCGGCGAGCCGGCCCTGGTCGCAACCGCCCCGGCCATCCTCTCGGCAATCCGCCACGCCACCGGCGTCCGGATGACCGAGGTGCCGGTGCTGCCGCACCGGCTCTGGGCCGCCATGCAAGAGGCGCGGGGGAACGCATGAGCGAATGTTGCATCGAGGTTGGCCGTGGTTCGAGGCTCGCTGCGCTCGCACCTCACCATGAGGATCGTTGTGTTCTGCATCGCGATCACATGCCCGAACAGCCTTTGCCGCGCATCCGAGACGGCGAGCTGCAGGGCTCCACAGTCCTCATCCTGAGGTGCGAGCCGGAGGCGAGCCTCGAAGGACGGCTGCCCGAAATGCCATGCTCCGATCACCCTGGGAGGTACGCATGACCGCGACAGACCAGCTCTCCCGCGAAGCCCGCTCGAAGAAGTTCGGCGCCGCCGAGGCCGACGGCATCCTGCGCTGCGACGCCTGCCCGGTGCTCTGCCGCATCCGGCCGGGCCGCGCCGGCGCCTGCTCGCGCTATGCCAACGAGGACGGCCAGCTCGTCCGCACCGACCCCGTCGTGCTGCTCGCCCAGGCGGTCGAGGATGGCGGCAAGCTCGTCGAATTCGGCCGCAACGACTGGGACGGCCAGCCGCTCGATCCCGGCCGCACCTTCGTCACCGGCATCGGCTCGGGCACGACCTATCCCGACTACAAGCCGGCGCCCTTCATCGTCTCGGCCGAGCACGACGGCGTCGATACGGTGACCGTCGTCACCGAGGGCATCTTCAGCTATTGCGGCGTCAAGGTGAAGATCGACACCGACCGCCATCTTGGCCCGGAAGCCGCGCCGGTCCGGGTCGGCGGCGAGCAGGTCGGCCATGTCACGACGGCCGAATACGGCTCGCAGATGCTGTCGATCGGCGGCGTCCGACACCTGACCGGAGGCTCGAAAAAGGAAGGCAACGTCACCTGCGACACCATGCTGAAGCTGTGCGCGGGCGAGGCCGTCACCATGACCATCGACGGCGGCCATGAAGTGGTGGTCGCGGCCGATGCGGCGCCGCTCGTCGACGGCAAGCCCGAGCAGCGCATGCGCGTCGGCTGCGGGTCGGCGACCGTCGGCATCTTCGCCAAACAGTGGCTCGGCCATGTCGACGAGGTGATCGTCGTCGACGACCACATCACCGGCGTCCTGACCGAGCACCAGGCCGGCCGGGTGCTCGACATGCGCCCGTCGGGCATTCGCGTGCGCGGCCGCAAATCGACGCCCGGGCGCTATTTCCAGGTGGCCAATCCCGGCATCGGCTGGGGTGGCACGGATATCGACGAGCCCCTGTCGATCATCCAGAAGATCGATCCCGAAACGGCCTGGCCGGGCCTCAGGCTGCTGATGACCTCGACCACCGGCGAGCACTTTCTCTATTGCGTGCTCGACGACGCGCTCAGGCCCGTGCCGGCGACCATCCCCGAGCCGGTGATGAAGGTGGTCGACCGCATCGGCGAGAACTGCGAGCCCTCGCGCTGCACGGTGCTGTTCATGGCCGGCGCTGGCGGCTCGCTGCGTGCCGGGGTCACCGAGAACCCGGTCCTGCTGACCCGCTCGGTCGCGAGCGGCGAGACGCGCGTCACCATGGGCGGCGCGCCGGTCTATCTCTGGCCCGGGGGCGGCATCACCGTCATGGCCGATGTCACGCGGCTGCCGAAGAACGCCTTCGGCTACGTGCCGACGCCGGCCATCGTCGCCCCGATCGAGTTCACCCTGCCCCGGGCGCTCTACGAGCGGCTCGGCGGACATATGGAGGATGTCGTCTCGATCGACGCCATCCTGCGGGACGTCGCGCCTGAGGCCCGCATCGACGGCTGGGACAGCGACAATCCCTGGCCCTTTGCAGGAGGCCGTGCATGACCCTGAAGCGACAGGCCGCAGCTCTCTCCGGCGCCGATGCCGCGCCGCGCGATTATGTCCTGGAGGATCAGATCGGCCACCTGATCCGGCGCGCGCACCAGCGCGCCAGCGCCATTTTCGACCAGGTGATGGATGGCTTCGACGTGACGCCGGTGCAATATGCCGCGCTCGCCAAGCTGCACGATCTCGGCCCCACCTCGCAGAACGCCCTCGGCCGGCTGGTCGGCATCGATCCGGCCACCATGTTCGGCGTCGCCGGCCGGCTCGCCAAGCGCGGTTTCGTCTCGCCGTCGGTCGACCCGAACGATGCGCGCCTGGTGCTGCTGGAGCTCACCGATTTCGGCCGCGAGACGGTGACGGCGATGAAGGCGCGCGGCTTCGAGGTGAGCGAGCGGACGCTGGCCCCGCTCAGCCCAGAGGAAGCGCAGACATTGACCCATCTCCTGGCAAGGCTCGGTTGAATCGTGTGGGAGGCTCCCACGGCGCAATGGCTCGACGGCGACCGGCTGCACCTGCAGCACGGGCCGATCGACCTTGTGCTGCGGGCCTGGGGGGCCGCGAGCGCCCTGCGCGAAGCCTATGACGCGGCCGTCGCCCGCTTCCAGACCGTCCTGCCCGAACTGACCGGCGAGCTCGCCGAGCTGCGCAAGCCGATGAGCGCACGGCCCCAGGTCGCGACGCCGGTCGCCCAGCGCATGGTGACGGCCTGCCGGCCGCATACCGGCGTGTTCCTCACGCCGATGGCGGCGGTCGCCGGCGCGGTCGCCGACGAAATCCTGTGGGTCATGACCGAGGCGGCGCCGCTCGACCGGGCCTTCGTCAACAATGGCGGCGACATTGCCGTGCACCTGACCGAGGGCGAGAGACTGGAGATCGCGCTGGCCGCCGATTTCTCGCGCGGCCCCGTTCCCGCCCTCAACGGCCGGCTGACGCTCGGCCACGGCGACGGCGTCGGCGGCCTCGCGACATCGGGTGCGCAGGGCCGCTCCTTCTCGCTGGGCATCGCCGATTCCGTCACCGTGCTGGCGCGCGATGCGGCGAGTGCCGATGCCGCGGCGACGCTGGTTGCCAATGCGGTCGATCTCGATCATCCGGCCATCGGCCGCCAGCCCGCCGCGGCGCTCGACCCCGACAGCGATCTCGGCGACCTGCCGGTGACGGTCTCGGTCGGCGAGCTCACCCGCGACGAGATCGCCGCCGCGCTCGAAGCCGGGCGCCAGCGCGCCGACCAGTTTCGCAAACGCGGACTGATCCGTGATGCCGCCCTCGCCCTGCGCGGCGAGGTGGTCACGCTCGGTCCATTCACACGCATGAGGGAGCTCAGGCCATGACCATCAATGTCCGCAAGATCGTCGTCGGGGTCGAGGAGGTACGCCATGACGGCGGCCCGAAGCTCGACCGGCCGATCCTCAAGGGGTTCGTCGCCTGCATCCTGAAGAACCCCTTTGCCGGCCGCTACGAGGCCGAGGTGACGGGCATGATGGAGGAGCTGAAGCCGCTCGGCCTCGAATGTTCGACCAAGCTGCTCGGCGCCCTCGGGGGCGACGCAAAAACAATCGAGGCCTATGGCAAGGGCTCGCTGGTCGGCGCGGACGGCGAACTGGAACACGGCGCGCTCTGGCACGTGCCCGGCGGTTATGCCATGCGCGAGTTGCTCGGCCAGGCGCTCGCCATCGTGCCCTCGATGACCAAGGTCGGCGCCATGGGCGCGAGCCTCGACGTGCCCATCCATCACAAGGACGCCGCCTATGTGCGCAGCCATTTCGACGGCATCACCGTGACGGTGGCCGACGCGCCGCGCGCCGACGAGATCCTGTTCGCGCTCGCCATGACCACCGGCGGCCGGCCGCATGCCCGCATGGGCGGGCTCGAACAGTCCGGCATCGCCAAATGGGACGGCCTGCGCTGATGCGCCATGCGCGGCGGGGCTTGGTCCCGGCGACCGACGGCTCTAAGGAGGGCTAATACCAGCGGACATCGCAGATGACCGATGGTTCCGTCTCGCAAATTGCCGCTCTCGTTCGGCAATTTGCGAGGTCTTCAACGGCCCGATGCGTCAGCGTCCTGGGCCGTTGGCATAAGCCCGCCGCCGGAGTGACCGTTCATGCCCGCCGCAGCCCAAGCTGACCTTTCAGGCCTCCTCGTCGTCTCGGTCGAGCAGGCCGTGGCCGCGCCCTATGCGGCGAGCCGGCTCGCCGATGCTGGCGCGCGGGTGATCAAGATCGAGCGCGAGGAAGGCGATTTCGCGCGCCGCTACGACCGGGCGGTCGATGGCGAGAGCGCCTATTTCGTCTGGCTCAACCGCGGCAAGGAATCGGTGGTCATGGATCTCAAGGATCCGGCCGACCAGGCGACCCTCAGGCGGATGATCGCCAAGGCGGACGTGTTCATCCAGAACCTCGCGCCCGGTGCGCTCGCCCGGCTCGGCCTCGATCCGGACACGCTGCGGCGCGACAATCCCCGGCTGATCACCTGTTCCATTTCCGGCTATGGCGAGGACGGCCCGCGCAAGGACCTCAAGGCCTATGACCTGCTGGTCCAGGCCGAGACCGGCCTTGCCGAGATCACCGGCGACGGCGCATCACGCGCACGGGTCGGCGTCTCGGTCTGCGACATCGCCGCGGGCATGACCGCCTTCCAGGCGATCCTGCAGGCGCTGATCGGCCGCTCGGTCACCGGCAAGGGCCGGCATATCGCCGTGTCGCTGTTCCACGCCCTCGCCGACTGGATGAACGTGCCCTATCTGCAATATGCCTATGGCGGCATCTATCCCGAGCGCTCGGGCCTCAACCATCCGACCATTGCGCCTTATGGCGCCTATCCCTGCTCCGACGGCAAGCCGATCCTGTTCTCGATCCAGAACGAGCGGGAATGGGCCGCGCTCTGCGCCAAGGTGCTCGGCGATGCCGCGATCGCCACCGATCCGCGCTTTGCCGACAATGTCGCGCGCGTCGCCAACCGCGCCGCGCTCGATGAGATCATCGTCGCCGCCTTCGCGACGGCGCCGCGCGAAGCCATCGCCGAACGGCTGGAAGCGGCGAAGATCGCCTATGGCCGGGTCTCCTCGCTCGAAGACCTCAAGAATCATCCGCAGAACCTCCACATCGCCGTCGATACGCCGGCCGGGACGAAGCGCATGCTGGCGCCCGGCGCCCTGCACGATCGCGAATTGCCGGCCTTCGGACCGGTGCCCGCGCTCGGCGCCCACACCGAGGCGGTGAAGCGCGAATTCGGCTGAAGCGGGCGAGCCGCAGCCACGACCGAGGAGGGCCGCGGCCGCGGCGGGATTTCGGGCCGCGCCATCCCCGGCGAGAGCCCGGATCCGCGGATCAGGCGGCCTGCCGCCTGACCTCGTTGGCCAGGATGCCGATCTTCTCGACCTCGAGCTCGATCCGGTCGCCGTCCTCGAGGAACGTCCCGGTCTCGAGGCCGCAGCCATTGCCCACCGTGCCCGATCCGATGAACTCGCCCGGCATCAGCGTCTCGTCCTTCGACATGTGCGCGATGATCTCCTCGAACGAGTAGAGCATGCCGCTCGTGTCGGAATCGCAGCGCGTCTCGCCGTTGACGCGCGCCTGCATGCGCAGGCGATAGGGATCGCCGATCTCGTCATAGGTGACGATCCAGGGGCCGAGCACATTGCCGCCGTTGAAGCTCTTGCCCTTGGCGGGCCCGAGCCGTCCCGCCATCTCGACGCGCTGCGCGTCGCGGGCCGAGAAGTCGTTGAAGATGGTGAAGCCGAAAATATGGTCCTTCGCCCTGGCGGCGCTGATATCGGTGCCTTTCGCCTTGGTGATGCAGCCGAATTCCAGTTCGTAGTCCATCACCCTGCTGTATTTCGGCCAGTTCACGACGGAGCCCGGCGCGCCGACGGTGAAGCGGTTGGTGATGTAGTAGATCGGCACCTGCCGATAGACGTCAGGCAATTCGCCGAGCGGCTCGGCCGCGATGCGCGCGGCCTCGGCCACGTCGCCTTTCGCCAGCGCCGCCAGCCGCGCGCTGCCGCGCGGGCCCTGGAGAATGTGCAGGGGAAACGACATGGCGTCGCGCATCTGTCGCGGCACCGGCAGCGGCGCCATCAGTTCGACACGGCCGACCTCGTGCGAAAGGTCGGCCTCCGCGCCGCGGTCGGCAAAGAGCCGCTGGGCGGCATCGAGCGCCCGGTCGCCGCCATCGATGAGGTCAAGCATCGATGCGAACGCCGCGCCGTCGATCCCCGCGCGCCCGGCCGCGAGCGCCAGGTCGAACAACCGGCCGTCGCCGTCATGGGCGACGCCCAGCCGCTCGACGCCCTGATGCCTGAATGTCCCGAACTTCATGGCCGTCCTCCCTACTGCTCGCGCCGGATGCCCATGGCGGCCGCAAGTTCGGCGAACATCTTCACCTCGCGCTCCATCTGCAGGCGCGCCGCCTGAGGTCCGAGGCCGACGGGCTCCGCGCCGAGTGCCGCCAGGCGGGCGCGCATCGCCGGATCGGCCATCGCCTTGTCGCACAGGCCGGCGATCTCTTCGACCAGCGGCCGCGGCATTCCCGCCGGGCCCGCCAGTCCGAACCAGGTGTCGGACTGCACGCCGGCCAGGCCCTGCTCGTCGAAGGTCGGGACGTCGGGCAGGAACGTGGACCGCTTCGGCGTCGCGATGCCCAGCGCCCTGACCGCGCCGGACTGGATGAAGGGGAGAGCGGAGTTCACCGAGGAGAAGACGAGCGGCAGCTCACCCGCCATGACCGAGCGGATGGAATCGGCCGAGCTGCGGAACGGCACGTGTCGCATGCGGATGCCGGCCGCCCGCTCCACCATGCCCGCCATCAGATGGACGGTCGTGCCGAGGCCCGACGAGGCATAGGCGATGTCCTCTGGCGGCTTCGCCTTCGCGGCCGCAACGAAGGCGCGCAGGTCCCGCTCCGGCGCGTCGGCCTTCACGATCATCACGTTGGGCGAGGTCGCGAAGATGGTGATCGGGTCCAGGTCCTTGAGGACGTCGATCGGCAGGTCCCTCATGACCGATGGCACGATGGTCACGGTCCCCGGCATGCCGAGCAGCATGTGGCCGTCCGGCGCCGACCGGGCGACGACACCGGCCGCGATCATGCCGCTGGCACCCGCGCGGTTCTCGATCACGATCGACTGGCCGATCATCGGGCGCAGCCCCTCGGCGAGCAGGCGCGTGGCGACATCGCTCACGCCGCCCGCGCCGAAGCCGACCAGGATTTGCACGATGCGGCTCGGCCAGGCCTGCGCGATGGCGCCACCGCCACTCGCCATGAGCGCGGCCCCGGCGCCCAGCACGGTCCGCCTGCTGATTCCCATCCTGTCCATGTCATTCCCTCCCATGTTTGTCGTTTTCATTGCTGTGCTAGAGCCGCCCGTCGTTCGCGGGTGGCTTCCCTATCCAGCACGCCGGCCGCATCGACAATGACGCCATAGGCTTCCGCCGCATGGGCTGACGTCACATAGCCGGCCTCGACATCCGCCAGCACACGCTCGATCTCGCGTTCGTGCGCTGGCCCGTAGCCGCCTCCCCCGCCCGAGACGATGAGCAGGCGGTCGCCGGCCTCGAGGCTGAACGTGCCCTTCCAGGCGCGCGTCGTCTCGCCGCCGGCGCGGATGATCTCGACGAAGCAGGTTGCGCCGGCCTGGCCGCCCGCCAATCCCCAGGGCGGGCACTGGCCGCGTTCGAATTTGAGGCTCACCTTGCAGGGCGCGAGGATGCGGTAGCGCTTCTCGACGCCGAGGCCGCCGCGGCGCCGGCCGGCGCCACCGCTGTCGGGACGCAGCGCCTTCGACAGGAGCAGGAACGGATAGAGCGCCTCCTGCATTTCGGCGGGAATGTCGGGCACGTCGCCATGGGCATTCGAGCGCAGCGGAAAGGCGCCGTCCTCGTCGACCGTGGCGCCCCAGCCGCCCGTCGCCGTATCGAGATTGGCGAACAGTTCGCCGCTGCGGGGCAGACGGCCGAAGAAGGTGTGCACGCCATAGGTGCCGTGATGGGCGGCCGCGACATGGTCCGGCAGGGCGTCACCCAGCGCCTTCAGGATGGTATCGACGACGGTCGGGATGGTGTTGCCGGAGCCGCCGATCGGCGCATCCGCGCTGGCGGTGAGGAAGGTGCCGTCGGGCGCCTCGACCTCCAGGAGGTCGAAGTCGCCCTGGTTCACCGGCTCCTGCGGCGTCAGCACGTATTTTGCCGCGATGCGGGCGGCGGCGACCGCGCCGCCATTGCGGCCGGCATTCGAGGGCCCGGCCATCTGCGGCCCGAGGCCGGAGAGGTCGACCGTCATGCGCCCGTCGGCGGCGTGCACCGCGACGCGGATCGGCACGCGCACGCCCTTCTCGCCGTCGAGGAAGCTCTCGGCGACATGCAGGCCCGGCTTCGCCGCAGCGATCACGGCCGCGGCGGCGGCCCGCGCCTGCGTCCGCATGGTCGCCAGCGTCGCCCGCACCAGTGGCGCGCCCCTGCGCCGCAGGATGTCCAGCATGAGATCGCGCCCGAGCAGGCAGCCGGCAAGCTGCGCCTCGAGATCGCCGAGAAGGAGGCGCGGGAAGCGGCTGTTGGCCGCGCAGAGCCGGAAGACGTCCTCGATCCGCCGTCCGCGGTCGAGCAGGCGCATGCAGGGCAGTTGCAGGCCTTCCTGCCAGACGTCGGTGGTCTCCGTGCCGGTGCTGGAGCCGGGCGTCGATCCACCGACATCGATCCAGTGCACGAGGACGCAGAAGAAGCCGAGCAGCGGGCCGTTGGCCTCGCCGCCTTCGCGGACGGGCGTGAGCAGGACCACGTTGTTGAGATGCTGGCCAAGCGTCGCCGGCGAGTTGGTCAGCACGGCGTCGCCGTGCAGGAGCGCATCGGCGCCGTGGATCGCGAGCGCCTCGCGCACGCCCGTGCCGAGCGCATTGGCGACGAAGATCGGCAGGCTGCCGCGCGACTGGGCGACCAGCGCGCCCTCCGCATCGACCAGCCCGACCGAATAGTCCTTGTATTCCTGGACGAGCGGGCTGAAGGCGCTGCGTTCGATGTTGCGTTCGATCTGGTTCGGGATCGACAGGATTTCGTGGCGCAGGATCTCGATCTCGATCGGATCGGAACCGGCTTCGGCGAGAGCGTCGCTCATGATCGGCTCCTCAATCCTGTCCGATGGAAATGGTGATCTCGCCGAGCGCTCCGACGACCGCCGTATCGCCCTCGCCGATCAGCAGCGTCGAGCTGTATTCCTCGACGACGGCCGGCCCGGCGATCGCAAAGCCGGCCGGCAGGTCGCCGCGGCGCCAGACCGGGGCATCAACGAAGCCGCGCGAGCGCACATGGAGCCGCCGCATCTCATGGCGCGGCGCGCGGTCCGCCGGCGCAGGCAGAACGGCGAGAGCCGACAGGGCCGGACGCGGCGCATCGCCCTGCGCGATCACCCGCAGGCCCACCACTTCGGGCGAGAAATCCTGGCCGAGGACACGTCCGAAGCGCTTGGCATAGGTCGTCTCGAAGGCAGCGCGCAGCGTCTCCGCCGACGGGGCGCCATCGAAGCCGACCGTGACGGTATGGCGCTGGCCGCGGTAGCGCATGTCGGCCTGCCAGGCGAGCGTCGCCTGCTCGCTGCCGAATTCGCGCGCCGCGGCCTCCCGCGCCTCGCTTTCCAGCTCCCGGTGCACCTCAGCCAGCGCGGTCATGCCCTCCGCCGAGAGATCGGCGACGAGCGTGCGCGCAAGATCGATGCGCGCCTGGGCCAGCAGCATGCCGACGGCCGAGAAATTGCCCGGCTGCGGGGGCACGACCACGGTGCGGATGCCGAGCTGGCGCGCGAGTTCCGCGCCGAAGATCGGGCCGCCGCCACCGAACACCAGCAGCGCGAAGTCGCGCACGTCATGCCCGCGCGCGACGGTGATCTCCTTGATCGCGCCGGCCATCAGGGTCGTCGCGAGGTCGAGGACGCCGCGTGCGACACGCGTCGTGGCCGCGGCGTCGCAGCCATAGCCGAGCGGTTCGCCGACGCGCTCGCCGATGGCGCGGAGGGCTGCGTCGCGGTCGAGCCGGAGCTGCCCGCCCAGGAACGAGCCGTGCCCGATGCGGCCGAGCGCGAGATTGGCGTCGGTGACGGTCGGCTCCACGCCGCCGCGGCCGAAGCAGGCCGGCCCTGGTTCCGAGCCGGCGCTCTCCGGGCCGACGCGCAGCCGGCCCTGGGCATCGACCCAGGCGATCGAGCCGCCGCCGGCGCCGACCTCGACGATATCGAGGACCGGGCTGCGGATCGGGAAGCCCTGTTCGTAGCCGCCGACCCAATAGGTCTGCTGCACGTCGAACTCGCCCTTCTCGACCAGCGCGCATTTGGCCGTGGTGCCGCCCATGTCGAAGGCGACGACGCGCTCGAGGCCGAGGCTGCGGGCATATTCTGCCGCGGCGATCACGCCTCCGATCGGACCGGACTCGACCAGCGACACCGGTCGCTCGACGGATGCGTCGAACGGCATGATGCCGCCGTTCGACCCCATCATGGCAAAGCTGCCGGCAAACCCTTCGCCGGAGAGCCGCTTCGAGAAGCCCTCGACATAGCGGGCGATGGCCGGGCCGACATAGGCATTGGCGGCAGCGGTCGAGGAGCGTTCGTATTCGAACCATTCGCGCGACAGCGCGGTCGCCGCGGTGACGTAGACGCCCGGCAGCCGCGCCTTCAGAAGCGCCGCGACCCGCTGTTCGTGGGCCGGGTTCGCATAGGCGTTCAGCAGGGCGACCGCGACGGCCTGCACGTCCGCCGCCTTCAGCGCGGCGGCGAGCGCCTCGATCTCCTCCTCCTCCGCCAGCGCCTCGATCACCGTTCCATCCGAACCGATGCGCTCGGTCACCTCGAAGCGCAGGGCTCGCGGAACCAGCGGTGGCTGACGCCGGCGCCGGGTGTCGAAGGGCACCGGGCGGTTGCCGCGGCCGATCTCCAGGACGTCCCGAAAGCCGCGCGTCGCGACCAGCGCAACCCGCGCGCCGCGGCGCTGGAGGAAGGCGTTGATGACATGGGTCGTGCCGTGGCGCAGCCAGGCCGCCTCGGCCGCCGTCCCTTTCGCCTCCGCTATGCCGGCGACGACGCCATCGACCAGATGGCCATAGGTCGTCAGCGTCTTGCCGAAACGGATATGACCGGCCTCGGTGTCGTAGACGGTCACGTCGGTGAACGTCCCGCCGGTATCGGCGGTGATGAACTGCGGCACCCCGGACCTCCCCGTTGCTTCTGCCGGCCGTAGACTGCGGCAGGGATCGGAACCGGAATAGGGAGCGAGGACGATCGACGTTCGTGCAGAATCTGCACGACTGAAGCGTCTAGCGGTGATTGCTGCGATGAAGCGCCAGCAGTTCGTGCGCGATATGATCGGCCAGGAGCCGCGTGCGCAGCGGCACGCTGCGATGGGCGACCAGCACCCACATGGCCGGCGGGTCGCCGTCGGCATAGACCGAGCGCATGTCCGGCAGGAGCTCGACCAGCCGGCCGTCGGCGATGGGCTGGCGCACGAGCGAGTCCGACAGCCGCGCAATGCCGATGCCGGCGACCGCCAGCTCCAGCAGCATGGTCCAGCTGTCGCAGGCCATGTATGAGTGGATGCGCTGGGCGTGGAGCGTCCCGTCCGCCGCCTCGAAGGTCCATTCCGACGGCTCGCTCACCGTATGGGTCAGGCAGAGGTGCCGCGCGACCTCGGCCGGGGTCCGGGGCGCGGGGCAGGAGGCGAGATAGGACGGCGCGGCGACCAACCGCCGGCTGTATTCATAGATCCGGCGGCCGATCAGATCGGCGTCGGGGCGCCGTCCCGCATGCACCGCGAGGTCGCAGGCGCCGTCGAGCAGCCGGGCCGGTTCCTGCGCGATGGAGACGGCGACGCGAATCTCGGGCTGGCGTCTTGCGAAGCTTGCGAGGATCGCCGGCAAATAGGCGGAGGCGGCATAGTCGTTGGTCGCCAGCCGCACCAGGCCCGCCGCCTGCCCCTGCATGGCGCCGATCTCGTCGCGCACGCGGCCCCAGTCGACGAGCGCCGAACGGGCCCAGGCCAGCAGCGCCTCGCCCGCCTCGGTCGGCGCCAGCGAGCGTGTCGTCCGCAGCAGGAGCTTGGCGCCCATCGTCTTTTCGAGCGCGGCGATGCGGCGGCTCGCCATGGAGGGCGACAGCCCGCATTCCCTGGCCGCCGGCGCGATGCCACCGCGATCGACGGCGGCACACAGCAAGCGAAAATCGTCGAGATCCATGACATGCCCTGCCCCAAGGCGCTCGGCGAGCGCAAGCTGACGATGTTCTACGCGCAGACATGGATTGCCGGCGAGCCTTTCATGGCCGCGGCGCCCCGCGGCCCCATGTCCCGACGGCACGCTCGATCTGCGGCCACATCGGCGAGCGTTGACAGCTTCCGTCGTCTGGGCGAGGCTTGCCGCGCTGTGTAGGGCGCACCGGTGCGACGTCGAAAGGGCCATGCCCGCCTACGATCCCACGACACAGTTGCGCCCATGCCGAACCTCGAAAACCTCCGAAAGCAGGCCAAGCAATATCTGCGCTGGCACCGTGAGCGCCATTTTCCGGTGGCCGCGGAGATCCGAGCGGCCCTGCCGCGTTATGCCGGGCTCGACGATGCCGGCATCTTGGCAGCGCCGTTCAAGCTCGGCGACGCGCAGGAACTGGTGGCTCGCCGGGCTGGGTTCGAGAGCTGGGAGGCGCTCAAGGCAGGAGCCCGTTCCATGGCCGATCGCGATCAACAGCCCGCCATGCCTCCCGTCCTCACGTCGACCGCAGCCCAATTGTTCGTCGCCGACATCAAGGCCTCATGCGCCTTCTTCACGGACAAGCTCGGCTTCGCCGTCGATTTCGTCTACGGCGACCCGCCCTTCTACGGCCAGGTCCGGCGCGACAGCGCCCTCATCGCCCTGCGGCGCGTCTGCGAGCCGGTCTTCGTCGGCGATGTCAGGGCGCGCGAGCATCTCCTCTCCGCCGCGATCACCGTCGACACGGCGGACGAGATCAAGCAGCTCTTCCTGACCTTCCAGGCCGCGGGCGTGCCGTTCCACCAGCCGCTCCGCAAGGAGCCCTGGGGCGCGAGGACCTTCATCGTCCTGGATCCGGACGGCAACCTGATCCTGTTCGCCGGCCCGGGCGCATGAAGGCGCCGCACCGGCGCAGGCGAGACTGGCGGCATTGTCGGGTGCGATGCGCCCCTCGAGGACCGGACGCCGCGCCGGAGGGCTGTCGTGCGTGGCAGAATGGACCCGATCCTCGCGCGACCGCGATCGAGCAGACGAAGATGGAGCCGGCTCTTGCAAGCAGCTGACGTTGCACGTGCTGCGGCTGCAGCCCAATCGACCGCCTCGGCCCTGGGCATGGCAGCCGACGACGCCGTCGTTCTTCAGAATTCGAACAAGCTCACCCTGCGCCTTCTGCCCTGTGACACCCTTGCCAGGGTCGCGCCTCCGGCGGATCAGGCGATGCCGTTCGAGGTCGAGCTTGCCGGGCTGCTCGCCGAGACCGGGAGCCCGGCAGCGGCGCTCGAACCGCGCGTGCCGCCGCGCCTCTACGAGCGGGATGGTTTCGCGGTGACATTTTGGACCTACTACCCGTCCCTGACGCCGGGCCTCGCGCCGGTCGACTACGCGCGTTCGCTCAGGCGCCTGCACATCGGCATGCGCAAGATCGGGATTGCCGCGCCGCGATTTACGGATCGGATCGCGGAGGCGGAGAGGCTTCTGGCGAGCCTCCACCTGACACCTGAACTGCCCGACAGGGACCGCGAACGTCTCGGCAGCCTGCTGGAGAGCCTCAGGCGAACGATCGTCGATCGTGGCGCTGCGGAGCAGCTGCTGCACGGCGAACCGCATCCGGGCAACGTGCTGAACACCAGGTTCGGACCGCTGTTCATCGACCTTGAGACATGCTGCCGCGGGCCAGTGGAGTTCGACCTCGCTCACGTGCCTGATGCGGTCGCCGCGCATTATCCGGACGTCGACCGGACATTGCTGAACTCCTGCCGCGCCCTCGTCCTGGTAATGGTCGCAGCCTGGCGGTGGGACGCGGACGACAAGTTTCCAAACGGCCGACACTGGGCAGAACAACTCGCCCGCACTCTGCGCGAGGGTCCGCCGTGGCCGTCACTCGATGCCATGACGCGGCACCTCGCCGGGTGCTGAGACGAGCGCGACGCCCTGACACGGATCCAGATCAATCAGCGAATTGATACGTCGCCCGCTATCCGAGGCGCCCCTCGGACCGAGGCCGATGCAGGACTGCCACGCCGAACTCGCCCTGCGGCCGGTCCACGGCGTGGCCTTCGTCGCGCCCGGCAGAGGTACGAACGAGCTGCGCGGCGGAACATGCCTGCGCTCCCGGAACAAAGATAGGAGGACAGATACGTGCCGATCGCGCCCAGCATGACCGGGAGTTGAAACTGGCAAGAACAGGCAATTCCACTGTCGCCTTTACTTTCGTTTTCTCAAATTCCGGACGTGATAAGTTTTTGATCTTGCCGCTGCGGAATATTGAAGCATCATAGGAGTGCTTCGAACGCCGCTGAGCAGCTAGCGACCAATGTGTGCAAGACCAATGCCCATGCATGACGGCCTCATCGACTGCATCTATGAAGCCGCCTTCACGCCGGAGCTTTGGGAGCCTGTGCTGAACCGGCTGGCCACCGTCAGCGCATCGGCGTCCGGTTCGTTCCTGGTGTTCCATAGCCCGGATCGGCCGCCGCTCTACAAGACAACGGAGCTGACCGCGGCCGCGCTGGCGGCCTTCACAAGCAGCGACGCGTGGCGGGCCAGCCGCCGTTCCGAAGCGATGTTCGATCCACGCAACGCCTTTCTGACCGGCCTGCGCTTCTTCTACGGCTCCGACTATCTGGAGATAGGCGGGGACAGCGTCGACGCCGCACTGGCGCCGCTGGGGCTCGGTGCGCAGCTCACCACGCTCATTCCTCTCCCGACCGGCGAGGTCGCCACCCTGACCTTCGAGCGGCTCATCGGGGACGGCCGTCATCGGCCGGAGCAGATCGCGGCGCTCGACGGCTACTGGCCGCATCTGGCGCGCGTCGGCCTGCTGGCAGCGCGGCTCGGACTGGAACGCGCGCAGGCGACGGCGACAGCCTTGCAGGCGCTCGGCCTGCCCGCAGCGGTGCTGTCCCATGGCGGGCGGGTGCGCGCCGGCAACGCCTTGTTCGAGGCCATGGGCACACTGTTCCTCCCGACCGCCTTCAGTGGTGTGGTTCTGGCCGATCCGGCCGCCAACGTCCTGTTCCTCCAGGCGCTGGCGGCGGCGGCCGGCAACGCCGAGCCGGTCGTGCGATCAATCCCGGTGAAGGAGGCCGACCGCCGGCCGCTCGTTGTCCATGTCCTGCCGCTGCGCCGCACCGCACGCGACATTTTCTCGAAGGCGGATGTTCTGGTCATCGCGACGGAGATCAGACCGGACGGGAACCTGCCGTCGCGGGGCCTCCTGTCCGCGCTTTTCGACATTGCGCCGGCGGAGGCGCGCCTCGCCATCGCTCTCGCCGCAGGCAAGTCGCTCAAAGCGGCGGCCGCGGAGATGGGGATCGAATACAGCTCGGCGCGGACATATCTCGCGCGCATCTTCAGCAAGACAGGCACGAGCCAGCAGAGCGAGCTCGTGGCCTTGCTGAAGAGCACCGCCGTCGTCGCGGCCGACGACCGTCATCGTTGAGGCCGCGTCATGGATGCCGATCTGATCGAACGCATTTACGAGGCCGCATTCGTGCCGGACGAATGGCCGAAGGTCCTCGGAACGATTGCGGCGCGAGCGAACGCCACCACCGGCGAACTGCAGGTCCTGACCGATGGGCGGCCGCCGTTCTGGCAGGCGACCGAGCTGACGCGCGACATGCTCGGCTCGTTCATAGCGAGCGGGCAATGGCAGTCCTGCGAGCGGCCGTTTCAGTTCCTGCGCACCGGCCATCCCGGCTTTCTGCGCGATACCGATGTCTTGACTCCCGAACAGATCGAGCGCGATCCGGTCGGGCGCATCTTCGCCGATCTGGGATTGGGCTGGCAGGTCGCGACCGTCATTCCCATGCCGACCGGAGAGGGGGTCGGGTTGACGTTCGAGCGGCGACTGGAAGCCGGAAGGGCGGCGGATGACGATGTCGCGACACTCGATGGAATGCGGCCCCACCTCGCGCGGGCGACGCTGATTGCCGCGCGGTTGCGGCTGGAACGCGCCCAGGCCACGGTGTCGACGCTTGAAAAGCTGGCGCTGCCCGCGGCCGTCATCAGCGGGCGCGGGCGCGTGGTAGCCTCCAACGAACAGTTCGAGACGGCGGGTGATCTCTTCCTGCCTGTCGCATTCGGCAGCATGGCGGTTGCCGATGCCGCCGCCAACCGGCTGTTTCAGGACGCCGTGCTGGCGGCTGGCAGCAGTCGGGAGCCGCTGGTTCGCTCCATCCCGGTGAGACGTGGCGCAGACCACACCGCCGCGGTGATCCATATGCTGCCGCTGCGGCGCGCCGCGCACGACATTTTCTCGCAGGCCGATATTCTGGTCCTCATGACGGAGGTCCGGCCTGACGGAAATGTGCCGCCTCTGCAGCTCCTGTCAGTTCTCTTCGATCTGGCGCCAGCCGAGGCGCGTCTCGCCAGCGCCATCGCTGCCGGCAAATCACTCAAGTCGACGGCAGCCGAGATGAGGATCGAATACAATTCGGCGCGAACCTATCTCGCACGTATCTTCAGCAAGACGGGCACGAGCCAACAGAGCGAACTGGTAGCTCTGTTGAAATCAGCCGTGGCCATTTCGAAAGATCAAATCTTTCCACCCCGCCCTTCTTCTTTGTGAACGCGTCAGACACGAGCGCCGAGCGCGCGAATTCAGCGTGGAGTAGGTTCGAAAAATTTCAAAAAATCTGCAGATGAACGAATTTCCGCACGCCGCTATCATTTGAAGACTATGCATTTCGACTCGCCATTCTCATCCTTCGCCCAAATGTTTCGAGGACGAGATGAGGGGCTATGTCTTCCTGGGCGGTATTCACAAGAGACGAGCGGGTTCAACCAACCGAACAAGCATCACTTAAAGGGCACAAATCACCGCCACTTGCATTGATCGCAGCGCTGCTCGGATCGACCGCCCTCGTTTCCATGCCCGAACTCGCCTCGGCCGGCTGCGTCAACACGTTCGGGGTGAATTATTTATGTTCTGGAGCAGAGACGACGGGACAAGTTGTATCCGCCAACAATGCCACCATTTTGACGAGCACCGGATTTGGCGTCAATACATCTGATCCGAGTGCTCTGGAGATCAATGGCCTCGGCAACATCTATTATCTGGACACGCACAGCTCCAACCTCACGGGCCGAGACTACGGGCTGCGCGCCTCTGTCGACGGCGATATCGCTCCCGGGATGTCGGGCAACCTGATCTTGGCCCCGAGCGGCAGTCTGTACGGCGGGATAGCGGGACTTCGCGCCCTCAATTTCAGCACGGGTCCGACCTATGTCGCCACCACCGGCCACGTCGAAGGCGGTTTGCGCGGCATAGACATCTTCAATGCTTCCTCCAGCACAGAGGCTCTGAGGCTGGAGACATCGACCGTTACGGGCGGCAATATTGGCATCGATGCCCAGCATCTCGGTGGCGGCACGACCAGCGTCAGTGCTTCAGGGCAGGTCACGGGCACGAACTGGTACGGCATCGTCGTATCCAACAATCGTCTGAGCTTCGCCTCCGACGGCAATCTTTCAGCCATTTCTTATCCAGTGGGCAGCACCCCGACCGATGTGATCGTGAAGGCCTCAGGCGGGGTCACTGGTGGTCTCACCGGCGTTCTGGCCTGGAATGGCGGCAGCGGTGAACTGCGGGTGGATACGCGCGGCGGCGCGGTCAGTGGTGGCACCCGCGATGGCATCGTCGCACTGAACTATGCTGTCCACGGCGCCCCTACCAATCTGTCGGTGACCACCGACGCGGTAAACGGCGCCCGCCATGGCATCGTCTCCATCAACGGTGGCTCTGGCAGCAACACTGTGACCACCCATGGTGCCGTGGCCGGCGGCACGGGTTACGGTATTGCGGCGTTCAACGGCTTTTCCTATGCATTTGCGTTGGTCAATGACGGCGATGTCTCGATCTGCGGTACGGCCGGCACTGATCTGACGGTGACCGCCAATGGCACGGTCAGCGGTGGCCTTGTCGGCATTTACGCCGGCAATAACGGCACCGGGGCAACACATGTCACTGCGACCGGTCATGTTGCGGGCGCCGCCGACACCGGAATCGGGGCGCAAAACGCCGCCACGGCCACGGACCTGACCATCGAAGCCGCCAGTGTCACAGGCGGGCAGACCGGCATCGCGGTCACCAACAGAGGCATCGGCGCAACCCGTGTCACCGCCACGAGCCATGTCGAGGGAACAGGCAATATCGGCATCTATGCCGGCAACGAGGCGACAGCGACCAATCTGACCGTCGAGGCATCCAGCGTCACCGGCGGACTGGCAGGCATTTCGGCGATCAACGACGGCAGCGGCGCGACTCGGGTCGTCGCGACCGGCCATGTCGTCGGAGCGGGCAATGTCGGAATAGCCGCGACCAACGACGTGACGGCCAAGGATCTGACCATCGAGGCCGCGAGCGTCTCGGGCGGCAGGAACGGCATCTCCGCCCAGAATTTCGGCGTTGGCGGCTACACGCACGTCATCGCGACCGGTCATGTCGAAGGCGCCGGCGATTCCGGCATTCGAGCCATCAACTTTGCCAGAACTCTGGGCCTGACCGTCGAAGCCGCCAGCGTCGCAGGCGGCGTCTATGGCATTGCCGCCGGCAATAGCGGCACGGGCGCAACCCGCGTCGTCGCCACCGGTCATGTCGAGGGCACGAGCGAGGCGGGAATCCGGGCGCAGAACTTCGCCACGGCCAGGGACCTGACCATTGAGGCTGTCAGCGCCAAGGGCGGATTGTACGGTATCCACGCCCTGAACGAAGGCACGGGCGGGACACGGATTGTTGCCACGGGCCATGTCCAGGGCGTCAGCGAGACGGGCATCGTGGCCGAAAACGCTGCGACAGGCACCGATCTGAGCATCGACGCCGCAAGCGTCACGGCCGGGACAACCGGCATCCGCGCCGTCAATAACGGCACGGCGCTCACCCGTGTCACGGCGACCGGCCATGTCGAGGGCGCGGACGGCAACGGTATCAGCGCCTTCAACGCTGCCGCCGCCACGGACCTGACCGTCATGGCCACCAGCGTCGCAGGCCGGAGGACGGGCATCTCCGCCGTCAACGACGGCACGGGCACAACCTGGATCATGGCGACCGGGGATGTCATCGGCAGAGGCGATACGGGCATCCATGCCTTCAACGCAGGCACCGCCACCGGCCTGACGATCGATGCCGCGGGCGCTCGTGGCGACATTTACGGCATCCGTGCCCTCAACTACGGCTCCGGCGTCACGAGCATCACGACGAACGGGCTGGTCGAGGGGGCCATCGCGATCTCGGCCCATTCCGCTGGCCAACCGATTGTCATCGAGACCAACGGCCTTGTCCGCAACGTGTCGCAGCTTTCCACCGATCTCGCCGTCGAAGGCAGTGGCGGGCCGATCGTCTTCACCAACAAGGGCGGCCTGATCGGCACGGTGCAATTCGGCGCCGGAGCGAACTTCATGACGAACAACGCCCCCTGGAACACGTCCGGCGGTGCGAACGAATTCGGTGGCGCCCACCTCACCAATGCGGCCGGCATCGTCATCACGGCCGCCGGCAGTGCCGGGGTTGCGGAGACGACCCTGCTCAACGGCCTGGGCAGCTTCGCCAATCACGGCGTCCTGTCCATGGCGGATGGCGGCACTGGCGACACCGCCCGTCAGGCTGGCGGCAATGTCCGCTTCGAGGCCGGCTCGGTTCTGGCCGTCGATATCGACGGGATGGGCCGTTCGGATCGCTTCATCACCGCAGGGACCGCGACGCTCACCGGCGCGACGCTGGCCGTCTCTCCGATGGGCATGATGCCCGCCTATGGCATGCGCTACACCGTGCTGACGGCAGATGCCGGTCTCACCGGGCAATTCGCCAGCGTGAGCGGCCTGCCGGTGACTACGGCCTTCCTCACCATTCAGGACAGCTACGACGCCAACAATGCCTATCTCGACATCATCAAGTACCGCGCCTTTGCCAATGCCGGCCTGACGCGCAATCAGATCGCGACGGGACACGCGCTGGACAGCCTTGGGCCGGGTCCGGTGGTCAACGCCGTCGCGGCGCTCGCGACCGACGCGCAGGCGCGACACGCCTTCGACCAGATCTCGGGCGAGATCCATGCCTCGGCAAAGACCGCCATGATCGAAGACAGCCGCTTCATCCGCAACGCCGTCAACGACCGCCTGCGCGGGGCTTTCGGCGGCGTCGGCACGGTCGCCATGCCGGTCGTGGCCTATGCCGACGGCAGCCCTCACCATGTGCCCGCGACGACCGGCCGCTTCGCCGTCTGGGGGCAGGCCTTCGGATCGTGGGGCCGTTGGAACGGCGACGGCAATGCTGCGCGTCTCAACCGCTCCATCGGCGGCTTCTTCGTCGGCGGCGACGCGCCGGTATTCGACACCTGGCGCTTCGGCGCAGTCGCCGGCTATAGCCGCACCAGCTTCAATGTCCGGGATCGCGCTTCCTCGGGTTCGAGCGACAATTATCATGTCGGCTTCTATGGCGGCACGGCCTGGGGCGCCCTCGCCTTCCGCGCCGGCGCGGCCTACACATGGCACGACATGTCGACCGGCCGCAGCGTGATCTTCCCCGGCTTCGGTGACGGCCCAAAGGGCCAATACCGCGCCGCAACCGCACAGGTCTTCGGCGAGCTGGCCTATGGTTTCGGCGCGGGCGGCGCACGGTTCGAACCTTTCGCCAATCTCGCCCATGTCAATCTTCACACCGCCGGCTTCAGCGAGGGGCGCGGCGCCGCCGCACTGACCGGCACTTCCTCCGCCACGGGTGCGACCTTCGCAACGCTCGGCCTTCGCGCCTCGGCCACCTTCGATCTCGGCGCGGCGAGCCTCACCGCGAAGGGCATGCTCGGCTGGCGTCATGTCCTCGGCGACGCGACGCCGCTCTCCACTATGCGCCTTGCCGGAAGCGACGCCTTCACCATCGCCGGCGTGCCGATCGCACGCAATGCAGCGGTGATCGAAGCCGGCCTCGACTACGGCATCATGCCGAACGCCACCCTCGGCATCTCCTATGGCGGTCAGTTCGGTTCAGGTGCTCTCGACCAGTCCCTCCGCGCCAACTTCAACATGAAATTCTGACGCGCGGAGCGAGCGCGGTATGCCACCCGGGCAACCCCGCCCCGGGGCGCGCGGCGGACGATGGGATCTCACAAGCTCAAGCGACCATGACCCGGAGCCATCGTCTTGCCCTCGGCTGCCTCGCCGTCGCCGCCCTGGCGGCGGTGCCCGGCATGAAGGCCGAGGCCCAGACCTCCAATCTTCCTGGCGGAGCCTCCTCACTGAGCGAAACCTACGGGAGCTGGCGTGTCCGCTGCATCCAGAACGGCCCGACGAAGCGCTGCGTCCTGTCCCAGATTCAGGCGCGGCCGAACCGTCAGCGCGTGCTTGCGATCGAGCTCGACGCGCCGGCCGGCAATGCGGTTTCAGGCACGCTGATCCTGCCATTCGGCCTCGCGCTCGGATCCGGCGTCACGTTCCAGATCGACGAGAAGCCGGCGATGCGGCCGATACGCTTCCGGACCTGTCTGCCGGCAGGGTGTCTTGTCGACGTTGCCTTCGATGGCCCAACGCTGGCGGCCCTTCGCGCCGGCGCGGTCCTCAAGGTCCAGGCGATGGCCGATGGCGGCGGCACCGTGCCCTTCTCAATCTCGCTCCAGGGCTTTGGAACAGCGCTCGATCGTATCGGTGTACTGGCGCGTTGAGAGCGATCAAGGCTGCCAAGCAGGAACAACCTTTCCAGCCTCGAAAAAACAGGTCCGCCGCCGCCCCGCGCCGGCCGCAGCTCCCTCCTCACCGCACCCGCAAGCCCATTTCGGCAAGCAGCGCGCCGGCCTGGTCGCGCGAGATCGTCGCGCCCTTGAACTTGCGGGCATCGCCAAGCCGGACGCCGCCAAGGTCCGCACCGCGCAGATCGGCGCCCTCGAAGCGGGCATCGACGAGATGGGCGTCCCTGAGACTCGAGCCGGAAAAGACCGTCTCGCGAAAATCGCAAGTCGCGAGGTCGGCCATGCTGAAATCGACCTGTTCGATCGCCATCTTGCGGAACGAAACGCCCGGAAGGCGTGCCGCCGACAGCGTTGTTTCCTTGAAGACGACCGCATTGGCGCGCGCCCCGGTGAAATCGGCTCCGGTGAGCTTGCAGCCGACGAAGCGCGCCTGGGCGAGGCTTGCTCCCCGGAACTGGCCATTGTTGAAGTCGCACGTGTCGATGGTCGCCTCCACGAGGCTTGCCGCCGTGAAGTCGACGAAGGCTCCCCGGCAACTGACGAAGGCCGCCTCGTCGAGCGTGGCGCCGGTCAATCTGGCGCGCTTCAGGACGCAGCTTTCAAAACGCCATCCGGTCATGTCGAGATCGGAGAGATCGGCCTCCTCCATGTTGCAGCCGAGGAACCGCACCGGCCGCCCTTCGGCAACCAGGCTCACAATCTCGGCGCGTGGCGGCGCTCTGCCCTCGATCGTCCTGAAAGCGGTATCCGGCGCTGAATGTCGCGTCATGGGAAAAGATCTGCTGGAGAAGCCGGCGAAGCGCCGGGCCATGTTCGGCCGGCGGATGTTACCGGCGGATGGTCGATCCGGCGAGATGAAGCGTTCCCGATCTCCCCCGCGGCGGCTGGCCGCGGCCATCGGCGCGCGAAGCCCCGCCCGGATTTTGAGCGGCTTGAGAGATAGGTGACAGACCGTCACCCGCAATCAGGCGCCGGGCAGTGTTTGCCGGCATCGCTACCTTGCCGGCATCTTTCGCGAATCGCATCGACGACACGCCCGATCGGCGCCGTGGCATCGATCAGGAAGCCTTGTCGGGAATGTCTTCTTTCGTCGCCTGCAGGCGTGCCCGAGGGGCCTGTCGATGCAGATGACGGCCACACAACGGGCTCAAATCACGCGCCGGGCACCAGGAGCACGCCTCTTACAGTTCGCCACCGGCCGGACGACAATCCCGATCTGTCACAGCGGGCCCTCGGCGATGAGGGCATCCGGCGCCAGCCTCGCACCAGCCCCAGATCGGCCTACTGCGCGGGCCCTGACCGGCAGATCTCGGCCAGCCGCGGCAGCGGCACCGCGAGGCTTGCCGAGATCCCGATCAGCATGTCGGCAAGGTAGGGCTGCGCCGCGAGGATCGCGCGCAGCTCGCTTTCGCCGAGCGCGGCCCCGAGCTCCGCGGCCCGATCCCGGCCGAGACGGATATCGACGATGGCGAGGGCGTCGGCCAGCCGGAGCCCATCCGCGATCGTCGTCTCGGACCGAAAGCCGGTGCGGTGATCATGCGCCCTGATGGCGTCGAGCGCCTCCTCCGGAAGGTCGCCCTCAAGCCAGTCGGCGACCAGCATGCCGTGCCGGCTCCTGTCTTCCGCCGTCTCGAAATAGTCGAGGTCGTGACAAAGCCCGACGATCTCCCAGAGCTCGGCGTCGGCGCCGAGACCTTCTGCAAGGCGGCGCATGGCATGAGCGACAAAGACGCTATGCTCGGCCCGCTTGCTCGCGCCGAGATGCCGCGGCACCGCCGCACGGGCCTGTTCAAGGGTCATCATGGCAGGACGATAGTCCCGCACAGGCTCGTGCCGCAACAACCGCCCGGTCTTCCAGCATCATCGTCGACCCCGAAGACGCGAGACGCCGCACTCCGGCAAGCGGACCCATTGGCCTTGGCCCCCGGCCGTCTATGCTGGGTGTCCACCGCGGCGGCGGCCGGGCGGCCCAGCGACAATCATCGATCCGTTGCGATCCGGTGACGCCGCAGCCGGCTCTTCGAAACGTGGCCCTGCATGACCGGAGGCATATGCATGAAAGCAGTCGTCGTCACGGAGAGCGGCCCTGCCCTGCGCGAGGTCGCGGTGCCATCCATCGGTCCGGCCGAGGTGCTCGTCCGCGTCCATGCCGCCGCGCTCAACCGGGCGGACCTGACGGTCGCGGCGGGAAAGGCCCATGGCCGCCAAGGTGGACCGGGGACCGTGATCGGCATGGAATGGGCGGGCGTCGTCCAGGCGGTGGGCGCCGCGGTGACCGGATTTGCGCCCGGCGACCGCGTCATGGCTTCCGGCGCCGGCGGCTATGCCGAGTTCGCGGCAGCGGACCATGGCCGGATTTCCCATCTGCCGGACGACCAGATGGATTTCGCTGAGGCCGCGACCCTGCCGGTCGCGCTGCAGACCATGCACGACGCCATCATCACCAACGGCCGCCTCCGCCCGGGCGAGGCCGTCCTGATCCAGGGGGCGAGCAGCGGCGTCGGCCTGATGGGCCTGCAGATCGCGCGCGAAATGGGCGCTCGCCTGGTGATCGGAACCTCGACCGACAGCGCGCGCCGCGCCCGGCTTGCCGATTTCGGCGCCCATCTTGCGCTCGATACGACGAGCCCGGCCTGGGTGGACGAAGTTCTCGCGGCGACCGAGGGCGCGGGGGTCGCGCTGATCGTCGACCAGGTCGCCGGCGCCATGATGAACGCCAACCTGCGTGCCGCGGCGGTGCTCGGGCGCATCGTCAATGTCGGACGCCTCGGGGGCAGTGAAGCGCCCTTCGATTTCGACCTGCATGCGCTCCGCCGCATCCACTATGTCGGCGTGACCTTCCGCACCCGCAGCCTCGAAGAAGTCCGCGAGATCAACCGGCGCATGCGCGCCGATCTCTGGGACGCGCTCTGCGCCGGGCGGCTGAGGCTGCCCATTGCCGCCGAATTCGCCCTCGCCGATGCGGCCGCGGCCCTGGCGCTGATGAAATCCAACCGGCATCTGGGAAAGATCGTGCTGCGCGTCTGAGTCCTCCGGCGCGGCTCTGCATCAGCCAGCGGCGCCGGCCGGCAGATGGGACGCGTCGGCGAGACGCAACACCGCCCGGTTCCGCCAGTAATCGTCTTCCTGCAGGTGGGTGATGCTGCCCGGGCGCGCGGGAAAGGCGACATGGCCAAGCGCGTCGATCGGCATCCTGATCCAGGCCGCGATGACGAAGGTCAAGGCGAAGCCGTGGGTGACGACGATCTGCGTCGCGCAGGGGCGCATGGCGATGCCATCCACGGCACGATAGACGCGCGCTGCGAGTTCGCGGCGCGTTTCGCCGTCATCGATCCCGCCGCGATGATCCATGCGGTTGTGCTCAGGCGCGGGAACCTGGCGCGCCTTCAGCCAATCTTCCGGCATGCCGCCGGCGGCCCCATAGCTGATCTCACGCAAGTCGGCGGTGACATGGACCGGGCGCCGGAAGCGTTCCGCGATGATCGCCGCCGTCTCGGATGCCCTGACAAGGTCGGAGCTGAAGATCTCGACGTCCGCCCGGCCGATCATGGTGGCAAGCCGCACGGCCGTCGCCTCCGCGTCGATCCTGCCCTGCCGGGTCAGCCCGGTATCGAACCAGCCGCCCACCTTGTTCTCGACGTGATGGATCGACTGGGTATGAGTCACGACGAAAACGGTCTTCATCGCCTCTCAGCCTTCGAGATTCGCCCGCATCGGCCCGCCCGCCAGGAGTCCGGTCACCACGATGTCATGCCCCCAGAACATGTCGTCATCGTCGTGCCGGAAGGAGAACAGGCCGCCGCCGCCGATGCTGATACCCTTGAGCCGCATGCGCGACAGGAACATGTCGCGCGACAGCGCCGCCTCCCCCTCCGCGAGCCAGTTCCGGTTCTTCAGGACGAACAGTTCCTCCAGGGCACATGCCTCGACCCTCGCCGACCATATGGGCTGGTCCCGAAACAGCGAGGCGGCCGCCTGCAGGGCCTGCGCCGTCTCGCCGGGAGCCGGGCAGGAGAGGATGAGCTCCACGTCGCGGCCGCACCAGCTCGCCCGCCCGGAATAGCCGCCGAGCGGCTCGTCCCATTCGAGCGTCCCGAACTGCGCGGTGGTCAGTCTGGCAGGGGTCATGACATAGCCTCCACGTCGCAAGCCTATCATGCCCGTCCCGCCCGCCATGTTCCACGCCGCCGCGGCCGAGATCCGACGCGACGCGGCCTTGCGCCCGCGAACCGCGCGCTCCGCCTTTTTTCCACTGCATCAACGGACCGCGACATCATGCGGCCTCGTCCTGCCGGCGCCAGGCCTCGAGCACCATGGCAACGACCGCTTCGGGGGCGTCTTCCTGCACGAGGTGCCGGGCGCCGGCGATGGCGGCGAAGGATGCACCCGGAATGCGCCTTGCGAGCTCCTCGCCGTCCTGAAGCGGGATGAATGCATCTTCGGCGCCCCAGAGGATGGTTACGGGGCAGCGGATCTCGCCATAGCGCCATTCCACCTCCTGGCTGTAGCTGTCGTCCATCTGTGCGATCTGGCGCCAGAATGCCATCTGTCCCTCTTCGCCGAGCCAGGGAGCGAGATAGAGCCGCATCTCCTCCTCGGTCAGGCGACGCTTGACGGCCGCGCCGATATAGGCGCGCAGGATCGCCTCGTGGATATAGGCGGGCAGCCTGGAGAACACCTCCCGGTGCGCCTTCGCCGCCTGCACCAGCGGCGAGCCCTGCGGGCTGATGGCGACCGGATCGATCAGGACGAGGCTGCGGTAGTCGACACCGTCGAGCAGATGCGCACGCAGCGCGGCCGAGCCGCCGAAGTCGTGGGCCACGATGTCGGGCCGTTCGATGCCCCAATGGCGCGCAAGAGCCGCGAACAGGCGGTTCTGGACGCCGTGCAGGACATCCGCCTCGGGCTTGGCCGAGCAGCCATAGCCGAGCATGTCGTAATAGAAGACCCGCCGGTGGCGCGCGAGCCACGGCGCGATGCGCCGCCACTCGCAGGACGAGAAGGGCGAGCCGTGCATGACCACCGCCGGCGGCCCCGCGCCGACGACACCCCAACCGATCGCATGGCCGTCGAAATCGAACCGTTCGGGCACGTGCCAATCCATGGCAGTCTCCTTGCCTGATCGCCATCGCGAGCGACATTCGCGCTCGGCCGCCTCACTTGGCGGCGCTACGAACCTTCCGGTCGCCATGCGAGCGCCGACAGGGTCGCAAGGCACAGCGCGGCGAATACGATCGCCGTATTGGCCGCATGCGAATATTCCCACTGTCGCCTGAGCGTTTCCCAGTTGGTGGGAACCGTCGTCCAATTCTCCGTCGCCTGGTTCGCCGGCTGCGTCCAGAGAAGGAAGATCAGGAGCATGAGCGCGAAACAGAGCGCGGCGAGGAGCGCCAGCCAGAAGGGCTCCGTCTGCGAGCGCACGAGGATCGCGAGTCCGGCGTTCAGAACGAGGGCGGCAGGCCAGAGCCAGCCGAGGACGACCCATCCGCGATAGATGCCCTGGACGGTGAAATAATCGGCTTCGAGCAAGCCGATCTTGTTGGGCAGCGCGGCGAGATGCGCGCCCGCAGGGACGAGAGCGAGGGCCGAAACCACGATCGCGAGAAACTGGACGATCCTGACCGCCATGATCCCTCCGTAACCGCGTCGCGCAGACGCTCCCGGCGCGAGCCCCAAGCCATCCATCGCCGGCCGGGCGCGATCGATTCCGCCACGGCGGCCTGCGCATCATTGCCGCCGGCGCCCGCGCTCTCCGGCTCGGCGCTTCCGTTCTTCCTATCCGGTCTGGCTATGCGCCCCGCCCGGACGGGAAATGCCGGCCAGTGCTTCGCCCGCCGCCCCGTCCCTGGCGGCCGCGGCGACGTCGCCGAGCGAGAGAATTCCGACCAGTTGCTTGTCGCGGTCGAGGACCGGCAGGCGGCGCACCTGGATGTCGCCCATATTGGCCGTCACTTCGGCGATCTGCTGATCCGCGAAGCAATATTTGACGTCATCCGTCATGACGTCGCGCACCTTCGTGCCCGGCCCCTTGCCTTGGGCGACGGCACGCACGGCAATATCCCGATCAGTGATCATTCCGACCAGGCGGTTGTCCTCGCCCACCGGCAACATGCCGACATCGAGCCCAGCCATCAGCCGGGCCGCCTGTTCGATCGTCTCTTCGGCATTGGCGACGCGCACATCGCGCGTCATGGCGTCGCTCACCTGCATGGCGGCCTCCTCATCTCTCGGGATCGGGTGCTGGGCCGCAAGCCGCTCCTGGAGCATCCGTTGCGGCGTCGATGTCGGGGAAACGACCCCGTGCTCCGAGGGTTCCCGCCAAGGCCCGATGTCGCCCATGGGGCGCGCCATGGCCCCGGGGCTGCCTTCATCGCGGGCGTCACCGCCCATGCCTTTGCGGCCGAGCCCCGTCGCGGCGGCGGCGCCCGTCCTTCCGAACCCACGGCCGCTTCCGCGCGTTCAAAGGATTGCCGGCACGGTTCAGAACGGGCAAGCTTGCCGGCCGACGCGTAGGATCGGGGATGTGACATCCATGATGAACAGGCGCGGGCTTCTTCTCTCATCACTTGCCATTGGTGCGGGCATGAACAACCGATCGGTCTTGGCCGGGCCATCCCAGCCCGCAACCCCAGTCGCTTTTGACGTCCCGGCCGGAGCCTGCGACTGTCATACCCATATCCATGGCGACCCGGCACGCTTCCCGTTCTTCGCAGGCCGCGTCTATACGCCGGAGCCGGCTTCCCCCGAGGAAATGGCGGCGCTGCACAAGGCGCTCGGCATCGAACGCGTCGTCATCGTCACGCCGAGCGTCTATGGCGCCGACAACAGCGCAACGGTCTTCGGCATCGCGGCGCGCGGCACCAGCGCGCGCGGCGTGGCCGTCATCGACGAGAAGACGACCGACCAGGATCTCGACAAGCTGCACAGCCAGGGTTTTCGCGGCATCCGCCTGAACCTTGCCACCAGCGGCGTCAGCGACCCGCAGGTGGCGCGCCAGCGCTTCCAGGCAGCCGCCGACCGGATGAAGGCCCGTGGCTGGCACGTTCAGATCTATACGACGCCGCCGGTCATCGCGGCGATCAAGGACCTCGTCGCCAATGCGCCCGTGCCCGTGGTGTTCGACCATTTTGGCGGCGCCGAAGCCGCGCGCGGCGTCGATCAGCCAGGCTTTCCCGAACTTCTGGATCTCGTCAGATCCGGCAAGGCCTATGTCAAGATCTCCGGCGCCTACCGGGCTTCCAGCCGGACGCCCGACTATGCCGACGTCGTGCCGCTGGCACAGGCGCTGATCGCCGCCAACCGGGAACGCCTCGTCTGGGGAACGGATTGGCCGCATCCGGATTCGGTCACGCCGCCGGGCAAGGCCGCGACCGACGTCACGCCGCTGCTGCGGATCGACGACGGCGCCGTGCTCAATCAGCTGGCGGTCTGGGCACCCGATGCCGCGGTCCGCAAGGCCATCCTGGTGGACAATCCGGCGCGGCTCTACGGCTTCTGACCGGCGGCGGCCCGCGCGGCCGTCACTCCCTGTCGATCTCGGCCGCCGCGATCTCCGCGACACGGAGCGTCGGCGCGACATGCTCCGTCTCGCCGTCCTCGATGAGCCAGACGGCCGAGAGCCCGGCCCAGGCGAGGATCCAGTGCAGCAGGCGCCCGCGCTCGAGCTGCGCGGCCTCAGCAACCACGTCCACCTGCCGGGCCAGGCGGCCCGGCTTCAGGGCGGTCGCGTGATCGGGATTGCAGAAGAGATTGGCATAGTCGAAACCGCGCTCGCCCTCGAGCCGTTTCGGGTCGATGGCGAGCCAGCCCCGGTCGCCGAAATCGAGGATGTTGCCGTGGTGGACGTCGCCATGGAGCGGAACGACGTCGCGCGGCTCGGCGAGCAGCAGGCGGGCCGCGTCCGCGCACCGCGCGAACACGCCGCCCTCGCCCGTCGACAGGAGCCCGCGGAACCGGACGGAGAGCGGAACGAGCTCCGGCGGCGGCGCCTTGCGCGGCGCGTGGAGCCCGGCCACCGTTTCGCACATGATCAGGCTCGCTCTGTCGTCCTCGCCGTGCCTTGCCATGTCGGCCAGCGAGCGGCCGCCGGTGGCCCGCTCGATCAGGATGGCGTCGCCCTCATGCGCCAGCACGCGCGCCGCGCCGATCCCGTCCCACCAGATCATCAGGCCGGCCCCCCATTTCTCCTCCGGCTCGCTCGCGACCTTCAGCATGGCCGGCATGCCGCCGTGCAGGACCGGCAGCAGACGGCTCGACCGCGTGACGATGGGCTCGCCGTCCGGCGCGAGCGCCCAGCGCTCGACAAGGGATCTGAGATGATCGTCCAGGGCCATATGCTTCTGTCACCTTCGCCGGCGATCATGGCAGCGGCAGACGGCAGGACCACGTCGATCGCCATCGCTTGCGGCCGGTCGGAGCCGCGATCGACCGCGGCGGCGCCGATCGCTACAGCACCGCGATCCAGTCATGGCCGGGATGCACATGCGCGAGGGCCTGCTTCAGCCAGCGGCGCTCGCCGGGCGGCAGCTTCGGCGCCGCCCCTGCAAAATCCACCTCGTCCTTCGGCCGCCGGTATTTGGCCTTGAACAGAAGGACGGCGGCGGGCTTGAGATAGGGGATCCCATCCGCCGTCCGCGCCACCATGTCGGAACGCGGCCGCGCGAGCGCAGCCGCGCGCTTGCAGACCCAGAGGTCGGGCGTCCCCGGTTCGATCATCATGTCGGCCCGCCAGCATCCGGCCGCATGATCGAAGCACCAGATCTGCTCGATCTCCGGCGCGGGCTCCAGATCGGCGGCCAGCGGCGCAAGCTGCCCCTCGTGCACGGCATAGAACGCCAGATCACCGAGGGCCTGCCGGAAGGCGTCGAGGTCCTCGCGCAGCACGGTGAATTCCAGGTCCTCGTGCGACCGCGTGACCGTGCCGTGCCAGAGATCGAGCGCCCAGCCGCCGACGACGCACCAGGGCCGCGATACCGTGCCAAGCCGGCGCGCCAGCTCGGCCGGATGCCAGGGCATCCAGAGGTCCTGATCGGGAACGCGCGATGGGCCGGTCATGTCGGAAGCACCCGCAGGTCCGCCGCCCCGTCAGCCGATCGGCGCGGCTTCCCAGCCGCCGGTCGAGCGGGTGAACAGGATCGGCGTCGCATTGCGCCGCAGCTCGACATTGAGATCGACGCCGGTGAGGGCCGCGAGCACGAGCAGTTGGCCGCCATGGGCGACCAGCATCAGGTCGCCTTCCGGGTCGTCCTCGCGCGACAGCCAGCGCGACAGGCAGTTGCCGGCGCGATGGACGAAGGCGGCGAGCGTTTCGCAGGCCGGGGGATCGTCGCGCCAGTCCATCTTGCCGACGGTCGTGCCGGCAAGCCCCAGGAAATAGCGCTCGGCGAGGCCACCGTCGGGCTCGGGCGTCAGGCCCCGGCCGTCGGTGACGATGGCGGCGGTGCGCCAGGCGCGCATCATCGGGCTCGCCGCGACATGGACGATCGAGGCGAGCGCCAGACGATCGGCCGCCTCGGCCGCCTGGGCTTCGCCGGCACTGTTCAGCGGCGTGTCGGCGGCCTGGTAGATGCCCTTGCGGTTTCCCTCGGTCTCGCCATGGCGCATGAAGATGAAACGGCTGAGCCGCGGCCGGAACGGCACGACGCGCGCGAGGTCGACGATCGCGTCGAAGCCGAGGGTCGGCGAGATCTGGGTGGGCGTGCCTGCAGCCAAGGATATCGCTCCTGTCCGGCCCGCGCCGCTCGCCGGCCGGGCCATGCATTGCCTTTCGCTGGAATGGCCGAGGCCCGGGCAAGAGTCAAAGGTCCCTGCGACGGCTGCCGCGCATCGCAGCCCCTCGCCAGGATCGCCCGCATGGGTTAGCAAGGCGGCATGAGCACCGCATCCGGCCCCGCCCGCCCCTCCATCCGCGAACGCGTCCGCCTGATCGAGGCCGGCGAAACCGTCCTTTCCGCGCATTTCCTGGGCGATAGCGCCGTTCTGGTGCTGGCCTCGGGCGAGATCCTCATTGCCGACGACACCGACCGGCGCGAGACGCTGCATGACGGCGGCATCCTTGCCAGCGCCTCCGACGGCGCGATCCTGCTGACCGGCGGCGACGACGGCAAGGTCGTGACATTCTCGCCGAAGACCGGAGCGGCCACCGTTCACGACAGCGGCGGAACCTGGATCGACAAGGTCGCCCTCGGCCCGAATGGCGCGGTCGCCTGGAGCGCCGGCCGCAAGGCCTTCGCAAGCCAGGGCAAGGGCGAGCCGAAGCGGCTCGACCTCGTCTCGGCCGCCGGCGGCCTCGCCTTCTTTCCGAAGGGCTTCCGCCTCGCCATCGCCCATTACGGCGGCGTCAGCCTGTGGTTTCCGAACAGCGAGGCCAAGCCCATCGGCCTGACCTGGAAGGGCTCGCATCTCGGCGTCGTCGTCAGCCCCGACCAGCGCTTCGTGGTCACCACCATGCAGGAGCCGCAATTGCACGGCTGGCGGCTGGAGGATGGCCAGCACATGCGCATGTCCGGCTATCCCGGCAAGGTGCGCTCGATCGACTGGACCGTCGGCGCGAAATTCCTGGCAACCTCGGGCGCGAGCGAAGCCATCCTCTGGCCGTTCAGCGGCAAGAACGGCCCGATGGGCGCCAATCCCACCGTGGTCGCGCCCTCCGCCAAGGCCGGCGGCAAGGTGACCGTGGTCGCCGGCCATCCGGCGGCGCCCGTGGTTGCTGTGGGCTTTGCCGATGGCCTGATCCTGCTCGCCCGCATCGAGGACGGCGCCGAGATCCTGGTGCGCGAGCCCGACGGCGATCCGGTGAGCGCGATCGCCTGGAGCGGCAAGGGCCAGGCGATCGTCTTCGGCACGGAAAACGGCAAGGCGGGCCTCGCGCGTCTGTGACGTGTCCCGGTCAGCCGCCGGCCTCCTCGACGGCCGGCGGATGCCGACGCGCGCCGGCAATACCGAGGGCGCGCTGGTAGATGCGCCCGACCAGCAGCAGCACGAGACCGAGGCCGATGAACGACAAGGCGCGCCAGAGCCCGGTCAGCCCGGCCATGTCGTAGAGGAACACCTTGAACACGGTCAGCCCGACAAGGGCGGCCGAGGTCAGTCTGAGAACCCGGCTCTGGACGATCGCACCGGCCACCAGCAGGGCGATGCCGAGCGCGAGCCAGGCGGCCGAATAGGCATAGATCTCGGCATCCGAGGCGAAGCCGTTGGTCACGACCGGGCCGCGGAACACCGCCGCGATGGTCGTGTTGAGCCAGGCGAAAAGCAGGCCCGAGCCCATCAGCGCCATGACCTTCGCCTCGATGTCCCGACCGGCGCGGCGCTCGTAGAGCGCGGCGAGGAGCGCCAGGACACCGGCCAGGCCATAACCGAGCAGCGCCCAGTTGACGACCGGGTGGCGGCCGATCGGATCGCCGGTGAGCCACGGATTGGCCGCCAGGCCCATCACCAGCACGATCCAGGCCCAGGAACCGTAACGCAGGATCAGCGCCGCGCCCTGCCAGACAGCGGCCTTGCGCAGCCCCGCAAGCCGCGACAGGCCGAGACCGAAGGCGAGGACGGTGGCGGTGTGGGTCGCCGCCTCGGCGAAGCTCAGCTCATGGGTGATGAGCCGCCGGCCATAGGCGCCGAAGGCATGGCGGATCTCGACGATGACGAGGAGCGCGGTGAACACCATGGCCAGCGCCTCCAGGATCTGGACCGGCGCATCCTCGCCGCGCCGACGCTGCAGCAGCATGGCCGCCGCGGCGGCGCTCAGGGCCGGCACGCCGTAGCCGGGCAGCAGCCAGTTGACGATGATGGTTTCGCCGACGGCGCCGCCGTGGATCGCCGGATCCCAGACGAGGCGCGCCAGAACGCCGATGCCGGTGAGCGCCGCCACCCAGCGCAGCGCCGGCAGCGGCCGTAGCGTATAGACCCAGGCGATGCCGGCGATCAGCGCGCCGAGCGCCAGGGTCAGCCAGGCCTTCTGCAGGAGCAGGGTCAACGCGAAGGCGACGCCCGCCAGAGCGCCGATCGCATAGACGGCGGAGGCGCCGGCAAGGCCCGGCCGGCGGCCGGAGCGCAGGCGGTGCGTCGCCTCGGTCATGGCTCCGAAACTTGCGGCGAGGACCATGGCGAGCGCGGCAAAGCGCGGCGAGATGATGAAACCCTCGACCTTGCCGTAGACGATGGCCAGCAGCCCCAGCGGCATGATCACCGAGGTCGCCGCCAGGATCAGCACGGTGCGGGCTTCGGCCTGGCGCCGGTAGACGGCCAGAAGCGCCGGGCCGATGCCGTAGAGCAGTGCGAAGGCGAGCCCGGCCCAGACGATGCGGCTCAGCACACCCGGCAGCGGCTCGGCGATGGCGAAGAGATCGTCCGGGTTGAGGCTGGGCTTGAAGCCGGCCACCCAGCCGAGCATGACCAGCAGCGTCGCGAGCCCCGCGCCCGGCAGCGCCGGAACGACCGCCGGCGCGCGCCAGACCAGGGCCATGACGGCGATGCCGATGAGCGCGAAGAGCACCATGGCGACGGCCCCCTGCCGCGCCTCGAGCGCCGCGAGCGCGCCGAGCAGGGTAAAGGCGAAGAGGATCAGGCTGGCGCGTGGCGCCATGCCCCGTTCGCGCGGGCGAGCGAAATGGATGCCGGGCACGAAGAACACCGCCGCCGCGGCAAGGCCGGCCGCCGCCTGGACGAGGGTGGCGATCGAGCCGCCGCCGGTGCCAAACAGGGCGATAGTCCCGAGCCCGCAGGAGGCCGCGGTCGCGCCGAGCGCCAGCCAGGCCCAGCCGCGGATCCACGACAGCGCGAAGCAGGCGGCGGTGATGACGGCCGCATAGATCGGAAAGACGTATGGGTTGGGCGCGTCGGTCTCGACCAGGAAGGGCGCTGCGAAAGCCGCGACGAGGCCGATGCCGCCGAGCAAGGGGCCATGCAGGCCGGCGAGCACCAGCGTGCCGACGCCGACCGCGCCGAGCGCCAGGAAGGTGGCGGTCGGCCCGATGAAGCCGTAGAGCGCATGGGCGGCATAGATGGTGGCGAAGGCCGCCACCGCACCGGCGCCGGTCAGCGCGGAGGGAATGTCGGCCGCCGGCAGGGTCGGCAGGCCCTTGTCGCTGCGGCGCAGCCATGCGCCGCCGACGAGCAGGGCGAGCGAGAACAGGAAGCCGAGCGTAATGCGCATGCCCGGGCCGAACAGGCCCTGCTCGATCGAATAGCGCACCAGGAAGATGCCACCGAGGCCGAGCGCGATGGCGCCGACCCAGACCGCCCAGCGCGAACCGATCGCCTCTTCGAGATCGCCGAGATTTTTCGGCGGCGCGGGCGGTGGCGCAGGAGGCTGCGGCTCGGCGGGCGGGGCGATCGGATCCATGACCTCGACCGGCCCCGTGCTTGCGATGACCGGCACCCGCCCGCGCGCCGGACGCGTTTCGGCGCCCGGGGCGGGAACGGGCTCGGCCGGCGCCTGTGGTTCCGCCGCGGGCCGGGTCTCGGCAAGGCCCGGCGCTTCCGGCACGGTCTCCGGCCCTGTCGGCGCAGGGGCAGCCGGGGCTGCCACCGCTGCCGGCGGCGCGCCGCCGGCCATCGCCTCGCGCACGAGGCGGAGCTCGGTCTCGGACTGGGCGAGCCGCCGCTCCATCGCCTGGAGCCGCAGCTTCAGGTCGCCCGAGCGCACGAAGGCGATGATCGCCAGGATAGGCACGCCAAGGACGAGGCCGAGGCCAATGAGCACTGCGAAGACGATTTCCATCGCGGCGGGATCCCCCGATCGGTCGATTCGCGACCATAGCACCTGGGGCTCCGGACGCGTGCGTTCCGCAGAAAACAGGCGTGGATTTCAGGCCGATGGCGCGCCGCGAGCCGATGTTTCCAACCGGAAACCTGCGATCAGTCGCCGAGCGGCAGGAAGAACGGCTCGCCTTCGAACGCGTCGCGGCCCCGGCCGATGCGCGCGATGGCCTCGCTCATCCGTCCGTTGCGGCGGAGCAGTCCGTCGGCAATGGCGACCAGCCGGGCATTGGGTGTGGCGCTCGGGCTGCGCGCCCGCAGTTCGTTGGCGATCGTCGCCTCGTCACGGCGCGGATTGAGCGCGCAGCTGGTGATGAAGGCAGCAGCCGTGGAGCGGCTGATGCCGGCCCAGCAATGGATGACGATGGGATGGGCCGCCCCCGCCTCTCCCCACCAGCGCCGGACGAAGTCGAGCAGGCTCAGCACATGGCGTTCGCCCGGTTCGACATAACCGTCCATCGGCGCGACGATGTCGTTCATGCCGAGGAAAAGATGGTTCTCCGGCTGGATCGGATGCGGCCGGGTCACGGCCGTACCGGCATTGATCAGGGTCACCAGATGCTGCGCGCCCGTCGCCGAAACCGTATCGGCAATGCGGGCGAGCGAGCAGACATGGACGTTCACGGGACGGCGACCTTCGGCAACGACGACGTTCAGGAAGCATATTTTCGCAGCGATTCTGCGACAATGATATGGTCTTGACGAAGCCGTGTTTCAGGTCTGCTCTTCCAGAGCGCGGAACGCGGCAAGGAAGGCGGCCTTGGCCCGCCCGGCATCCTGCGGCACGAGCACCGGCGGCAGCCCGCGCTCGCCGCCGAAGACGCCGACCGGCGCGCCAAAAATGCCGGAGGCCTCCTCCAGGCTGAAGCCGGCGAGCTGGGTGGCCTCCAGAAAAGCCGAGATCTTGTCGGCGCGTTTCGTCAGCGCGGTGATCTCGGCGGGCGGCTCGGCCGGCAGGCCGAAGCGGATGTGAATGGCCGCCATCAGGCGCGCCTCCACGGCGCGATAGTCGCCGCCGATCATGCTCTTGAACGGCGAGATCATGTCGCCGATGACATATTCGGGCGCATCGTGCAGCAGGACGGCCAGATGCCAGCGCGGCGCAAGGCCGGGCTCGAGCCGCGCGGCGATCTCGGCGACCAGCACCGAATGCTGCGCCACCGAAAAGATGTGCCGGCCGGTGGTCTGGCCGTTCCAGCGCGCGATGCGGGCAAGGCCATGGGCAATGTCCTCGATCTCGACATCGAAGGGCGAGGGATCGAGCAGGTCGAGCCGGCGCCCGGACAGCATGCGCTGCCAGGCCCGCGGCTTGGTGGATTTCGAAACGGCTGAGCGGGATGCCATGCGGCCGGTTTTGGCTGGTTCGGGCCGAAAAGGGAAGCATGTCGCTCGAGACGACGGCGGCCGCCGGATGACACCCATGCTCGCGGCAAGCCGCAGCCTGCCGCGCGTCGGGTGTTTTGGCCAAAGGCGATCAGGCCGCCTCGATGTCGGTCAGCGAGAAGTCGGCCCCTTTGAACATGAGCGGCTGGCGGCAATGCCGCGCGCATGCATAGGAAAAGCAGTCGCCGAAATTCAACTGCGCCGGATGCCGGCCCTTGCCATAACGATCGAAGGCCTCGAGAGCCAATCCCGCCGCCTGCGGCGGTACGGCCGCCAGCTCGATGTTCATCAGGGTCAAATAATTCTCCAGCGCCACCGCCGTCTCGCCCACGGGCAGAGCGAGCACGCGCGCCACCGCGATCGCCGCCTCCCAAACCGCAAGCGGCGACGTCATTCTCGCCTTGCCGTGCTGCAGACGCGCCAGGAGCTCGCGCGCATCGTCCTCGTCGGTCAGGAGCGCCGTCAGGGCCGAAGCGTCGATGAACATCAGCGGTCCTCGTAGAGGCTGTCGCGAAACGCCTTGTCGGCCGCCCGCCCCTTGGCCGGATTTCCCTTCGCGCGCAGCTCCCGCAGGAAGTCGATACCGAGCTCCACCACGGGCGGCTCGCCCTGGATCCGCTCGAGCTCAGACGCAAGCGCGGAATGGACCGCTTCGGTCAAGCCGATCTTTTTGAGGGCTGCGACCTTGCGCGCCAGACGATCGGTCTCCGGATTCTTGATGTGGAACGCCATCTGATGCCTATCTATCCGGTCCAGTGTATCCTTATATACTATAGCGGGTAGACGGCGAAAGCACATCGCGCCCGCCCCTCGACATCGTCCATCCCTCCCGGCTCAGGCGGCCGCGGCGAACTCCGCCAGCAAGGCGTTGAACTCCCGTGGTCGCTGCAGGAACGGCGCATGTCCGGCGCCATCGAGGCGCACGACGCCGCGCGGCCAGAGCGAGGAATAGGTCAGGCCGCCGAAATAGCCGGGCTGGATGAAGACGTCGTCATGGCCGTTGACGATCGCCAGCGGCACCCTGGTGGTCGCGACGATCTCGCGCTCGTCCAGCGCCTGCCCGGCGGCGACCGAACCGAACATGGTCTCGCGGGCGCGGCCATCGGTGCGCCGGCACATGGCGAGCAGATGCGGATCGACCCGTCCGTCGACGGCCGAGGTATGCGTCGCATAGGCGAGCGCATCGGCCTCCGAGAAATCGCGCTTGCCGGTCAGGTTTTCGGCACTGGGATCAATGTTGAAGCCGGCCATCAGGCTTTCGATATCGGCCTTCACCGGCGGCGTGCCGCTGATCATCAGGCCCCGGGCGGCAAAGCCGCGGCCGAGCATTTCAAGGCCGATATGACCACCGAGGGACCAGCCGAAAATAACCGGCCGCTCCAGGCCGAGCCGGTCGGCGACGGCCTCTGCGACCTCGGCATAGCCGGCGAACGTATAGGTACGCTCGGGCACACGCGCATCGCCGGAGGCGCCATGGCCGGGCAGGTCGAAGGCGACGAGCCGATAGCCGCCGAGCTCGGCGGCCGCGAACTGCCGCCCGAACACTTCCTTGCAGCTGGAATTGCCATGGATGAACAGGATGGCCGGTCCGTCGGCGCGCGACTGGAGGAAGGCGATCCGCGCCAGATCCGTTTCGATAAAGCCGCTATCCATCATGCCGTTCTCCCGATGCGCCGGCGCGCCGGCCGCCGCACCATGCTGGAGAACATCCGGCCGAGGAAGACGGCGCCGGGAAGGGCTGCCCCTCAGTTCGTGGCGTCGGCCGGACCGGTGGCTCCGGCCGCCAGGTCGAGGACGACGCGCCCGACCACGCGCCGACCGGCGAGTGTGGCCAGCGCCTCGCGCGCGTCCGGCAACGCGAACCGGTGCGAGATGCGCGGCTTCAGGTCGCCCTCTTCCGCCCAGGCGACGAGCGTGGCGATGCTGGCGCCAAGGCTCGGCGGATCGCGCCGGGCCGCCTCCCCCGCCCGCACGCCGATGATCGAATAGCCCTTGATCAGCGCGAGATTGGCGGCAAAGCGCGGGATCTCGCCGCTGGCGAAGCCGATCACCAGAAAGCGCCCGCCCCAGCCGAGCAGGCGTGCCGCCTCCGGCGCCAGCGCACCGCCGACCGGATCGAAAACGATATCGACCGCCGGCACGAGCCCGCGTACTGCCTCGACGAGCGGTACCTGGCGATGATTGAGCACATGGTTCGCGCCCGCCTCCCGTACCACGGCGAGCTTGCCGTCGTCGGAACCGACCGCGATCACCCGCGCGCCGCGATGGCGCGCAAGCTGTACCGCGGCCATGCCGACGCCGCCGGTCGCGCCGAGCACCAGCACGGTCTCGCCGCCGGCAAGGCCGCCGCGATCGATCAGCGCATGATAGGCCGTGCGCATCGGCACCAGGAAGGACGCACCGTCCTCGAACGAGAAGCTGCCGGGCAGCGGGAAGACATGGCCTTCGGCCACCGTCACCTCGGCGGCGAAGCCACCGGTGCGGGTCATGGCCATGACCCGGTCGCCGACGGCGAAGCGGCGCGCCGCCACGCCGCGCTCGACGACGATGCCAGCCACCTCCATGCCGGGCACGAAGGGCGGCTCGGGACGCAGCTGATATTCGCCTTTGGTCATCAGATAGTCGGGGAAATTGACGCCGGCCGCGCGCACGGCGATGCGCAGGCTGCCGGCATCGAGCGGCTGGCGCAACAGCCGTTCGAGACGCAGGGCGTCGGGCCCGGTCAGCGCGGTGCAGACGGCAGCCTCGAAGGTCTCGGCCATGGCGGCTCCAGATGTCCGATCGAACAGGCGCTCCCGACCGCTTGTCACATGGCGGGATCTGCAACTCAATCGGCCATCCGGTCATCGACCGCCCTTGCCGTCACCACATAGCGCCAAGGCCCTTCGGTGCGGCCGTCGAGCGGCCAGCAGGTGGAGAGCACCAGCCAGCGGCCGGCAGCCTGCGCATCGATGCCGGAGGCGTTCCACGGCACGACACGCATGCCGTCGACGACGAAGCGCTGGCGCCGGCCATCCTGCCGTTCGACCAGCACCTCGTCGCCCGTCCTGACGGCGCCGAGAAAGGCGAAATGGGTGTCGCGATGCGCCGCATAGACCGCCGTGCCGGGATCGCCTGCCTCCGGCGTGCCGGGCACATGGCCCGGGCCGAAGGCGAGGGCCTGGCCGCTGTCGCCGGCGAGAACTACGGCCGCCGCGCCGAGCCGGGGCACGGTGATGCGCGCGACCGGCCAGGTGTCGAGCCAGGCCCAGGGCTTGACCGGCCGCCCTTCGGCGACCGAGCGCGCGAAGGCCTGGTCGAGCAGCAGCTGCGCGACGGTCGCCTTGGCATGGATCCAGGCGACCTGGCCGCAGAGGAGCAGCCCGAAGACGAGGCCGATACCCGCCGCAAGGGTGACGAGGAGGCGCCGGGCGGCGCCTCCTCCGAAGATCTGGCCGAACGCGGTCATGCGACCATTCCGCGGCGCCGGCGCGTCAGGGCGAGCGCGGCAAGGCTGAGCAAGAGGCAGCCGGCTCCGGCGACCAGGCGCAGCCCGGCATCGGTGCCGGTGCGCGGCAGCGTCACGGCCCTGCCCTCGCCGCCCTCCCCGACCGCCGGGCTGGTGGAACCGACGCCGCGCGTCTGGGCGACCTGACCGAACAGGGCCTGGAAGTCCCAGCCGGCCGGCAGGTTCAGCGGCAAGTCCTGGCGGGTCAGCGGCGTGCCGACTGGACGGGCCGGCGTATGGTCCACGGCAACGAGGCTCGTCTGGCTCGAGACGAGGCCATGGGCGAGAGCGAGCGCGCGGATACGTGCATCCGCGACATCGCCGGTCATCCGGTGCAGCGAGCGCTCCGCCTCGACATCGGCAATCTTGCGCCGCGCCCAGAGCTTGGAGAGGCCGCGCCCCTCGATCGCATCGGAGAGGGCGAGGTCGGCATGCCAGGTCTCGCCGGCGATCCGGCCTTCGATGCGGACGGTCCCGGTGAGCGCGCCAACCTTCATGGCAACGACCGCCGGCTCGCCGGCATAGAGGTCGGGCATGGCGGCCGGCGTCATGTCGGCGGTCGTGCCCTCGATGCGGGCGGTGAGATCGGTGACGACCGGACGCTCCAGCTTGCCGAACAGCTCGCGCATGCGGGTCTCCACCTCGGCGACCGAACCGATATGGGTATAGCTGCCCCGGCCCATCTCCGCGCCGCGGGTCATCAGGAAGGTGTTGGGCGCCGAGCCGATGCCGACCATGAACAGGCGCGAGCGACCACGCTCGCGGGCGATCGTGTCGATCAGCTGCTGGTCGTTGCCGATCGCGCCGTCGGTGAGAAACACCACCTGGCGGACGCGGCTCGTATCCTCCGGACGCGGATCCTCCAGCGCCGCCCGCAGGGCCGGGACCATCTCCGTGCCGCCGCGCGCCTCCAGGCCCGAGACGAACTGGCGCGCCGTGTCGAGATGCTCGGCGTCGGCCGGAACCGTATCCGGGAACAGCTTGGTCAGCGTGTCGTCGAAGCGGACCACGTTGAACCGGTCGCCGGCCTTCAGCCGCGACAGCGCGTAGAGAAGGCTCGCCTTGGCCTGGCGCATCGACGGGCCCGACATCGATCCGGAATTGTCGATGACGAAGACGATCTCGCGCGACGCCTCGACCGTGTTCGCCGCCGACGGCGGCGTGACGAAGGCCATCAGATAATCCTCGCCGCCGATCCGTTCGCGGAACAGCCGGGCCTGCGGCGCGGCGGAGGCCGCCGCCGTCCAGGTCAGTTCGAAGTCGCGGTCGGCCGGCACTTCGCCATCGGTCAGCATGATGAAGCGGCCGGCGCCCTCGGGCCTGTCCACCACCGCGTGATAGGCGCTCTTGACTTCGCCGAGCTGGAAGCCGGGCTGCAGCTGGACGCGGATCGACACCGGATTGGTCCTGTCGTAGCGGCGCGGATCCAGCACGGGCGCAGCCATGGCGGCACGGTTCGGCACCGGATCGACGCCATCGGCGCCCGGCCGGGGATTGTAGCGCGGTCCCATCACCAGCGGCACGCGCACGGACGAGACGCCGGCGCTCTGGCGCACAGGAGCCTGGTATTCGATCTGCACCAGCACCGTTTCGCCGGGGCCGATATTGGCAACCGAATTGGTGAAGAGGTTCGGCCGCTGCTGCTCGACGAGGCCGGCGCGGCGGCCTTCGGCACGCGCCGCCTCATAGACCGCCCGAGCCTCGGCCCGCGGCTTGATCTCGCCGATGATGATGCGGTTGCCGACCACCATCTTGAGATAGTCGACCGCGCCATCATCGGGCAGCGGGAAGACATAGACGGCTTCGACCCACTGGTCGCTGGTGTTGCGGAATACCTGGGTGATCCGGCCGCGCACGGTGGGACCGCTCACCGCGAGATAGACATCCGTGCCGAGCCGGACCGCCTCGGTGAAGCCGGAGCCGCCGGCATTGCGGATGAGGAGGCCGCCCGACTGCATCGCGCCGGGCGTCATGGCCTCGCCGCGACCGTCTCCGGCCCGGGCATGGCCGAGAACGAGGAGACAGCCGAAAAGCGCCAGCAGAGCGGCCACGGCGTGCCTTGCGGCACGCTCGAGCCGAGCGGCGAGGATGGTGGGGACGATGGCTCCGGCAACGGGGGGCCGGCGGATGGAGCTCGTCATGATCTCAAGGTCTCCTGCGATCGAGGGGGACAGGCGACCTCCCTTTTGTGCGCAGGCGCGTCCGCACAGTGAGCGTCGAGTTCGGCGTCTTCCGGCCATCGGCCGCACCGGCCGTCTTGTTCGCGGCCGGGCCGTGTGACACTGTGCGGCCTTGTGCGGAAATGTGCGGAAGCGTTCAGATGCCAGCCACCGAAAGCGAGCTGACGGGCGAACACAGCCGGGTGGTTGCGGGCATCGTGCGCAGCGAGCTGGCGCGTCGGCGCATGTCGCGCCAGGCGCTCGCCGACATGGCGCGCATCAGCATATCGACACTGGAAAAGGCGCTGGCCGGCAGCCGGCCGTTCACGCTCGCCACGACGCTGCGCCTCGAGGAAGCCCTCGGCCGATCGCTGCAGCCCGTCGGCGCGGCGCCACAGCCGCAGGCACAACCATCGGGCCTCGCGCCGACCTCGCTCGGCGCCTATTCGCGGGCCGCCGCCGACTGGCTGACCGGCGAATATCTGACCATCCGGCCCTCGCTCGAGGAGGCCGAGGCGATCTTCGCCTATCACACCGAGATCGTCTGGGACGAGGCGGCCTCACATCTCGTCTTCCGGGAAAAGGCGCGGCTCGATGCCGCCTTCACCCAGAAAGGGTCGGTGTCGCTGCCCAACCAGTCCGGGCAGATCTATCTGGTCACCAGCGAAGCCGGGCAATATCGGCTGGCGATCCTCAACCGGCCGACGATCACCGGCGAGCTCTACGGCCTCATCACCACGCTGCAGGTCGGGCTCGGCGGCCATCTGACGCCGGCCTCCCTGCCGCTGGCGCTGATCCCGATGCGCCATGCACCGGCCGCCGCGCCCGGGCGCCTGCATGCCGCTGATCCCACCTACGCCGCCTGCCGCGAACGCCTGGAGCGCATCACGCGCCAGGGTTTCGCGCGTCTCGTGGCCGTCGGCTGAGGCGCCATGACCGCCATTGCCCCATCGGCCGCCTCCACGCCGTCGCGACGGGCCGACCTCGTCGACCTCGCGCGCGGGCTGGCGCTCGTCGCCATGTTCATCTTCCATTTCACCTGGGACCTGTCGCTGTTCCGGCTGATCGCGACCGACATCGCCTCCGAACCGGGCTGGCGCTGGTTCGCGCGCTGCATTGCCGGCTCGTTCCTGGTCATCGTCGGCTTCAGCCTGGTGCTGGCGACCCGCAACGGCTTCAAGGCCCGCCCCTATTTCAAGCGGCTCGCCATGGTGGCGGGCGCCGCTGCGCTGGTGACGCTCGCCACCTGGTTCGCCCTGCCAGACGCCTATATCTTCTTCGGCATCCTGCACCATATCGCCGTTGCCAGCGTGCTGGGCCTCGCCTTCGTGCAGCTGCCGCTGCTCGCCGTCGCCGGCGCGGCGATCACCGCCTTCGCGCTGCCCCCGCTCGTCGCCAGTCCGATTCTCGACAGCCCCTGGCTCGCCTGGCTCGGCCTTGGCCGCCAGCAGCTCTCGACGGCGGACTATGTGCCCGTCCTGCCCTGGTTCGGCTGCGTGCTGGCCGGCATCCTGCTCGCACGTCTCGTGCTCGGCAGTCCCCTCGGCGCCCGCATCATGGACTGGCGCGCCGCATCCGCGCCGGCCCGGCTTCTCGCCTGGGGTGGGCGGCACAGCCTCGCCGTCTATCTCGTGCACCAGCCGGTCTTCTTCGCCGTGTTGTTCCTCGCCGCCCGGGTCGCTGCCATGCCCGCGGCCGATGCCCGCCCGTTCATCGCCGCCTGCGAGCGCAGCTGCACGGCCTCCGGCCAGGTCGCGGCCACCTGCCGGCCGGCCTGCCTTTGCACGGTCGATCGCCTGAAGCGCCTGCAGCTCTGGGACCGGGTGCTGGCCGACCGCCTCAGCGCCGACGAGCGGACGCGCATGAGCGAGATCGCGGAAGGCTGCTACGACGAGCTGCGCTGAGGATCTTCGGTGCTTCGGTTCCGGCTCGGCCCAGACCCCCGCCCGAGCTCAACGCGGTCGCCGCAGCATCGGGACGAGCGTCGGTGACGAACCGGCCTGGATCGCGCCGAGCGGTTCGAAGCCATGGCGCCGGTAGAGCGGGATATTGCGCGGGTTGGACGATTCCAGATAGGCGGGCGTGTGATCGCGGTCGCAATGCGCCAGCGCATGCGCCATCAAGGCGTCGCCGTGGCCTTGGCCCTGACAGGAGGGGTCAACGCCGATCACCGGCAGGTACCAATGCGGCTCGGCCGGGTGGAACGCAGCCATCTGCTCGAATATGGCCGCGGCCTCCGCCGAAAGAGCGGGCGCGACCGTGCTGGCCATCAGCGCGCCGAGCTCCTCCTCGTCGGGATGCAGACCGGGCGGCAGCCACAGCGCGGCGCCCGCATACCCCTCGGTGCAGAAGGCGCCGCCGCCGGAGAAGGCCTTGTGCCCGAAGGCGCGGACCAGCCGCGGCATGGCCGCCAGGTACTGGTGAGCCTGCGGCCAAGTCCATCGCGCCATCGGATCCGCCGCAAAGGCGAGCACGATGGTCTCGACCGCCGGGCGCTCATCGGCCTCGGCCATGACCCTCACTGTCGGTGACATCACGTTCGCCTCCGAAGCCGCGCGGGGCGCCGGCCGGCGCCCCGCCTGTCCATGTTCATCCCTACGCGCCGCATGCGCGATGGTTCACTGTCCGTGATCAGCCACCATGTGGTCGGCGAGGCTGTAGCAGTGGCTTGCCTGGTAGGCGTTCCGGCCCCGGTTCATATGCGTCAGGTTGAACGCCCTGATGGCCCGCAGCGCGCGGTGCTCCGTGAGGAATTTGACGATCGAGGCAAGGCCCCGGACCCTGACGCCGAACATGTCCTCGCCGCGGGGCACGAAATAGCTGACGTCTTCCGGCGCCGCCACGCAGTGCTCGAGGAGAGCTTCGTCGACCTGGGTCTCGTCGCGTGAACGGTCCCTGGTGAAATCGGACAGATGCACCAGGAACAGCGCGCGGATGCCCTCCCCGTCCGGATAGAGCGAGAACAGCTCCATCCAGCTCGCATTGACGCGAACGAGCGCCTTGCCCGGCGTCGAGGGCAGACAGGACACCGACCAGTAGTGCCGCTCGGTCCGGCGCGGCATCGGGATGCAGTCGCGGCCGTATCGCCCGAGAATGTCCAGGACCGCCCCTGCCTCAGGCCGGCGCAGCAGCTTCTCGAACCGGGGGACGTATCTGAAGCGCAGTTCCAGGGACTGCTCGCGCTCGTCGGCATCGCGCAGCACCGCCCTGCCCTCCAGCCAATCGCGCTGCTGCTGGAGGTCGAGGAAACGGCGGAGGCCTGTCGGGCCGGAGCGACTCGCCGCGCTCATCGCCGGCACCCCACCGGCCTGATCGATGCAGTTGCGCCGCCGCCTGCTCGCTGCGCCCGGCCGACCGTTCCGCCGCGCCCCCATCGATCGCCAGTCCCGCTCCGCATGCAGAGGCCTCTTGCTTGCCGTCGCCATGTGTCCGGCAGTCCCGCTCCGACGACGAGCGCGCCGATGCGCCGCCATCAGCGCCGGTTTGCACCCGCTCCGGTCCGCAACATTCTCGAATTATGAATCAGAATCGCGGCGACGGCATACCGGATTCTCCGGGACACCGGCACCGCACGCCATGGCCTGCGGCGACGGCCTTCAGCCGGCCCGGCCCTCGCGCGTCCTTTGCCGCAGGTGCACGGGAGCCCTGGCGCCGGCACCGGCCGCGCGGCCGTTCAGGACGGGATTGTCAGGCCGCGCGACGGCCGCGAGGCAGAGATCGGCAATCGCCTCGGCCACTTCCGCGGCCCTTTCCCGGACGCCGCCCGTGTCGGGGGCGAGCGAGCCGACGAGGCCTTCCATGAACGCGCCGACGAGGCAGGCTCCGGCCACCTCGACGTCCACCGCCCTGAACTCACCCGCGGCGATGCCCTCCCTGATGATGGTCTCGAACACCCGCGCGATCGCACGCCGATATTTCAGCCGGGTGCTTTCCACCTCGGGATCGATCGGCTCGAAGATCAGGCCATAGGCGAGCCGCCGGCCCCGCATGGCCCGCGTCGCGAAGGTGCGGACCGCGTCGCGCACCTTCTGCGAGGGCGATCCCTCGGACACCGCAATGCCGGCGAGGACATCCACCTCGCGCTGCGAGGTCGTGCTCACGATGGCCGCGCAGAGCTCGGCCCGGGACGGGAAATAGCGGTAGATGGTGCCCACCGCGACGCTGGCGGCCGCGGCCACCGCATTCATCTGCAGATCGACGAAGCCGCCATCCATGACGACCGAACGCGCCGCGCGCAGGATCTGCGTCTTCTTGTCGAGCGTGCGAATCTGCCTGCCGTTCATCGCCGCGTCCCCCGAAAGGCGGATATCGATATGGCCTTTCCATATGAATCCGAATTCATTTTCATCTTGATTGACGCTATCCGCAGCGTCAATCTGCCTTCAACGTTTCGCTTTGGTGATGCGTAAAATGAATCTGAATTCATATTCATATCACGCCAATCCCGCCGACGGCGCCGCCGCACCGCATTGCTGAAACACGATCACTCCGTTCCCGAGGCTCTCATGACCAAGGCTTCCCCGGCCGGCACGGCCGACAGCTCCGCCGGCCGCTACAGCACCCACGACGTCCGCAACCAGGCGCAGCCGGCGACCGGCTTCAACGCCTTTGCCGGCGATGTGGTCCTGCGCGCGGCCATCGCGCGCGAGGCGCCCTGGGCGGCGGAACGCTGCGACGCGCTCGGCGCGGTCGCAGGCGACGAACATGTGCAGGAGCTAGCGCGGCTCGCCAACCGCCACCTGCCCGAACTCCGCACGCACGACCGCTTCGGCCACCGCATCGACTGGGTCGAGTTCCATCCGAGCTGGCACGAGCTGATGACGCTCGCCTGGCGGCATGAAGTCCCCAATCTCGCCTGGCGCACCAACCAGAAGAACGGCCACTTCGCGCGCGCAGTCCTGTCCTATCTCTGGAACCAGGTCGAGCATGGCACCGCCTGCCCGACCGGCATGGCCTATGCGTCCTATGCCGGCTTCGCGGCGGAACCCGCCCTCGCCATCTGGGCGGAGAAGGTCAAGGGGACGGAATGCGAGTTCAGCCGCAGGGAGGTCGGCGACAAGCCGTCGGTGGTGATCGGCTATGCGATGACCGAGAAGCAGGGCGGCTCGGACCTGCGCGAGACGCAGACGACGGCACGCTTCTCGCACGCCGGCGATTATCACGGCAAGACCGCCAACTGGTACGAGCTGACGGGCCACAAATGGTTCTGCTCAGTGCCGCAGTCCGACGGCTTCTTCACGCTGGCCAAGGTCGACGGCGAGGTGACCTGCTTCTTCCTGCCGCGCACCCTGCCCGACGGCAGCTACAACCGGTTCTTCGTGCAGCGCCTCAAGGACAAGGCCGGCAACAAGTCCAATGCATCGAGCGAAGTCGAATATGCGGGAACGCTGGCGATCCGCGTCGGCGAGGAGGGCAAGGGCATCCGCGAAATCCTGTCGCACGCGCACCTGACCCGGCTCGACTTCGCCATCGGCTCGGCCGGCCTGATGCGGCAGTCCCTGACGCTCGCTCTGCAGCATACGACGACCCGCAACGCGTTCGGCACGACCATCGCGGACCGGCCGATGATGACCCATGTCCTGGCGGACATGGCCGTGGAGGTAGAGGCCGCGACGCTGATGGCCCTGCGCGTGGCGAAGGCCACCGACCAACTCGCCGCGGTCGAGCATGAGAAGCTTCTGGCGCGCGTCGCGACGCCTGCGGCGAAGTTCTTCAACTGCTCGCGCGCGCCCTCGATCGCTTTCGAGGCGCTGCAATGCCACGGCGGCAACGGCTTCATCGAGGAGAACCCGATGGCGCGCCTTTACCGGGAAGCCCCGCTCAACAGCGTCTGGGAAGGCACCGCCAACATGATGTGCATGGACGTGCGGCGCGCCATGGCGAAGGACCCGCGCACGATCGAGGCGCTGTTCGACGAGGTCAGGCCGCTCGCCGGCCAGGACACGCGCTATGACGCAATGGTCGCGCTGGCCGAGCGGCTTGTGCGCGGGGCGGCCGCCGACGAATGTCTCGCCCGCCCGATGACCGAAGCCGTCGCCCGCATCCTGCAGGGCGCGGAGCTGCTGCGCCACAGCACGCAGGAGGTTGCCGACCTGTTTCTCGCGACACGCAATCCGGGACTGCCCGGCGCCTGGGGCGTGCACTACGGAACGCTCGGCGAGGCCGTCGGCTCCGCCACGGCCTCAGCCGTCATGCGGCGGGCCATGGTCAGCGGTTGAGGCCGGAAGCGCCGCCGCCCGGCAGGTGGCGGCACATGGCCGCCGCGCGGCAGGTCCGGCCGTCGCCTCAGGCCCGGCGGACGTTCCAGAAGGTGGCAAAGCCGCTCTTCACCCCGGTCAGGCTCGAGCGGAAGGCGGTCGGCTGGATGTACTGGCCGAGCGGCAGGTAGGGCGCGTCGACGAAGGCCTGCTTCTGGATCTGGGCGGCGATTGCCTGCTGGCCGGCAAGATCCGGCGCCTCGAACCAGGCGTGGCGCAGCCGCTCCAGTTCGTCGCTTTTCGGCCAGCCGAAAAAGCCGCCGTCGCCGCGCAGCAGAAGATGGGCTGACGGATCGAGCTGGTCGAGCCCGCCCCAGCTCGAGCAGTAGCAGCTCCAGCCGCCGTTCTCGACCGGCTCGCGGTTCGACCGGCGCTGGATGACGGTGCCCCAGTCGAGCGCCTGATAGTCGACATTCATGCCGAGGCGCCGCATCATCTCGGCTGCGACATCGCAGGAATTCTTCACGTCGGGCACGTTCACGCCGGCGAGCAGCACCACCTTCTCGCCCTTGTAGCCGGCCTGTTCCAGTGCCCGCTTCACCTTGGCGTCGTCGCGCGGGCCGGTGAGCACTTCCATGCCGGCACTGCTCGCCATGGGCGTGCCCGGGCAGAACACGCCGACGCCGGTGCGGAACATGCTGGCGTCGCTGCCGACCTGCGCCCGCATGAACTCCTCCTGGTCGACGGCGCCGAGCAGCGCCCGGCGGATCGCGGGATTGTCGAAGGGCTTGGTCAGCGTGTTGAAGCGCAGGGTCGGGATCATGCCCGTGGGCTCGGGCACCTCGACACGGACGCCGCGGTTGCGCTTCAGCATCGGCAGGAGGTCGTGCAGCGGATATTCCCACCAGTCGACCTCGCCGCCCTGGAGCGCGCCGGCGGCGGTCGCCGGATCGGGGATGATCGCCCATTCGACCCGGTCGAAATGGGCAACCTTCGGCCCGCCAGTCCAGCCCGGCTCGCCGTCGCTGCGCGGCACATAGTCGGCGAACCGCTCGTAGACGACGCGGGCACCCGGCACACGCTCGTCGAGCTTGATGCGATAGGGGCCGCTGCCGACCATTTCGGTCACCTGCGTCGTCGGTTCCGCGGCGGCAAGACGCTCCGGCATGATCGCCGGCATGTAGGACGGCACCTTGCCGAGCGCATTGGGCAGCAGAGGGAATGGCCGCTTCAGGCGGAACCGCAAGGTTCTGTCGTCGACCGCGGCAAGCTCGTCGGTCGCCGCCATCAGGACCTGACCGAAACCGTCGCGGCCGGCCCAGCGGCGGATGCTGGCGACACAGTCGCGCGCCAGCACCGGCGTGCCGTCATGGAACTTCAGGCCGTGCCGCAGCCTGATGGTCCATTGCCGGCCGTCGTTCTCGGTGCCGGCGCTCTCGGCCATCTGCAGCACCGGCCGCAGGTTGCCGTCCATGCCGAACAGCGTGTCGAACACGAGATAGGCATGGTGACGCGTGACATAGGCCGGCGAAAAGACCGGATCGAGCACGGCGAGGTCGGCATGCGGGACGAATTTCAGAACGCGCTGGTTCTGGGCCAGCGCAATGCCCGGCGCCGCGAGCGCAGCGGCAAATCCCGCCCCGGCGCCCTTCAGAAATCCCCGACGGTCCATCGATCACCCTTTCCCAGAACCCATCTTCCGGCGAACGCTAGTCAGGGCGGGGCGCAAGAGCCATGGCCGGCAAGCGGGCGGACGTTCCGCCGGAATTGCATAGCTCGACGCGGATCGCGCCCTTTAGGCTCGGCCGATCGGCAGCCGCCGGCAAGGCTGCGCCGGACATGAGGGCCATGGGAATGATCGGCGAGGACTACGACTACATCATCATCGGTGCGGGATCGGCCGGTGCGGTGCTGGCCGCGCGGCTGAGCGAAGACCCGGCCGTCAAGGTGCTGCTGCTCGAAGCCGGGCGTGATTTCCGCTCGGCGGAAACGCCGGATCATATCCGCATCCCCAATCCCATGCGCGCGATCGGCGATGACGACTATCGCTGGCCGAAGCTGATGGCGCGGCGCACCGAGCGGCAGGAACCGAGGCTGCTCTGGCGCGGCCGGGCGGTCGGCGGCAGCTCTACCATCAACGGGCAGATCGCCATTCGCGGCGTGCCCGACGATTTCGACCGGTGGCAGGCCGACGGTTGCGCCGGCTGGGGCTGGCAGGATGTCCTGCTCTTCTTCAACCGGCTCGAAACCGACGTCAATTTCGGCACGGCACCCTATCACGGCAGCACCGGGCCGATCCCGGTCTATCGCGCGCCGGTGGCCGACTGGGGCAGCGTCGACGTGGCGCTGAAGGACGCCTCCATCGGCCTCGGCTATGGCTGGTGCGAGGACCACAATGCCCCCGAGGGCACCGGCGCCTCGCCCTATGCCATCAACAGCCGCGCCGGTGCGCGCGTATCGACCAATGACGGCTATCTGGAGCCGGCCCGCGGCCGGGCGAACCTGACCATTGTCGGCCACGCGCTCGTCGATCGGCTGCAGGTCGAAGGCAACCGCCCGCATGCGAGCGGCGTGCACGTCACGGTCGACGGCCGGACCTATGCGCCACGCGCGAACCGGAGTGTGATCCTGTCGGCCGGCGCCATCCACTCCCCGGCGGTGCTGCAGCGCTCGGGCATCGGTCCGGCCGGCGTGCTGAAGGGCCTCGGCATTCCCGTCGTCGCCGACCTGCCGGTCGGCGAGAACCTGCTCGACCATCCGATGATGCCGCTGTTCCTGACGCTCAAGGACCATGCGCGCGTCGGCACGCTGATGCACCGCCATACCAATTGCTGCCTGCGCTATTCCTCCGGGCTCGGCGGTGCCGGCGAGAACGACATGATCGTCATTGCCGGCAATCTCGTCTCGCTCGGCGCGAATGGCGACACCGGCCGCGGCCGGCTGGTGGTCTCGGTCTACCAGGCGTTCAGCCAAGGCCACGTGCGGATCACCACCCCCGACCCGAGCGTCGATCCCGCGGTGGAGGAGCGCATGCTGTCCGACGAGCGCGACCTCGTCCGGATGCGCGACGGCGTCCTGCGCCTCAGGGCCCTCGCCCGGCACGAAGCCATCCGCGCCATTACGACCCGCGTCGACTATGGCTCGACCGGCCGGTCGATCGAGGAGGACTTGAGCCCGGCCGAACTCGACGACTGGCTGTTCAGCGAATGCTCGGATGCCCAGCATGCCAGCGGCACCTGCCGGATGGGTGCGGCCGACGACCCCCGTTCGGTGGTCGATCCGGACTGCCGGGTGATCGGCTGCACCGGTTTGCACGTCATCGACGCCTCGATCATGCCCGAGGTGGTGCGCGCCAACACGCATCTGACGACGGTCATGATCGCCGAGAAGATGGCCGAAAGGCTGCGGGCGGGCTGAAACCCGCTGGTGCCGGGTGGCTGGTCAGCCCATCGCCGCCACTTCCTCGTGGCGGAAGCAGCCGACCATGTGGTCGTTGGTCATGCCCACCGCCTGCATGAAGGCATAGACGATGGTCGGCCCGACGAAGGCGAAACCGCGCGCCTTCAGGTCCCTGGAGATCTTGGCCGCGATGTCGGTTTCGGTCGGCACCTGCGACCGGTCGGTGAAACGGGGCTGCACCGCCCGGCCGTCGACGAAACCCCAGAGATAGTCGGAAAAGCCGATGCCCCTGGCCTGCATGTCGAGATAGATGCCCGCCGACCGGATGGTGCCGACGATCTTGGCACGGTTGCGGACGATGCCGGGATCGGCCATCAGCGCCTCGATCTTGGCCGGCGTGTAATTGGCGACGATCTCCGGTTCGAAGCCGTCGAAAACCTTGCGGAAATGATCGCGCTTCCGGAGAATGGTGATCCAGGACAGGCCCGCCTGGAAGCCGTCGAGGATCAGCTTCTCGAACAGGGCGCGATCGTCGCGCTCGGGCACGCCCCAGTCGGTGTCGTGATAGGCGACATAGAGCGGGTCGTAGCCGGGCCAGGCACAGCGCGGCTTGCCATCGGCATGGTCGGTGATCAGCATCGGGCCTACCTGCGGGTTCCTGCGGGCGAATCGCCCCTGCCAGCCTTGCGGAAAATTACTTTAGGCTTAAAATATTTTTCGCGACCGGGGTTGTTCACGACAAATCCGGCGTAATAATGCCTTGGCATCAGCCGCGACCACGGACAAGCCCGGGCCGGCGCACGGGTGGGGAGATTTTGATGAAACGCCTTCTGTCGATGGTGGCTGCCGGTTTTGCCGCCGGCCTGGGCCTCAGCACGGCTGCGCCGGTGGCCAGCGCCCAGGAGCCGATCCGGATCGGCGTCATCGAGACGCTTTCGGGCCCCTCGGCGGTGCTCGGCCAGCACGCCCGCGACGGCTTCCAGCTGGCCATCCGCCAGCTCGGCGGCCGGATGGGCGGCCGCGAGGTGCAGGTGATCGTGGTCGACGACGAATTGAAGCCCGACATCGCGATCCAGCGCGTCCAGGGCCTCATCGACCGCGACAAGGTGGACTTCGTGGTCGGCCCGATCTTCTCGAACGTGCTGCAGGCGATCCAGGCGCCGGTGGTCAATTCGCGCGCCTTCCTGATCAGCGCCAATGCCGGCCCGTCGAGCTATGCCGGCAAGGCCTGCCACGAAAACATGTTCGTCACGTCCTACCAGAACGACCAGGTGCACGAGGTGCTGGGCGCCTATGCGCAGAGCCGCAACATGCGCCGTGTCTTCCTTCTGACGCCGAACTACCAGGCCGGACGCGACGCCATGGCCGGCTTCAAGCGGCATTTCCGCGGCGAGGTCGTCGACGAGGTGTTCACCCCGCTCGGCCATCTCGACTTCTCCGCCGAGCTCGCCCGCATCGGCGCCTCCCGGTCCGACGGCATGTTCACCTTCATGCCCGGCGGCATGGGCGTGAACCTGGTGCGCCAGTATCGCCAGGCCGGCCTCGTCGATCGCGTGCCGTTCCTCTCGGCCTTCACCGTCGACGAATCCACCCTGCCCGCCCAGCAGGACGCGGCGATCGGCATGATCGGCGGCATGACCTGGGCGCCGAACATGGACAATCCGCAGAACAAGAAGTTCGTCGCCGATTTCGAAGCGGCTTTCGGCTACGTGCCCGGCTCCTACGCCATGCAGGCCTATGACTCGGCCATGCTGATCGACAGCGCCGTGCGCGCCGTCAACGGCAATCTGAGCAATCGCGACGCCGTACGCGCCGCCCTGCGCAAGGCCGACTTCGTCTCGCTGCGCGGCAACTTCCGCTTCGGCAACAACCATTATCCGATCCAGGACTTCTACACCGTGCGCGCCGCGCGGCGTCCCGACGGCAAGTTCCAGACCGAGATCGTCGAGCGGGTGTTCACCAACTACGCCGATGTCTATGCCCGCGACTGCCCGATGCGCTGGTGACGCTCCAACCCGGCCCCGGCGCCAGCCGGTCGCCGGTCACTGGGACGGCCGTATCGCCTGAATGCGAGGTCAAGCCGGGCCTTGCCTGCTCCCGGTCCCGCCCGGCGCGGGACCGGCGGGCCGGTTCATGCCCGCCATCACGTCTCAAATGTCAGCAGCCGCGCCGATCTCGTAGCCACCCGAGCCCCGACCGGAACTCATGTCCTCGACTCTTCTGATCATCCAGACATTGAACGGGCTGCAGCTCGGCGTGCTGCTGTTCCTGATCGCCGCCGGCCTGACGCTGGTGTTCGGCGTGATGGACTTCATCAACCTCGCCCACGGCGTGCAATACATGCTCGGCGCCTATCTCGCGGCCATGTTCGTCGCCTGGACGGGCAACTTCTTTTTCGGCCTGGTGCTGGCCCTCATCGCGGCGCTCGCCTTCGGCCTGCTGCTGGAGGTGGCCGTCATGCGCCATCTCTATGAGCGCGACCATCTCGAACAGGTCCTGGCGACCTTCGGCGTCATTCTGTTCCTCAACGAGAGCGTGAAGATCATCTGGGGCGCCGCGCCCCTGCAGGTGCCGGTGCCGGACGTGCTCTCGGGCTCGATCGCGATCGCCGATGGCGTGCTCTACCCGGTCTGGCGTCTGGCCATCATCCTCGCCGGGCTCGGTGTCGCGCTGGGCCTCTACCTGATCGTCGCGAAGACACGCGTCGGCATGCTGATCCGCGCCGGCGCGACCAACGCGCCGATGGTCTCGGCTCTCGGCGTCGACATCAAGCGCCTGTTCATGATCGTCTTCGGCTTCGGCGCCATGCTGGCCGGCTTTGCCGGCTGCATGGCCGCGCCGGTCCTGTCGGTCGAGCCCGGCATGGGCGACAATCTCCTGATCCTCGCCTTCGTCGTCATCGTCATCGGCGGCATCGGCTCGATCCGCGGCGCCTTCATCGGAGCGCTGATCGTCGGCCTCACCGACACGCTGCTGCGCTCGTTCTCGGTCGACCTCCTGCGCCTTGCCGGCCTCTCGCCCTCGGACGCGCGCACCATCGGCCCGGCCATCGCCTCCATGTCGATCTACATCCTGATGGCCGCGGTGCTGTTCTTCCGGCCGACCGGCCTGTTCCCGGCAAAGGGCTGAGCGATGACCGACGCCCCGCCCCTCGCCGCCCCGATGGCCGCAGCATCCCGGTTCGACCGCCGGCGGCTGCTCGTGCCGCTCGTCGTGTTCGCGGCGCTCGCACTGGTGCCGCTGGTGCTGCCGGTCGACCGCTATGTCCTGACGCTCGTCACCCGCGCGATGATCTTCGCCATCGCGGCGCTGTCGCTCGACCTGATCCTCGGCTACGGCGCGATGATCTCGTTCGGCCATGCCGCCTTCATGGGCATCGGCGGCTATGCGGTCGCGATCCTGATGTTCCACGACACCGACGAGGCGCTGATCGCCTTTCCCGTGGCGATCGGCGCCGGCGCGCTGTTCGCCCTGGTGACGGGGGCGATCTCGCTGAAGACCCGCGGCGTCTACTTCATCATGATCACGCTTGCCTTCGGCCAGATGGCCTTCTTCACCGCCACCTCGCTCTCGGCCTATGGCGGCGACGACGGCCTGCGCATGGTCCAGCGCAGCCTGGTGGCCGGCACGCGGCTGATGCGCAGCGACACGAGCTTCTACTTCATCGTGCTCGGCCTGCTCGTCGCCTGCTATGGCCTGCTGCGCATGATCGTCGGCTCGCGTTTCGGACGCGTGCTGCGCGGCGCCAAGGAGAATGAGCGGCGCATGCGGGCGCTCGGTTTCGATCCGTTCCGCTACCGCCTCGCCGCCTATGTCATATCTGGCGCGATCTGCGCACTGTCGGGCGCGCTCTTCGCCAATCTCGGCCTGTTCGTCGCGCCCGCCTATATGAGCTGGCCGCGCTCGGGCGAACTGATCGCCATGGTCGTGCTGGGCGGCACGGGCTCGCTCAGCGGCGCGGTCATCGGCGCCATCGGCGTCATCCTGATCGAGGAGTGGCTCGCCGAGCTGACCCAGCACTGGAAGGTGATCTTCGGACCGCTGGTGGTGCTGGTCGCGCTCTTCGCGCGTGGCGGCATCATCAGGCTGATCGAGCGGAGGAACCGTCCATGACCCGGCCGATCCTCGAGCTGAAGGGGCTGCGCAAGGCGTTCGGCGCGCTGGTCGTCACCGACGACGTGACGCTCGGCATCGGCCCATCGGAATTCCACGCCGTCATCGGCCCGAACGGCGCCGGCAAGACGACGCTGATCGGCGAGATCACGGGCGAGCTGTCGATCGATGCCGGCAGCGTCACCTTCGCCGGCGAGGACATCAGCCACCTTCCCGTCCATGCCCGCGCGCTGCGCGGGCTCACCCGCTCGTTCCAGATCACCCAGGTGCTGCCCGGCTTCTCCGTCCTCGACAATGTCGCAACCGCGGTGCAGGCCCATTCGGGTTCGTCGTTCCGCTTCTTCCGGCCGGTCGCGGCCGAGCGCGCCTTGAACGACAAGGCCTTTGCCGTGCTGGAGCAGGTCGGCCTCGGCCCGCGGGCGGCGAGCGATGCGGCGAGCCTCTCCCACGGCGAGAAGCGCCAGCTGGAGCTCGCCATGGCGCTAGCGTCCGAGCCGAAGCTCCTGCTGCTCGACGAGCCCATGGCCGGCATGGGCCGGGAGGAGACCGAGGGCATGGTGGAGGTGCTGCTCAAGCTCAAGGGACGCTATCCGATCGTGCTGGTCGAGCACGACATGCACGCCATGTTCCGCCTCGCCGACCGCATTTCCGTGCTCGTCTACGGCCGGCTTATCGCCTCGGGCACGCCCGACAGCGTCCGGGCGAACCCGGCGGTGCGCGAAGCCTATCTCGGCGCGGAGGAATTCGCATGACCGAGCCGCTCGACGCCGAAAGCCGTCTTGCCCACCAGCCGCGTGATGCGCGACCGGAACTCAGGCTGTGGCTCAGGCTGCTCACCTGCACCAACCTGATCGAGCGCGAGATCCGCCGCCGCCTGATGGACCGTTTCGCCATCACGCTGCCGCGCTTCGACCTGCTCGCCCAGCTCGACAAGGCGCCCGACGGCCTGACCCTCGGCGAGATCTCGCGCCGCATGATGGTGACCAACGGCAATGTCACCGGCCTCGTCGACCGCATCGTCGAGCAGGGTCATGTCGAGCGCCGCCGCGATGCCAGCGACCGGCGCGCCCAGCGCATCGTGATGACCGACCAGGGCCATGTCGCCTTCGCCCGCATGGCGCGCGAGCATGGCCAGTGGATGACCGAGCTCCTGGGCGACCTCGAACCGGCCGAGCGGGAGATGCTGATGGGCCTGCTCGGGCGCACCAAGGCATCGGTCGCGCGAGCGCTCGCCCGGCCGGTCGAAGCGGCGGAGTGACCGATGCTGACGGTGAAAAATCTCGAAGCCGGCTATGGCGACGTGCAGGTGCTGTTCGGCGTCTCGCTGGAGGTCGGCCAGGGCGAGGTCGTGACGCTGCTCGGCCGCAACGGCATGGGCAAGACCACCACGATCCGCTCGATCTTCGGACTGATCCGGCCGCGTGGCGGCGCGATCGAGGTGGAAGGCGTCGCGCTTGCCGGCCGGCCGCCCTATCGCGTCGCCCAGGCCGGCCTCGGTCTGGTGCCGGAGGGCCGGCAGATCTTCCCCAATCTCGATGTCGAGGAAAATCTGGTCGCGACCGCCGCGAGCCGCGGCGCGCCGGGCTGGACGCTGGAGCGCGTCTATGCCTTCTTCCCGCGCCTCAAGGAGCGCCGGCGCAACATGGGCAACCAGCTCTCCGGCGGCGAGCAGCAGATGCTGGCCATCGGCCGGGCGCTGATGACCAATCCGAAGCTGCTCGTGCTGGACGAGGCAACCGAAGGCCTCGCCCCGGTGATCCGGGCCGAGATCTGGGCCTGCCTCCAGCGTTTGAAGCAGGACGGCCAATCGATCCTGGTGATCGACAAGAACGTCGATGCTCTGATCAAACTGGCCGACCGGCATCTGATCCTTGAAAAGGGACGGATCGTCTGGTCAGGATCGAGCGCGGCCTTCGTCGCCATCCCCGACCTGAAGGACCGCTACCTGCACGTCTAGATCCAGCGCCCGGAATGCCCAGAGGACCGTCATGACCACATCGCTCGCCGCCAAGATCGCCCGCGAATACGGAACGCCGGCCGTGGTCATCGACATGGACCGGGTCGAGCGCAACATCCAGCGCATCCAGTCCGCCTGCAACGCGGCGGGCGTCGCCAACCGGCCGCACATCAAGACGCACAAGAGCCCCGAACTCGCCAAGCTGCAGGTCGCCGCCGGCGCCAAGGGCATTACCTGCCAGAAGATCGGCGAGGCCGAGATCATGGCGGAAGCCGGCATCGACGACATCCTGATCAGCTACAACCTGATCGGCGAGGAGAAGATGGCGCGCCTCGCGGCGCTCATGGGCAAGGCCGAAATGACGGTCGCGGCCGACAATCCGACCGTCATTGCCGGCCTGCCGGCGGCGGGCGCCGCGGCCGGCCGCGACCTCGGCGTGGTGATCGAATGCGATACCGGGCGCAAGCGCGCCGGCGTCGAGACCCCGGCCGAGGCGATCGCGCTCGCCAAGCTCGTCGCCGACACGCCGGGCATCGCCTTCAAGGGCTTCATGTTCTACCCGACCGAGGACGGCTGGGCCGAAGCGCAGCGTTTCCATGACGAGGCGCTCGCCGGCGTCCGCTCGCATGGCCTCGAACCCACCATCGTCTCCACAGGCGGCTCGCCCAACATGAAAAATGTCGGCAAGCTCAAGGGCGCCACCGAGCACCGGCCGGGCACCTATATCTACAACGACCGCATGCAGGTCGCGGCCGGCGTCGCCAGCCTCGACGACTGCGCCCTCACCGTCTATTCGACCGTCGTCAGCCGCGCCGCCGCCGACCGCGGCATTCTGGACGCGGGTTCGAAGACGCTGACCTCGGATCCCGGCGGCGGCCTCGACGGTTTCGGCCTGATCCTCGAACATCCGGAAGCCCGGATCGCACGTTTTGCCGAGGAGCACGGCATGCTGGACCTCGCCCGCTGCAACGAGCGGCCGAAGGTCGGCGATGTCGTGCGCGTGGTGCCGAACCATGTCTGCGTGGTCGTCAACATGGTCGACGAGGTGGTGATGGTGCGTGGCGAGGAGATCGTCGGCATCCTGCCGGTCGTCGCGCGTGGCAAGCTGCGCTGATCACCCCGTCCCATCCCCTCCCCGTCAGTCCGGAGCCGCCAATGACCCCCGAAGACAAGCTCGCCAAGATGGGCCTCGCGCTGCCCGAGGTGCCGACGCCCGCCGGCAACTATGTGCCCTGGAAGCGGGTCGGCGACATCGCCTATCTCGCCGGCCAGGGCCCGCGCAAGGCGGACGGCGCCTTCGCCACCGGCAAGGTCGGCGCCGACGTGACCGTTGAGACGGCCTATGAGCATGCCAAGCTCGTCGGCCTGCAGATCCTGGCCTCGGCCAAGGCCGCCGCCGGCGGCGACCTCTCCAAGGTCGAATTCGTCAAGGTGCTGGGCATGGTCAATGCGGTGTCGGATTTCGGCGACCAGCCGCGCGTGATCAACGGCTTCTCCGATCTGATCGTCGCCGTGCTCGGCGACCGCGGCCGGCATGCCCGGTCGGCGGTCGGCATGGGCTCGCTGCCGATGGGCATCACCGTCGAGGTCGAGGCCATCATCAAGATCCACGACTGAGCGGGCTGCGGCGGCCGGCAGGGGCGAGCGCCGCATTCCGTCAGAGGACATTCTTGGGGATCCCGATGACCGCGCTCGATCTCACCCGCCATTTCTCGCGGTTCCGGGCGGCAGCGCCCGACCGGATCAACCTCGCCGCCCACAGCCATCACGACTGGCCGGACGTGACCTTCGCCGCCCAGGCGGCAGCCTGGCAGGATGCGGCGGGCCTTGCCGGCGACAAGTGGGGCAAGGTGTTCGGCGAGGTGATTCCCGCCGTGCAGGCGCATCTGGCACGGGCGCTCGCCCTGCCGGATCCTCGTACGATCGCGGTCGCGCCCAACACGCACGAATTCCTGCGCCGGCTGCTCTCCTGCTTTCCCGCCGGCAAGCCGGTGCGGATCCTGACCAGCGACGCCGAATTCCACACCGCGCGGCGGCAGATGGCGCGGCTGGAGGAGGACGGCCTCGTCACGGTCGAGCGCATCGCGACCGAACCGTTCGCAACCTTCGCCGAACGGTTCGGAGCGCGGATCGCCAGCGGCGCCCACGACCTCGTCTTCGTCAGCCAGGTGTTCTTCACGTCGGGCGCGACATCGGGCGATCTCGGCGCGCTCGCCGGCTGCCAGCGCAGCGGCGATACGCTCATCGTCATCGATGGCTATCACGGCTTCATGGCGCGGCCGACCGACCTCGCCGCCGTCGCCGACCGTGTGTTCTATCTCGCCGGCGGCTACAAATATGCCATGGCGGGGGAAGGCGCCTGTTTCCTGCACTGCCCGCCCGGACTCGCGCCACGGCCGCGCGACACCGGCTGGTTCGCCGATTTCGGCGCGCTCGCCGCGCCCGCGGGCAAGAGCGTCGGCTATCCCGCCGATGGCGGCCGCTTCCTCGGCGCGACCTTCGATCCGAGCGGCCTCTATCGCCTGAGGGCGGTGTTCGACTGGCTGGTGGCGGCCGGCGTGACGGCCGCCACGGCGCATGACCATGCCCGCTCGCTCATGGCCCGGTTTCTCGACGCGGTCGAAGCGATGAACATTGCCGGGCTTCGGCGCGACGATCTGCTCACGCCGTTCGGGCCGCAAGCCGAGCACGGCAACTTCCTCGCCTTCCGCACGGAGCGGGCCGGCGAGATCGAAACGCGCCTCGCCGCCGTCGGCGTGCACAGCGACCACCGCGGCGACCGCCTGCGTTTCGGCTTCGGCTTGTGCTGCAATGCCGGCGACGTCGACCGGGCGGTGGAACGGCTCGCCCGGGCGCTGCGCTGAGGCCGCCGGCGCGGCTCGCCGGCGAGCCTCATTCGGGAACGATGGCGGTCGCCTCGATCTCGATCTTGGCCGCCTTTTCGACGAGGCGCACCACCTGCACCACGGCCATGGCCGGATAGTGCTGGCCGAAGATCTCGCGATAGGCCCGTCCGAGCGGCTTCAGATGCGCCAGATAGTCCTCGACATCGGTCACATACCAGGTCAGGCGCACGATATGGTGCGGGCTCGCCCCGCCTTCGGCGAGGATCGCCCTGATATTGTCGAAGCACTGGCGGGCCTGGTCGCCGAAATCGGGCTTGAAATTGCCCATCACGTCCCAGCCGACGACACCGCCGGTCACCACGACGCGGCCCTTGGCCGCCATGCCGTTGGCATAGCCGCGCGGCACCGGCCAGCCCGGCGGATTGAGGGTGACGGGACGTTCGTCCTCGTCGGCGATGGGGAAGGACAGGACAGGCGTCGTCGGCTTGGTCATATCATCAACTCCGCCGCTCGCATCGTCGGGACGGGCGTGGTCGGTCTGGTCATTATTTCAATTCCGCCGCAGGCGTCATGGCGGCATCGCGCGCCGCGATCTCGCGCAGCGCGAAACGCTGCAGCTTGCCGGTCTCGGTGCGGGGCAACTGGTCCACGAAGGTGATCGACCTGGGGTATTTGTAAGGCGCGATCTCGGCCTTGACGAAAGCCTGGAGTTCCTCGGTGAGAGCCTTGCCCGCCGCAAAGCCCGGCTTCAGCACCACATAGGCCTTCACCACCGTACCGCGTTCCGGACAGGGCTGGCCGACGACGCCGCATTCGGCCACGGCCGGATGGCTCATCAGGCAGGCCTCGACCTCAGGGCCGGCAATGTTGTAGCCGGCCGAGATGATCATGTCGTCGCTGCGCGCCTGGTACCAGAAATAGCCTTCCGGATCGACCAGATAGGTGTCGCCGGTGACGTTCCAGCCGTCGATCACGTAGCGGGCCTGGCGCTCGTCGGAGAGATAGCGGCAGCCGGTCGGGCCGCGCACGGCCAGGCGCCCGGGCGTGCCGGCCGGCAGGTCTTCGCCGTCGGGACCGATCACCTTGGCCTGGTAGCCCGGCACGGGAAGTCCGGTCGCCCCCGGGCGGATCAGCTCCTGGGGCGCGGCGATGAAGATGTGCAGCATTTCGGTCGCGCCGATGCCGTCCATCAGTTGCAGGCCGGTCGCCGCCTTCCAGGCGTCGAAGGTCGCCTTCGGCAGCGCCTCGCCGGCCGAGACGCATTTCTTCAGCGAGCGCCAGTCATGATCCCTAAGCATCGGGATCATCGCCCGGTAGGCGGTCGGCGCGGTGAAGCAGACGGTCGGCCGGTACGCCGCGATCGCGGGCAGCAGTTCGGCCGGCGGCGCCTTCTCGATCAGCACGGTGGAGGCGCCGACGCGGAAGGGGAACAGCACCAGGCCGCCGAGACCGAAGGTGAAGGCGAGCGGCGGCGAGCCGATGAAGCGATCGTCGGGTTCGGCCTTCAGCACGTTGCGGCCATAGGCGTCACAGATCGCCAGGAGATCGCGATGGCCGTGCATGGTGCATTTCGGCGTGCCGGTCGTCCCCGAGGTGAAACCGAACAGGCAGATGTCGGTGGCCGATGTGTCGACTGGCGCGAATTCGGCGGGAGCCTTCGCCGCGCGCTCGGCGAGTTCGCCGAACCCGACCACCCGCCGGAGCGGCGCCAGCAGGGCATCGGCCGTGCCGAGCTCGGCGGTCAGGCGATCGTCGCAGAGGGCGAGGCCGATCTCGGCCTTGGCGGCAATGGCGCCGAGCTCCTTGGCGCGCAGCAGCGGCATGGTCGCCACCACGATGCCGCCGGCCTTGATGACCGCGAGATAGGCCGCGACCATCATCGGATTGTTGGGCGCGCGCAGCAGCACCCGATTGCCGGGCACGAGGCCGAGCTCGCCGGTCAGGACATTGGCGATGCGGTTCACATGACCAGCGAGATCGGCATAGGTCCAGGCAAGTCCGCCCGGCGCCAGGATCGCCAGGCGCTCGCCCCGGCCCGCGGCGACATGGCTGTCGACGAAATCGGTGACGCAGTTGATCCGCTCGGGATACTGCAGCTCCGGCCGGTCGAACAGGAACACCGGCTGGGCGCTCGCCGGCGGCAAGCCGCGGGCGGCGAAATCGTCGACATGTGCGGAATGGGCGGACATTAGCGCTTTCCCCCCTCGGCGGCCGCGGCATGCTCGGCGAGATGCGCGCGGGCGATGACGATCTTCTGGACCTCGGTCGCCCCCTCGTAGATGCGCAGGGCCCGGATGTCGCGGTAGAGCTCCTCGACCTTCTCGCCCTTCTTGACGCCGAGGCCGCCGAAGACCTGGATGGCACGGTCGATCACCTTCTGGGCGTTCTCGGTCGCCACCATCTTGGCGACCGCCGCCTCCTTGGTGATGCGGGGCTTGCCCTGGTCCTTGGCGTAAGCCGCGCGGAAGATCAGCAGGCTCGCGGCCTCGAGCTCAGCGACGGAATCGGCGAGCGCGGCCTGGGTGAGCTGAAGATCGGCGAGCGGCGCGCCGAACATCTGCCGCTTCACCGCCCGCGCCGTCGCCTCGGCCAGCGCGCGGTTGCCCATGCCGAGAGCGGCTGCGGCAACCGTCGAGCGGAACACGTCGAGGGTCGCCATGGCGATGCGGAAGCCGTCGCCCGGCCTGCCCAGCATGGCGGCGGCCGGAACGAGGCAATTGTCGAATTTGAGGGTCGCCAGCGGATGCGGCGCAATGACGTCGATACGCTCGGCGATGGTGAGGCCGGGCGTGTCGGCCGGCACGATGAAGGCCGAGAGGCCCCGCGCGCCCGGCGCCTCGCCGGTCCGGGCGAAAACGACATAGCGGTCGGCGATGCCGCCGTTGGAGATCCAGGTCTTCAGCCCGTCGAGCCGGAACGCGTCGCCGACCCGCGTCGCGCTGGTGATCATGGCCGCCACATCCGAGCCGGCATCGGGTTCCGACAGGGCGAAGGCGGCAATGGCATGGCCGCTGCGCACGGAGGGGCAGCAGGCGGCCTTCTGCTCGGCCGTGCCGAACAGCGAGATCGGGCCGGTGCCGAGCCCCTGCATGGCGAAGGCGAAATCAGCGAGGCCGTCGACATAGCCGAGCGTCGCGCGGGCGATGCAGAGGGTGCGCACGTCGAGCCCTTCGCGCAGCCCACCCTGGTCACCGGGCACGCAGGCGGCCAGGAACCCGGCTTCGCCGAGCGCTGCCACGAGACGCCGGCAGGAACCGTCGACATCGTGATGGTCGACCAGCGGAGGCACCGTCTCGCGTGCCCAGGCGGCAAGGCGGCGGGCAAAGGCGCGGTGTGCCTCGTCGAAGAACGGCAGGTCGAGAATGTCGGAACCGAGCATGTCAGCAGCCTCCCCCGATGCTGCGGAAATCGTCGGAGCGCCGCCGGAGCGGACCGGCAGGCGCGCGCAATGGGCCGGTGGCCATGGTCAGTTTCCCTCGAAGACGGGTTTCCGCTTGGCCGCGAAAGCCTCGAAGGCCCGGCGGAAATCCTGGGTGTCCATGCAGATCGCCTGGGCCATGGCCTCGGCCTCGATCGCCTCGTCCACCGACATGGTCCATTCCATGTGCAGCATGCGCTTGGTGATGCCGTTGGCGAAGGTCGGGCCGGCGGAGATCTCGTCGGCGAGCTGGGTCGCCTCGGCGAGCACGGCTTCGGGCGCGACCAGCCGGTTGAAGAAGCCCCAGGCGAGGCCCTCCTCGGCGCCCATCATGCGGCCCGTATAGAGCAGTTCCGAGGCCCGCCCCTGGCCGATCAGGCGCGGCAGGATGGCACAGGCGCCCATGTCGCAGCCGGCCAGGCCCACCTTGTTGAACAGGAAGGCGACCTTGGCCCGCGGCGTGCCGATCCGCATGTCCGAGGCCATGGCCATGATGGCGCCGGCGCCGACGCAGATGCCGTCGACCGCGGCGATGACCGGCTGCGGGCAGGCGCGCATCGCCTTCACGAGCTCGCCGGTCATGCGGGTGAACTGCAGCAGGCCCGGCATGTCGCGTTCGGTCAGCGGGCCGATGATCTCGAAGACATCGCCGCCGGCGCAGAAATTGCCGCCGGCGCCGGTCACGACGACGGTCTTGATCTCGGTGTCGAAGGCGAGCGCGCGGAACAGATCGCCGAGCTCGGCATAGCTCTCGAAGGTCAGCGGATTTTTCCGGTCCGGCCGGTTCAGCGTGATGGTCGCGACCTTGTCCTTCACCTCCCAGAGGAAATGGCTGGCCTTCCAGTCGGCGAGACGCTGGCGGTGCGGGATGGTGTGCATGGCGGGCTTCCTCGGGCGTTTCTTCTGAAAGGATCGAACTCAGGCGATCTCGCCGCCGGCAATCGGCAAGGCGAGGCCGGTCACCGCGGCCGCCTCGTCGGAGGCGAGCCAGAGCACGGCATGGGCGACTTCCTCCGGCCTGATCAGGCGGCCGATCGGCATGGAGCGGGTGAGGTCGGCGAGGGCCGCATCCGGCGTGCGGCCGGTCTTGGCGACGATGGTTTCGATCGAGCCGGCGACGAGATCGGTCTCGGTGAAGCCCGGGCACACCGCATTGATGGTGACGCCTGACGTCGCGACCTCCTTGGCGAGGGCGCGGGTGAGGCCGACGACGCCGTGCTTGGCGGCGCAATAGGCGGCGACATAGGGATAGCCGGTGAGCCCGGCGGTCGAGGCGATCGTGATGATCCGCCCCTGGCCGCGCGCCAGCATGCCCGGCAGGACCAGCCGGATGCCTTCGAAAGCCGCGGTGAGGTTGACCGCGATCATCCGGTCGAACTGGCCGCGCTCGAGGCGCTTGGCAGGCCCGGTCTCGGCATGGCCGGCATTGTTGACGAGAATGTCGATGGGCCCGGCCGCCTCCGCCGTGCGGACCGCCGCCTCCAGCGCCGTCGCATCGGTGACGTCGGCGACAGCGAAGGCGCACGCATCGCCCGCCGCCACGGCATCCGAAAGGCTCTGCGCCGTGCGGCCGAGAATGGTGACGTGCACGCCGACGCGCGTCAGGTCGCGGGCGATGACACGCCCGATGCCGCGACCGCCGCCGGTCACCAGCGCGCGCTTGCCCGCCAGATGGCGATGGTGTCCGAGTCGGGCTTCTTGGGACTGATCCGGAGAGCTGGAAACGACCATCACGACCTCCCGCCATTTGTTTTAAGCTTAAAATATTTCGGAGCAAGAGGGTGCTGCCCGCTTGCCGGAATTTATTTTAGGCTTAAAATAATTTTCAGACTGGGAAGCGGCGTTCGAACCGGCTTGTCGAGGAGGCACCCCATGCGGATCGCGGTCATCGGTGGCGGACCGGGCGGGCTCTATTTCGCCTGCCTGATGAAGCAGTGGCGCCCTTCGGCCGAGATCACCGTGTTCGAGCGCAACAAGGCCGACGACACGTTCGGCTTCGGGGTGGTCTTCTCCGACGCGACCCTCGACATTTTCGAGCGCTACGACGCCGAAAGCTACCGGGCGATCACCGATCATTTCGCCTATTGGGACGACATCCAGATCAACTTCCGCGACACCGTCCACCGGGTCGGCGGCAACGGCTTCTGCGGCTGCTCGCGCCAGACGCTGCTGATCCTGCTGCAGCGCCGGGCGCTGGCGCTCGACGTGACGCTGCAGTTCGAGACCGAGGTCGAACCCGACCTCTCGGCCTTTGCCGGCTACGACCTGGTGGTCGCCGCGGACGGCATCAATTCGCGCATTCGCGAGGCTCATCGCGACCATTTCCAGCCCGAAGTGGACCTCAGGCCCAACAAGTTCACCTGGATGGGTTCGACTCGACCGCTCGACGCCTTCACGTTCTTCTTCCGCGAGACGCCGCACGGCATCTTCATCGCCCATACCTATCAGTACGAGCCTGGCCGTTCGACCTGGGTGATCGAAACCGATCCCGGGACCTTCGCCCGGGCCGGCCTCGACAAGCTCGACGAGGAGGCCTCGGCGCGCTTCCTCGAAGGCATCTTCGCCGAGGAGCTCGCCGGCCATCCGCTGATCACCAACCGCTCGCTCTGGCGCCAGTTCCCGATGATCCGCACCCGCCGCTGGGTGAAGGACAATGTCGTGCTGATGGGCGATGCCAAGGGCACGGCGCATTTTTCGATTGGCGCCGGCACCAAGCTCGCCATGGAAGACGCCATCGCCCTGTTCGATGCGTTCCGGGCCAAGGGCAGCGTGGCGGAGGCGCTCGCGGCCTACGAAAGCGACCGCCGCGAAGAGGTCGAGCGGACCCAGCACGCGGCCGACGTCTCGCTCGTCTGGTTCGAGCATCTCGACCGTTTCGCCGACATGGATCCGCGCCAGTTCGCCTTCGGCTTGATGACCCGCTCGAAGGCGATCACCTATGACAATCTGCGCCTGCGCGCGCCCGACTTCGTCGCCGATGTGGACCGGATGTTCGCCGAGACGGTGGCCGGCGCCGATCTTGCGGCGCCACGGCCGCCGCTGTTCCAGCCGCTCAAGCTGCGCGGGATGACGCTCGAGAACCGCGCCGTCGTCTCGCCCATGTGCATGTATTCGGCGGTCGACGGCCTGCCCGGCGACTGGCACACCGTGCATTACGGCGCGCGCGCCATCGGCGGTGCCGGCCTCGTCTATACCGAAATGACCTGCGTCGCGCCCGACGCCCGCATCACGCCCGGCTGCACCGGCCTCTGGAACGACGCGCAGGAAGCGGCCTGGACCCGCATCGTCGATTTCGTCCACAGTCATTCGCGCGCCAAGATCTGCCTTCAGCTCGGCCATGCGGGACGCAAGGGCGCGAGCCGGCTGATGTGGGAGGGCATGGACAGACCGCTCGCCGAAGGCGGCTGGCCGATCGTCTCGGCCTCGCCCCTGCCCTATTACCCCGACAGCCAGGTGCCGGCCGAGCTCGACGAAGCCGGCATGAAGCGGATCATCGCGGAATTCGTCGCGGCGACGACACGCGGCGCGCGCTGCGGCTTCGACATGCTGGAAATGCACGCCGCCCACGGCTATCTGATCGCCTCCTTCCTGTCGCCTCTGACCAACAAGCGCACGGACGCCTATGGCGGCTCGCTCGACAACCGGCTGCGCTTCCCGCTCGCCGTGTTCCGCGCCATGCGCGATGCCTGGCCGAGCGACCGGCCGATGTCGGTGCGCATCTCGGCGACCGACTGGCACGAGGATGGCCTGACCTCCGAGGACTCGATCGCCATCGCCCGCACCTTTGCGGAAGCCGGCGTCGACCTCGTGGACGTCTCCACCGGCCAGACCTCGCCTGCCTCGCGCCCCGTCTATGGCCGCATGTTCCAGACCCCGTTTGCCGATGCCATCCGCAACGAGGCCGACGTCCTCACCATGTGTGTCGGCAACATCACCAGCGCCGACCAGATGAACACGATCCTCGCCGCGGGCCGGGCGGATCTCGTGGCGCTCGGCCGGCCGCACCTCGCCGATCCCTCCTTCATGCTGAAGGCGGCGGCCTGGTACGGCATCGACGCCTATCAGCCGCCGCAATACGCGCCGGGCAAGGACCAGGCCATGCGCAACGCGGTGAAGGACCGCGCCGATTTCGAGGCGCTGAAAGTGGCGGCCAAGCCGAAGCGCCACGCCAAGGGCACGTTCGATCAGGCGGCGGAGTGAGCGGCGGTCGGTGCAACGGTCAAGCCGGCCGCCTTTGCGAAAAGATATCTTGAAAACCGTCGCCTCGACGCCATAGTAGGCAATATAACTACTTTTATCGAGATCGTCATGGACGAGGCCGTTTCGGCAGCCGAAGCCAACCGCAATTTTTCGGCCATTTTGCGCAATGTTCGCGAGGGGAAAAGCTATCTGGTCACCAGCCACGGCCGACCTGTCGCGCGCATTGTTCCCGCGGGCCGGCAGCCGGATCTGACAGCCACCACGCGCGACGCGCTCCTGGCTCGGCTCGAAGACCAGCCTCTTGTCGATATTGGTCGATGGAGCCGCGACGAGCTCTACGAGCAGACCTGATGAAGGTCGCACTCGACACCAATCTTCTGGTCTATGCCGAAGGCATCAGCGGCGCCGACAAGCGCGCTATAGCCCTCGACCTGCTGCGGCGCCTTCCAGCCGATACCGCCATCATTCCCGTGCAGGTACTCGGGGAACTGTTCCACGTTCTCGTCCGCAAGGCCGGATGGCCTCAAGCCCAGGCGCGGGGCGCACTTCTCAGCTGGCGCGACGCTTTCGCTGTCATCGACACATCTGCTGATGTCATGCAAGCGGCTGTCGACCTTGCAAGCGACCACCATCTTGCAATCTGGGACGCCGTCATCCTCTCGGCTGCCTCGCAGGCCGGCTGCCGGCTGCTCCTGTCGGAACACCTGCAGGACGGTTTCACCTGGGGCGGAGTGACCGTCGTCAATCCCTTTACCGCTGTTCGGCATGCTTTGCTGGATGCGCTCCTCAGCGCCGCCGATCGTACCTGAGCACGCGGTCCCTCACACCAGAACCGGCTGCGCCTTCATTCCGGCGACGCCGAAGATGCGGCGATAGCGCTCGATCTCCTCGCGCGGGCCGGTCGCCTTCAACGGATTGTCCGACAGTTTCACCGCCGGCCGGCCATTGGCCTCGACCACCTTGCAGACGACCGAGATCGGCGCCAGCGCGTCGGCATCGCCATTGGGCATGCAGCCCTTGAAGTCGTTCGTGAGGTTGGTGCCCCAGCCATAACCGATGCGCACGCGCCCCTTGAAATGACGGGCGGTTTCTTCGATCGAATCGATATCCATGCCGTCGGAGAGAATGACCAGCTTCTTGGTCGGGTCGCGGCCCTTGAGCGACCACCAGCGGATCAGCTCTTCCGTCCCCTCGATCGGCTCCTTGGAATCGGGGCGCGCGCCGGTCCAGTCGGCGACCCAGTCGGGCGCATGGGCCAGGAAATGCTCGCTGCCGAAGCAGTCGGGCAGGATGATGCGCATGTTCTGGTCGTAGATGCGCGCCCAGTCCTCCAGCACCCGGTAGGGCGAGGCGAGCAGCTCGGCGTCGGTCTCGGCGAGCGCCGCATAGACCATCGGCAGCTCATGGGCATTGGTGCCGATGGCTTCGAGGCCGAGATCCATGGCAAGCTTCATGTTGGACGTGCCGGTGAAGACCTCGGGGCCCAGCGCGTCGGCCAGCGCCTCCAGCATCCATTGCTGCCAGAGATAGCCGTGGCGGCGGCGCGTGCCGAAATCGGAGATCTTGAGCACGCCGACCTCGTCCTTCAGCCGGCGCAGGCGCTTGATCTTGTCCCAGGCCTTCGCCTTGGCATTGGCGTAGAGGATGTCGAGCTCGAGCTTGGAGAGGTCGCGCATGATCGCGCGGGCGCGCAGCTCGTTGATGATGGCGAGCGACTGCACCTCCCACATGGTGGTGGCGGCCCATTGGCCGGCGAAGCGCAGCTCGTACTGGCCGTCGCGCTTGGTCAGCTCATAGTCCGGCAGCCGGAAATCCTTGAGATAGGCGAGGTAGTCCGGTCCGAAAATGCGCTCTCGGCCGTAAAAGGTGTTACCGGCGAGCCAGATCAGCTCGCGCGGCGTGAAACGCAGCTCGCGCGCATGGTCGAGCTGGGCGCGCAGCTCCGCCTCGTCGATATCGTCGGCCAGCCGCACCGTGGTGGTGCGGTTGGACAAGGCAAAGGTCGCCGTCACATCCGGATAGAAGCGCCGGATGAGCTGCTGCATCGAGAATTTGTAATAGTCGGAATCGAGCAGCGACCGGATGATCGGATCGAGTTTCCACGTGTGATTGTAGACGCGGGTGGCTATATCGACCATAGGGTGCTCGAACGCGAGGACTTGACGGCCGGGACCATAGCAAGGCCGGCTTGGCCCTGAACACTGGCCTCTCGCCTTCCATATCGCAAGCCAGCCGCGCGACCGACGCCCGGCTCCCGAGGATCACGCGCCGTGCAGGCGGGCGCCGGCGCGCCGGGCGAACCATTCGGAGACGATAAGGGCGGCAAGCGCCACAACGACCGCGATCACGGTAAGGCGGAACGCCGCGGCATCGCCGCCGGGCACCTGGGTATAGGTGTAGATCGCCGCCGAAATGGTCTGGGTTTCGCCGGGAATGTTGGACACGAAGGTGATGGTCGCGCCGAACTCGCCGAGCGCCTTGGCAAAGCACAGCACGATGCCGGCCAGGATGCCGGGCAGCGCGAGCGGCAGGGTGACGGTGAAGAACACGCTGACCGGATTGGCGCCAAGGGTCGACGCCGCCTGCTCCAGCTTCACGTCGGCGGCCTCGATCGACAGGCGGATCGCCCGCACCAGCAGGGGAAAGCCCATGACCGCGCAGGCGAGCGCCGCGCCGGTCCAGCGGAACGAAAAGACGATGCCGAAATGTTCGGCGAGGAAGGCCCCGATCGGCCCGCGCCGGCCCATGGTCAGGAGCAACATGTAGCCGGTGACCACCGGAGGCAGGACCAGCGGCAGGTGGATCAGCCCGTCGAGGATGGCCTTGCCCCAGAACTGCTTGCGGGCGAGCAGGAAGGCGAGCGCGATCCCCACCGGCAGCGCCGCGACAGTCGCCCAGAAGGCGACACGCAGCGACAGTTCGATCGCGACCCATTCCTCGCCGGTGAGATGAAACATCATGCATCCCCTTCTTCGCGAGGCGAGCCTAGCCCGCCGCCGCCACCGGCGCGAGAGGGCGACGCACCGCCCTCAGGCCGTGGCCGGCTCACGCGCAAGGCTGAAGTCGCGCCCCGGGATCGAGGCGAGCAGCGCCTGGGTATAGGGGTGCTGCGGATTGCCGAAGACCTCCGCCACCGGCCCGGTCTCCACCACCTCGCCGCTCTTCATCACCGCGACGAGGTCGCAGACCTGGGCCGCGACGCGCAGGTCGTGGGTGATGAAGACGATCGACAGGCCGAGTTTCTGGCGAAGCTCGCCGAGCAGCTTCAGCACCTGCGCCTGCACCGAGACGTCGAGGGCGGAGACCGGCTCGTCGGCCACCAGCACGTCGGGCTCGAGGGCGAGCGCGCGGGCAAGGCCGATGCGCTGGCGCTGGCCACCGGAAAATTCGTGAGGGAAGCGGTCGGTTGCCGCCGGGTCGAGCCCGACGAGGGCAAAGAGCTCACGCGCCCGGGCCAGCGCCTTGTCGCGCGGCATGCCATGGACGATCGGCCCCTGCGCCACCAGCTCTCCGGCCTTGCGGCGCGGATTGAGCGAGGCGAAGGGATCCTGGAACACCATCTGGATATGGCGCGTCTCGGCGCGCATTTCCTCGCGCGAAAGGCAGGCGAGATCGCGGCCGTTCAGCACGATCCTGCCGCTATCGGGATCGATCAGGCGGACGAGGCAGCGGGCGAGCGTCGACTTGCCCGAGCCGGATTCGCCGACGATGCCAAGCGTGCCGCCCTTGGGCAGCACGAGCGAGGCGTTCTTCACGGCATGGGTGATACGCGCGCCGCGACCGAAGAAACCGCCATTGCGATAGGTCTTCGAGACGTTCTCGATCGTCATGATCGGCTCGTCCGACAGCGGGCGGGCCGGCGGCGCGGTGAGCGGCGGCACGGCGGCAATGAGCTGCCGGCTGTAAGGGTGCTGCGGCCGCGACAGGATCGCCTCGGCGGGGCCCTGCTCGACGATCCTGCCATGCTGCATCACCGCGACCCGGTCGGCGATCTCGGCGACCACGCCGAAATCGTGGGTGATGAACAGGACCGCCGTGCCCTTGCGGCGCTGCAGGTCGCGGATCAGTTCCAGGATCTGCGCCTGGGTGGTGACGTCAAGCGCCGTGGTCGGCTCGTCGGCGATCAGCACTTTGGGGTCGAGCGCCAGCGCCATGGCGATCATCGCGCGCTGGCGCTGGCCGCCGGAGAGCTCGTGCGGATAGGCCCGGGCAGCCTGTTTCGGGTCGGGAATGCGCACCTCTTCGAGCAGGCCGAGGACGCGCTCGGCGATCTCGGCCTTGCCGAGCCTCGTGTGCACCTTGAACATCTCGCCGATCTGGTCGCCGATGCTGCGCAGCGGATTGAGCGCGGTCATCGGCTCCTGGAAGATCATGGCGATGCCGGCGCCGCGCACGCGGCGCATCTCGGCCTCGTCGACCTCGGCGAGGTCCTGCCCGTCGAACAGGATGCGGCCGCCGTCGATCGCCACGCCGCCGGGAAGCAGGCGCATCACGGCATTGGCGGTCATCGACTTGCCCGACCCGGACTCGCCGACGACGCAGAGGATCTCGCCCGCCGCGACGGCAAGCGTCACGTCCTGCAGGGCATGGCTGCGGTCAGCGCCCTTGGGCAGCCGCACGCTGACATTGTCGAGGGTGAGAAGCGCGCTCATTTGCCCTTGAGCCTTGGATTGAGCGCGTCGTTGAGCCCCTGCCCGACCAGCGACACGGCGAGCACGGTGACGAGGATGGCAACGCCCGGAATGGCCGAAACGTACCACTGCACGCGCAAGACGTCGCGGCCGAGGCCGATGAGATTGCCCCAGGAGGCAACGTTGGGATCGGAGAGCTTCAGGAAGGCGAGCGAGCTCTCCAGGAGGATCGCCACCGCCATGACGACGCTGGCATAGACGATGACCGGCGGCAGGGCGTTCGGCAGGATCTCGCCGAAGATCAGCTTCACGTCCTTGAGGCCCAGCGTGCGGCCGGCCTGGACGAATTCGCGGTTGCGCAGCGACAGGAACTCGGCCCTGGTCAGCCGCGCCGGCGCCGGCCAGGAGACGACGCCGATGGCGATCGTCACCGTTGCCAGCGTCGAGCCGAACACCGCCACCAGGACCAGCAGAAGAAGGAAGTTCGGCAGGGTCTGGAAGGCCTCGGTAACGCGCATCAGCGCGTTGTCGACATGGCCGCCGTAATAGCCGGCGAGCGAGCCGATGACGATGCCGATGGCGACAGCGATGCCGGTCGCGACAAGGCCGATCAGGAGCGAGATGCGCGCGCCGTGGAAGATCTGCGCCGCGATGTCGCGGCCGGAATTGTCGGTGCCGAGCAGGAAGCGCGGATTTTCGAACGGCCAGACCAGCGGCCGGCCGGCGAGGCTCAACGGATCGCGCGGATAGAGCCAGCCGGCGCTCGCCGCCATGGCCAGCACCAGGACGAGCAGGATGAGGCCGACCACCGCCGGCGGGCTGCGGAAATAGGACTTCAGGAAGGCCATGATCTCAGCCCTCCGCCGAAATGCGCGGGTCGAGCCGGGCATAGAGGAGGTCGACGACGAAGTTCACCGCGATCACCAGCAGCGCCGAGACGAAGATGATGCCGAGCAGGGTGTTGAGATCGCGCTGGACCACCGATTCATAGGCGAGGCGGCCGAGCCCGGGCAGCGAGAACACGCTCTCCACCACGACCGAACCGCCCAGCATGGTGCCGGCCTGCAGGCCGATGAGGGTGACCATCGGCAGCAGTGCATTGCGCAGGACATGGCGCACCACGACGCTCGTCTCGTCGAGCCCCTTGGCACGCGCCGTGCGCACGAAGTCGAGGTTCAGCACTTCGAGCATCGAGGCGCGCATGATGCGCAGGTAGATGGCGAGAAAGATGAGGCCGAGCGTCAGCGTCGGCAGGACCAGATGGCGGGCGATGTCGAGGGTGCGCCAGAAGCCGGTCTGCACCACCGTGATGTCTTCGAGCCCGCCGGCCGGCAGCCATTGCAGGTAGACCGAGAAGACGACGATCGCCATCAGGCCGAACCAGAACGAGGGCGTCGCATAGAAGATGAGCCCGAGGCTGGAGATCAGCGTATCCGGCCACTTGTTGACGCCGCGCGCAGCGATGACGCCGAAGACGAGGCCGAAGAAGAAGGCAAAGGACAGGGCGGCCGTCATCAGGAGCAGGGTCGCCGGCAGGCGCTCGGCGATGACGGTCGCCACCGGCTTGCCGTAGATGGCGGAAAAGCCGAGATCGAAGCGGACGAGGCGCCAGAGATAGTTGCCGAGCTGGGCCGAGACCGAGAGATCGAGCCCGTAGAACCGGCGCAGCTCCTGGGCGGTGGCCGCGTCGCCGCCGCCCATCTGGGCCATCATCGCGTCGACCGTGTCGCCGGGCGCGAACTGCAGCAGCAGGAAGACGCCGATCAGGATCAGCAGGAGGGTCGGGATCGAGGCGGCAAGGCGCCGCCCCGCGAGACGAAGGATACGCATCAGCTAGCGGTCCGATCCAACGTTTGCGTTCCCGCGCTGCAGGTCGCGTGAGCCAAGGCGATCATTCCGCCAGCCAGAGATCGTGCCAGCTCGACGAGCCCCAGCGCGGCGTATTGGAATGGTTGCGCGCCTTGGCATTGATCACGGTGACGAAGATCTGCTCGATCGGCATCCAGATCGGCAGCTCGCCATTGGCGCGCCGGACGAAGTCGGCATAGAGCGCCTTGCGCTTGACCGGGTCGACCTCGGTCGCGGCATCGTCGATGATCTTGTCGATGACCGGATCGGTCCAGCCCCACTGATTGGTCCAGGGCGCGCCCTTCGGCTGACCGGAGCGGTACCAGACGGTGGTCGAGACGGCCGGGTCGTTGCGGTACTGGTGCCAGCCGGTCGCCAGGTCGAAGGCGTGGTCGTCATAGACCTGCTTGAGGAAGCCGCCGCCGTCGTTGCGCACGATGTCGACGCGCACGCCGACCTCGGACAGCGACTGCTGGATGAAGGTCGCCCACAGCGAGACATCCTCGCCCCAGGGGGCAGGCAGGAGGCGCAGCGAGAAGCGCGTGCCGCCGGCGCCCGGCTTGTAGCCGGCCTCGTCCAGCAGCCTGATCGCCTTGGCCTTGTCGTAGGGATATTGCGGAGTGTCCGCGCCCGGATAGAAGTCGGTCGAGACCGAGGGGATCGGGCCGGTGCCGAGCTTGGCGAAAGTGCCAAGGAAGTTCTCGATGAAGAACGGCACGTTGATCGCATGCGCCAGCGCCTGGCGCACCTTGATGTCGGAGAGCTCCTTGCGCCGGAAATTGAACTCCAGCGTGTTGGTGCGGGCATTGCCCTCGTTGCCCTTGGTGGAGACGATGAAGCGCGGATCCTTGCCGAGCCGCGCCATGTCGGAAATCGACAGGGCCGAGAACGGGCTGTAGTGGATCTGGCCGGCCTCGAGCTGGGCGGCCGCGGCGGCCCGGTCGGTGATCACGCGCCAGACGATCCGGTCGAGATAGGGCGCGTTCGGACGCCAGTAGTTGGGATTGCGCTCGGCGATGATGTGCTGGCCGCGCTCGTACTGGACGAACTTGAACGGCCCGGTGCCGACGGGCGCGAGATTGACCGGGTTCTGCCTGATGTCGCCGGCATTCTCGTAGAGATGTTTCGGCGAGACGTAGCCGAGATCGGGCAGCGCGCGCAGCAGGAGGTTGAGCGGCATCGGCCGCTCGTAGCGGAACACCGCCGTGTGCGGGTCGGGCGTATCGACGGCGTTGAGGAAGAGCTGCAGGGTCGATCCGTAGTTGAGGATCTTCTTCCACATCTCCATCGCCGTGAAGGCGACGTCGGCCGAGGTGAACGGCTTGCCGTCGTGCCAGGTCACGCCCTGGCGCAGCTTGAAGGTGATGGTCTTGCCGTCGGGGGTGGCCTCCCAGCTCTCGGCGAGGACGCCGACGGTGCGGCCCTCGGCGTCGAGATCGACGAGCGGCTCCTGGATCTTGCCGCCGATGATATAGACGCCGGTCGAGGCCTGCAGGCTCGGATTGAGTTGGCGCTGCTCGGCCGCGTAGTGGACCGTGAAGACCCCGCCCCGGCGCGGCGTCGCCTGAGCGAAGGAGCGCTCCGGGAACAGGACGCTGGAAGCGATGGCGGCGCTGGTCATCAGCGCGGCGCGGCGGGTGAAGTCCATAGACGGGTCTCCTGGGAGCAGCAATCTGTCGTGACGATGCGAGACGGGCCGTGGCCCGTCAATCGAGGAGCGGCTTCGGCCGCGCCGGGGGCTCAGGCCTGAACGAAGCTGACGATGACGCCGTTGGCGGCGCCCGCCGGCACCGAGGCGGCGCCGTCATGCGCGACCGTGCCGGGCACCGCGCGCGCCTTGGCGAGATCATCGGTACCGAGCACGATGGCCACGGCGCCTTCCGTGGCCGCACCCTGGCGCACGGCTTCGGGATAGCGCGCGGCAAGGCCGGCCGCGTCGTAGAAGACGAAATCGGCGCGCCCCCTGCCCGACGCAACGCGATAGCTGCCGCCGGCCTCGGCCTGGACCGGCTCGTCGATCAGGCGGCTCAGATGCGCCGCCGAAGCCTTGGGATCGGCGCTCAGCACCTCGACGCGGACGATGCGCGTCGCGCCATTGGCGTGGCGCTGCAGTTCCGGGATCCAGACGGTGTCGCGGGTCAGGTGCTGGCAGGCGAAGATACGCATGCCGCCCGGATTTTCGGTGAGCGGCCAGCGGAACACGTTGAAGCGCGCTTCGCCGGTGCCGCCGCCGGGCAGTTCCACGGGACGGCCGAAATGAACCGGCCCGAGCGGCTCGAGGCCCCGGCTCTTCAGCTCGGCCGCGCCGGCCGCCGCGTCGTCGGTGGTGAAGGCGGTGCGCTCGATGCCTTCGCGCTTGGCCAGGAAGTCGCGGGTCGGCTTGTTCTGGTCCGTCTCGGCCAGCACGCCCAGCAGTTCCAGGTAATCCTCGCCGAACATGATCGTATAGTTGCCCGACCCCATCTGGGGCGAATGGGTGCCACGCGGCGACACGGTGAAGCCCAGCCGTTTCCACTCGGCGGCCGAGGCATCGAGATCGCGGACCGCGACGACAACGTGGTCGGCGCCCAGAATGTGCTTGAGCGGCATGGCTCGCCCCCTGTTCCATGAACGGGCGGCCGTGCGTCATGCCGGCCCTGCCCGATGCGGGATCGGCGCGCCCGGCTCAGCCGACCGCTTGCCGCCCCCAGCCAAGACATATCGCGCCGTAGTGTTTTATTTCAATAGCGGTCATAAGAATAGCACAGAAAGTTCAAAAAATTCTACAACATCGTCAAAATGCAGAAAAAATATCCTGTTTTGCGGAAAAGACTGATGATGCTATGCAGCCCGACACCAGACGGGGCCGGCCATGCGGCCCGCGACCTTGTGGCCCGCCGCGCGCGCGGCTTTCATGCATCATAGTCATAACAGCGGAAGAACTTCCATGCCTCAGTCGTCCACGTCGACCGCTCCGGTCAGTTGGCCGCCCTCGCTGTGGGCGGCCACCGCACCGCCCGGCCCGGTCCTGCCGGCGCTTGAGGGCCCGGTCAGCACGGATGTCGTGGCCATCGGCGCCGGCTTTACCGGGCTTTCGACGGCGATCCACCTGCGCGAGATGGGCGTCGAGGTCGCCGTCGTCGAGGCCGCGGAGCCCGGCTGGGGCGCGTCCGGGCGCAACAACGGCCAGGTGATCCCGACCCTGTCCGGCCATGACCCCTCGGCCATGGTGACGCGCCACGGCGAAGCCGGCGAGCGGTTCAATGCCGTGCTGCGCGACAGCGCCCACTATCTCTTCGACGTCGTGCGCAAATATTCCATTCCCGCGGAAGCCGAGCAGGCCGGCTGGGTGCAGCCGGTCCATTCACCGGGCCGCATGAAGATCGCCGAAAAGCGGGTGAAGGAATGGTCCGCCATCGGCGCGCCGGTGGAGCTTCTCGACCGGGCGGCGATGGGCCGGATGCTCGGCTCGGACGCCTGGTTCGGCGGCTTCTGGAACCGCACGGGCGGCCATATCAACCCGCTGGCGCTGGCGCGCGGCCTCGCCGAGGTCGCCCTGAGGCTCGGCGCGGTGATCTATGCCCGCTCGCCGGCCGCCAGCATGGCCTATGCCAATGACCGCTGGGTGGTGAAGACCGCGGCCGGCTCGGTGACCGCGCGCGCCCTGGTGCTCGCGACCAACGCCTATACCGGCGAGTTCGAGGCTGGCCTTGCCCCCGAGATCGCGCAGGAGGTGATCCCGGTCCTGTCCTGGCAGATGGCCACACGGCCGATCAGCGACAATATCGCGAAGACCATCATTCCCGATCGCCAGGCCATGTCGGATACCCATCGCGAACTCTATTTCGCGCGCTGGGATGCCCGCAACCGGCTGGTGACCGGCGGCGCCGCCATGCTGCCGGGCCCCGGCGGGGCCAATCTCAGGCCGCAGGTGGCCGAACGGCTGAAGCGGCTCTGGCCGCAGATCGGCGACGTCGAGTTCGACTTCGTCTGGTCCGGCTATGTCGGCATGACGCCCGACAGCGTGTTCAAGCCGCAGGTGCCGGGTTTTCCGCGCATCCATCGGCTCGGCCCGAACGGCTTCGCCTGGACCGGCTGCAACGGCCGGGCCGTGGCCTTGTCGGTCTCGCTCGGCCGGGAGCTTGCCCGGGCGACCCAGGCCGTGTCCCTCGACAAGCTCGGCCTGCCGCTGTCGGAACCGAAACCGCAGCCGTTCCAGCCGCTGATCCGGCGTATCGCCCCCTTCGCCCTGCCGCTCTACAGGCATCTCGACGCCAAGGAAATCTAGGCACCGGTCAAGCTCCGCGCCTTCCGGCAGGGCGGGCGATCGCCGATCGCCCGCCCTCGCCGCCATCAGCGCCGGCGCATCGCCTCGGCCAGCGCCGCGCCGAGCGCACCCTGCTGCGGCTTTGCGTCCCGCTCGCCCGACCTGCTGCCCGCCGGCTTGCCGCTGTAGCCACCCTTGCCGCCCTGCGGCCGCGACCGGTCGGCCATGCGATCGGCAGCGCGATCGGCGCCCTGCCCGTCGCGGCGCATGGTCAGGCTGATCCGCTTGCGCGCGACATCGACCTCCAGCACCCGGACCTTGACGACGTCGCCGGCTTTGACGACCTCGTGCGCGTCCTTCACGAAACGGTCGGCAAGCTGCGATACATGCACGAGCCCGTCCTGATGGACGCCGATGTCGACGAAGGCGCCGAAGGCGGCGACATTGGTGACCGTGCCCTCGAGCTGCATGCCGGGCCTCAGGTCCTTGATGTCGTCGATGCCCTCGGCAAAGGTCGCGGTCTTGAAGTCCGGCCGCGGATCCCGGCCCGGCTTCTCGAATTCGGCGAGGATGTCCTTGACCGTCGGCAGGCCGAAGCGCTCATCGACGAACAGCCGCGGGTCGAGCTTGCGCAGCGTCGCGCCGTCGCCCATGAGGGAACGGATGTCGCGGCCGCAGGCGCTGACGATCTTGCGGGCGACCGGATAGGCTTCCGGATGGATCGAGGAAGCGTCCAGCGGCTCGACCCCGTCGCGGATGCGCAGGAAGCCGGCGCATTGCTCGAAGGTGCGGGCGCCGAGCCGGGGCACGGCCATGAGGTCGGCGCGGCTCGCATAGGGGCCCTCGGCATTGCGGCGCGCCACGATCGCCTCGGCGATCGACGGCCCAAGTCCCGACACCCGCGTCAGCAAGGGAACCGAGGCTGTGTTGAGGTCGACGCCGACGCCGTTGACCGCGTCCTCGACCACGGCATCGAGCGCGCGGGCGAGCCGGGTCTGGTCGACATCGTGCTGGTATTGGCCGACGCCGATCGATTTCGGCTCGACCTTGACGAGCTCGGCGAGCGGATCCTGCAGGCGGCGGGCGATCGATACCGCCCCCCGCAGCGATACATCGAGCCCGGGAAACTCTGCCGCAGCGGCCTCGGACGCCGAATAGACCGAGGCGCCGGCCTCGGAGACGATGACCTTGGTCGGCTTCGGCGCGGGGATATCGGCAAGGAGATCCGCGACCAGCTTCTCGGTCTCGCGGCTCGCCGTGCCGTTGCCGATGGCGATGAGTTCGATCTTGTGCTTGACGATGAGCTTGGCGAGTTCGGCCTGGGCACCGCGCACGTCGTTCTTGGGCTGGAACGGATAGATGGTCGCCGTGTCGACCAGCTTGCCGGTGCGGTCGACGGCCGCCACCTTCACGCCGGTGCGGATGCCGGGATCGAGACCGAGCGTCGGGCGCGCGCCGGCGGGCGCGGCGAGCAGCAGATCCTTCAGGTTGCGCGAGAAGACCCGGATCGCCTCCTCCTCGGCCCGCTCGCGCAGCTCGCGCATCAGGTCGAGCGAGAGCTGCAGCGACAGTTTCACCCGCCAGGTCCAGCCGGCGACCTCGCGCAGCCAGGCATCGGCCGGGCCATTGCCGACCTTGAGCGCCGCCGCCACCTTCAGTTCCACCGGCTTGTTCGGCGCGGGCACGTCGGCGTCCACCTCGATCGCCACCGTGAGAATATCCTCGTTGCGGCCGCGCAGGATGGCGAGCGCGCGGTGGCTCGGCACGGTCGACCACTTCTCGGAATAGGCGAAATAGTCGGAGAACTTGGCGCCCGCCTCGGCCTTGCCCTCGATCACCGTCGAGATCACCACGGCATTGGCCTTCATATGCTCACGCAGGTTGCCGAGCAGGTCGGCATTTTCCGCGAGCTGTTCGGCAATGATGTCGCGCACCCCGTCGAGGGCGGCCTTCACATCGGCCACCTCGCCGGTGACATAGGCTTCCGCCGCGGCGCGCGGATCGAGCGAGCGATCGGCGAGCAGCGCCTCGGCGAGCGGCCCGAGGCCGCGCTCGCGGGCGATCTCCGCCTTGCTGCGGCGTTTCGGCCGATAGGGCAGATAGAGGTCTTCGAGCTCGGCCTTGGTGGCGGCGCCGGCGATCCTGAGCGCGAGCTCGTCGCTCATCTTGCCCTGGCCGGTGATCTCCTGAAAGATCGCCGCCCGGCGCGCTTCCAATTCGCGCAGATAGGCGAGCCGCTCGGCGAGGTTGCGCAACTGCGTGTCGTCGAGACCGCCGGTCGCTTCCTTGCGGTAGCGCGCGACGAAGGGCACGGTCGCACCCTCGTCCAGAAGCGCCACCGCCGCCGTGACCTGCGCCGCGCCGGCGCCGATTTCCGAGGCGATGGTGGCCGCGATCTTCTGTTCCGTCTGCATGATGATTCCGTCACGATTCCGGGGAGGCGCGACCATAGAGAGAACGCCAGGGCGCCGGTACGGCAAGTGGCGCGTCTCCACAATAAATGCAGGCCCGGCCGACCGGACAAGAGACAAGACAAGGACGGGCGCGGCGACGGGCGCCGCGCCGATCCGGCCGCAAACGGCTTCGCCCGGTGTCAGCGGAAGCCGGTCACCGCATGCGGCACATAGGGTGCCTCGAGCGCGGCGATCTCGTCGGGCTCGAGCTTCACGGCCAGCGCGGCCACCGCATCGTCGAGATGCTGCGGCTTGGTGGCACCGACGATCGGCGCGGTGATGCCCGGCTTCGCCAGCACCCAGGCAAGGGCGATCTGCGCGCGCGGTACGCCACGGGCCTTCGCGACCTGCGCCACGGCTTCCACCACCTTGCGGTCGGCATCGGCGGTCGCGGCATAAAGCGTCTTGCCGAAGGCATCGGTCTCGGAGCGGGCGCTTGTCTCGTCCCAGTCGCGGGTCAGCCGGCCGCGGGCGAGCGGGCTCCAGGGAATGACGCCGATGCCCTCCTCGCGGCAGAGCGGCAGCATTTCGCGCTCCTCCTCGCGGTAGAGCAGATTGACATAGTTCTGCATGGTCGCAAAGCGGGTCCAGCCGTTCAGCTCGGCGAGATAGAGCGCCTTGGTGAACTGCCAGGCGTGCATGGAGGACGCACCGATATAGAGCGCCTTGCCGGCCTTGACCACGTCGTGCAGCGCTTCCAGCGTCTCCTCGATCGGCGTCGCCTCGTCGAAACGATGGATCTGGTAGAGATCGACATGATCGGTGCCGAGCCGGCGCAGGCTCGCGTCGATCTCGGTCATGATCGCCTTGCGCGACAAGCCCGCGCCGTTCGGGCCGGGCCGCATGCGGTTGAACACCTTGGTGGCGATGACCACGTCCTCGCGCTTGGTGAAATCCTTCAGCGCGCGGCCGACGATCTCCTCGCTGGTGCCGTCGGAATAGACATTGGCCGTGTCGAAGAAGTTGAAGCCGAGGTCCAGCGCCTTGCGGATGAACGGCCGGCTCGCCTCCTCGTTCAGCGACCAGGGATGGCTGCCGCGGTCGGGCATGCCGTAGCTCATGCAGCCGAGGCACAGACGCGAGACTTCGAGGCCGGTCCGGCCGAGTTTGACGTAATCCATCGCAGTGCTCCTTGCCCCTGATGCCCCCGGGGTGGCCGCCAGCATATCGGCGCCGGACGGCGGGGAGAACGGCCGCTGCGGCCGGCCAGGAATGTGCGGCCGGCCGAGCCGGCGATTGCCGTGCGATTTCGACGCGTTGACCCCTGTCGGGCCGTGTGGGACCGTCGCCTGGGCCGAGCACGGGCGGATCGCGCGGCGGCCCCAAGCGATGCCGAAAATGCACCTATGGGGAAACGCATGCCGAGCCCATTCTCGCGCCGCCAGGCGATCTATGCCGGGGCCCTGTCGACGGTCGCCGCTCCGTTCGTGAATGCCTGGGCGCAGGCCTGGCCGAGCACGACGATCAAGATCATTTGCGGGACCGCCGCCGGCGGCCTGACCGATCTCTTCTCGCGCGCCTATGGCGACTATATCTCGCGCGCCGTCGGCCAGCCCGTGGTCGTCGAGAACCGTGTCGGCGCCACCGGCGCCATCGCTGCCCAGACGGTCAAGGCGGCGCCGCCCGACGGCCATACATTGATCCTCTCGGTCGCGACCACCTTTCTCGGCAACCGCCTGCTCGTGCGCGACCTGCAATACGATCCGGACAAGGACTTCACGCTGATCTCGCTGATGCCGAGCGGACACCTGCCGCTCGTCGTGCACCGATCGACCGGCGCCGCCGATCTGAAGCAATTCCTCGACTATGCCGGCCGGAACGAGGTGAGCCTCGGCACCTATGGCCTTGCCACCCATCCGCACATTGCCGCCCACGAGTTCAACAAGGCCCTGCAGCGACCGATCGTGCCGGTGCACTATCGCGGCGAGGCGCCGATGTGGCGCGACCTCTCGGCCGGCGTGGTCCAGGCTGCCAGCGGCAGCTATCTCGCCGCCGTCAGCACGCTCGACAGCCGCGCCGGGCGGGCGATCGCCGTGCCGACCGCACGGCGCATGCGCAAGCTGCCCGACGTTCCGACCTACGCCGAACAGGGCCTCTCCTCCCCCGCCTTCCAGGTGAAGGGCTGGGTCGGCCTGTTCGGCCCGGCCGGCCTGCCCGAACCGATCACGCAAAAACTGTCCGAGCTGATGGTCGCAGCCGGAAAGAGCGAAGCCATCCAGAAGATGCTCGACACCTTCGCGATCGACGAGGCCGCCCTGACGCGCGCGGAATCGAAAAAGCTCTACGACGAGGAAGGCCCGATCTGGATCGACCTGGTGCGCCAGCTGGGCATCAGCCCGACCTGACCGGCGGCGCGGCCGCCGGCGTCAGGCATCCAGCTTCATCTGGTCCGCCACGAGATGCAACGTCGCCCGCAACCCGACGATCAGCCCGCGCTCGTCGACGCGGAAGCGTGGCGAATGATTGGGGGCGGCCTGCCCTGGCGGCACGTCCGGCGCGCTGACGCCGACGAAATAGAAGAAGCCGGATGCGACCTGGGCGAAGAACGGGAAGTCCTCGCTGGCGCTGACCCGCGGGATCTCGACGGCCTTGCCGCCGGTGATGCGGCCAAGCGTCGGTGCCGAGAGGCGCGTCAGCTCGGCATTGTTGATGAGCGGCGGATAGCCGTTGGCGCTCCACGTGACCTCGGCCTTGCCGCGCATGCCGGCGGCCGTGCTCTCGGCGATCTCGTTCACCCGGCGCTTGACGGCTTCGCGCTGCTCGGGATTGTACGTGCGCAGCGTACCCATCATTTCCGCGCTGTCCGGCACGATGTTCTGCCGCACGCCGCCCTTGAAGACGCCGACGGTCAGCACGGCCGGATCGGTGAAGATATTGGTCTCGCGGCTGACAATGGTCTGAAGGGTGGAGACGATGGTCGCGCCGATGACGATCGGATCGACGCCCGCCCAGGGAACGGCGCCATGGGTCTGCCGGCCCGTGACGCGCACGCGGAACGTATCGGAGCCGGCCATGAGCGGACCTGAACGATAACCGACCACGCCGACCGGCATCGCGCTGGTGACGTGCAGGCCGAAGACCATATCGGGCTTCGGGTCGGCCATGGCGCCGTCGGCCACCATGGCGCTGGCCCCGCCGGGCGCGCCGTTGGGCGCGCCTTCCTCGGCCGGCTGGAACAAGAGCTTGATGGTGCCGCGCAGGTCCGCCTTCATGCCGGCCAGCACTTCGGCGGCCGCCATCAGGATGGCGACATGGCAGTCATGGCCGCAGGCATGCATGACGCCGACCTCTTCGCCGCCCCACGGCGCCTTCACCTTCGAGGCGAAGGGAAGATCGACCTCCTCGGCAACCGGCAGGGCATCCATGTCGGCGCGCAACGCGATGACCGGCCCCTCCCCGCCGCCGCGCAGCACCGCGACGACGCCGGTCTTGCCGACACCCTCGCGCACCTCGTAGCCGAGCGCCTTCAGATGTCGCGCGACGAGGCCGCTCGTGCGCACCTCGGCAAAGCCGAGTTCCGGATTGGCATGGATGTCCCGCCGCCAGGCGATCATCTTCTCCTCGATCGCGGCGGCCGCCTTGTCGAGCCGGGCGTGAACCGGTCGCGCCGGGGAAGCCGCCGGGGCCGCTCCCTGAGCGAGGGCAAGGCCGGGCCGGCCCGCGGCGAAGGCCACGCAACAGGCACAGGCGCCGGCCAGCAGGCCTCGCTTGCTGGCGTCGATGCCGGGCTCGACAGCCTCCGCGACGAAACGGCGGGATGGGCGAAATTGCTGCCAGAACCCGGCCATGGCTGCCTCCTTGCGCGGAACCCCTTCCAAGGCTGGCCCAGCGGCAGCTTCCGCGCATCGGGATTTTCCGGTAAGCGCGGGGCGAATTTAGAGGCCGTACTGCCTTCTCGCCCGCTCGACCTCGGCCTCGTCCCAATAGCCGATGAGAATGCCCGACTTGAGCTGCGTCGCCGGCCCATAGGCCGCGATGCGGGCATCCGGCATGGTGATGCGGTTATGGTCGGTCAGCGCCCAGCCGAGCAGCAGGTCCTTGAGCCTCGCGCGCTCGGCCTCGTAGCCCGGATCGCCGCCGAGGTCGCGGAACTCGTGCGGGTCGGCGTCGAGGTCGTAGAGCATCGGCCGGAAGCCGGGCGCGTGGATATATTTGAAGCGGCCGTCGAACAGCATGAAGAGCCGGCAGTCCGAGACGTCGCGCTTGAGGGTCGTGCGCACGTCCTGCATCGAATAGTCGTATTCGGAGACGACGAAGGAGCGCCAGTTGTCGACCCGCTGCCCCTGCAGATGCGGCGTCAGCGAGCGGCCCTCGACGATGTGGCGCGGCACGGTGCCGCCGAAATAGTCGATGAAGGTGGCGGCAAGGTCGATCGCCTCGACCAGCACGTCCGACACCGTGCCTCTCGTGGCATCGGCCTCCGGCGCGGGATCGGCGATGATCAGCGGCACCTTGACGCTCATCTCGTGGAACAGGTCCTTCTCGCCGAGCCAGTGGTCGCCGAGATAGTCGCCGTGGTCGGAGGTGAAGACGATCATGGTGGAGCCGCTCAGCCCCTCCTCGTCGAGGAAGCGGAACAAGAGGCCGAGCTGGTCGTCGATCTGCTTGATCAGGCCCATATAGGCCGGGATCACCCGGCGCCGAACCTCCTCGCGCGCGAAGTTGCGCGAGACGCGCAGGTCCATGAAGGCGCCGTAGACCGGGTGCGGATCCTGCCTTTCGCGTTCCGAGCGGATCGCCGGCTGGACGTCGTCGGGGCCGAACATGTCATGATAGGGGGCTGGCGCGATATAGGGCCAGTGCGGCTTGATATAGGACAGATGCAGGCACCAGGGCCGGCCGTCGGCGCGCGCCTCGCGGATGAAATCCATGGCCCGGCGCGTCATATAGGGCGTCTCGGACTGTTCGTCCGAAACGCGCGCCGGCTTGTCGCCATGGCTGAGCAGCCAGCCGTTCTGGCGGGAGCCGTCGGCCGCCTCGCCCGAATTGGCAAAATCCTCCCATGGGTTCGGCCCGGCAAGACCTTCGCCCGCGAGATAGCCGTCATAGCGCGGCCGCTCCGCGCCCGGGCGCGTCGGATGCAGGCCGTCGTCACGCTCGTAGGGCTCGAAGCCGCACTGCGCCGCTTCGACGCCAATGATCGAATCCGGATCGATGCCGAGGCGCGCCATGCCCTCGTCGTCCGCCTTCATATGGGTCTTGCCGACGAGCACGTTGCGCACGCCGAGCCGCTTCAGGTGCTCGCCGAGCGTCGGCTCGCCAATGCGCAGCGGGAAATTGTTCCAGTTCGACCCGTGCGAGCGCATGTAGCGGCCGGTATAGAAGCTCATGCGCGAGGGCCCGCAGACCGGCGACTGGACATAGGCCCGGGAAAAGCGGACGCCGCGGCGCGCCAGCGCGTCGATATTCGGCGTTTCGAGGCGGGCATGGCCGGCGCAGCCCAGATAGTCGAACCTGAGCTGATCGCACATGATGAAGAGCACGTTCTTGGTCATCTGCGGGTCTGTATCGGCCATGGCTTCAGCGCGGTTTCATCAGGTCGGTCATGATCGGCCCCCAGGCGCGCATCTCCTCGACGATCTGCTGGCGCATGGCGTCGGACGAGGACGGCGTCACCAGGAAGCCGAGCTGGATCAGGCGCTCGCGCACGGCTGGCCTGGCGAGCGCCGCGGCGACGATGGCCTGGTAGCGTTCGACGATGGCCGGTGGCGTGCCGGCGGGCAGGAACAGGCCGTTCCAGCCGTTGGAATCGAGCCCGGCCACGCCGCTCTCGGCGAAGGTCGGCACCTCGCTCAGCGCGGGGTGGCGGGTCGTGCCCGAGGTTGCGACGATGAGGATGCGCCTGGCCTGATGCAGCTCGGAGAAATCGGCGGCCGCGCCGAACCCCATGGCGAGCTGCCCGCCCATCAGGTCCTGGGCGATCGGCGCGCCGCCGCGATAGGGCACCACCGTCAAGGGCAGGCCGGTGGAGGCCGCGAGCCGCGCGGCGAAAAGATGCGGCAGGCTGCCGGCGGCCGGGACCCCGATGCTGCCGCGCGCGGGATTGGCGCGCGTCCAGTCCATCAGGTCGGCGAGCCGCGTCGCGCCGGTCATGGCGCCCGTCGCCAGTGCGATCGGGAATTCCGTCGTCTTGGCCAGCGCCACGAAATCCTTGATCGGGTCGTATTTCAGGCCGGGAAAGGAAAAGGGGGCGAGCGACATGGTGACGATATTGGCGATCAGGATCGTCGTGCCGTCCGGCGCGGCGGCCTTGACCACGTCGCCGGCAATGGTGCCGGCCGCTCCCGTGCGGTTCTCCACCACCACGCCGACGCCAAGCGCCTCCTGCAGCGCCTCGGCGAGGATGCGGGCGAGAACGTCCTGCGAACCGCCGGCGGCAAAGCCGGAAATGATCCGCACCGGCCCCTGGGCCGCGGCCGGCAGCCCCGGCAGCAGCGCCGCGGCCGCGAGGAGGCCCCGGCGGGACAGCGTTGGGCGTGGCGGATAGGGGCGCAGCCGCGACAGAGGGATCGTCATGGCGCTTCAGCCTCCCGTCGCCGCCCTTTCCCGATCAGCCGAGCCTCATCCACTTCTCGGGATCATGCAAGGCTTGCCGGCGACAGGATCCGCGCTTCGCCGGCCATCACCGCCGGACGAGGATGACGCCGCCGACCAGCAAGGCGACACCGAGCAGGCGGGTCAGGTCGAGCGGGTGCCGGGGAAGGCCCATCCATCCGAAATGATCGATGGTCACCGATGCGACCATCTGGCCGGCGACGAGCAGCGCGATGAAGGTCGCCGCCCCCAGCGCCGGCACGAGCAGGATGGCGAGGCCGATGAAGATGGCGCCGAACAGGCCGCCGCTCCATTGCCACCACGATATGCGCAGCGCGACGCCCGCCGCCGGCACCGGCTCGCGCAGGACGAGCGCAAGCAGCGCCATGCAGACGACGCCGACGAAATAGCTGGTGAAGCCCGACCAGACGGCCGAGTTGAGCGCCGTGCGCAAATTCGCGTTCAGCACCTGCTGGACGACGATGCTGGCGCCGGCGAGGATTGCAAGGACGACGGGGAGCAAGAACTGCATGGGCTTTCGACCGTTCCACGCTTGGCCGCTGCTGGCGGGTTCCGGACCATTGACAAGCATGCCGGCCACATGCAGTCAAATGCCCATAACCTCCATTTCCATGCAAAATCGGCATGTTGAGCCCAGTACATCTCGATCTGTTCCGTGCCGTGGTCCGCCACGGCGGCATCACCAGGGCCGCCTCGGCGCTCGGCCTCGGCCAGCCGCATGTCAGCCGGGCCATCGCCCGGCTCGAAGCCGATCTCGGCTTCGCCCTGTTCGTGCGCGGGCGCGGCAACGCCTTCCTGACCCGGGAGGGAGAGGCTTTTGCCCTGGAGGTGCAGCGGACCTATGCGGGGCTCGATCACCTGCGCCAGGCGGCGCGCGAGATCCGGAAGCTCGGCACCGGGCCGTTGCGCGTCGCCTGCCAGCCGTCGCTGGCAGCGGGCCTGCTGCCGCGTGCCCTGCGCCGGCTGATGGCCGGTCCGGCCGGCACGCGCGTCGCCGTTCACGTGCCGACGCCGGACCTGATCTGGTCCTGGGTCGCCTCGGGCCAGTGCGACATCGGCCTGGCGCGGCCGCGCGCCGGCCATGCGGGCGTCGTCCACGCGCCGTTTCTCGCCATGCCCGCGGTCTGCGCCCTGCCGCGTCGCCATTCGCTGTCGTCCCGGCAGGCAATCACGGTTCGCGACCTCGCCGGCGAGACCTTGATCGCCGGCGCTTCCGGCGACTTTCAGCAGGCGGTAGAGGAGGCCTTCGCGCGGGAAGGCATCGTTCCGCGCTTCCCCCTGATGGCGCAGTACACGGCGGCGCGGTGCGGCCTGGTGGCGGAAGGGCTCGGAGTGGCGATCGTCGATCCGGTTCCGGCCCGCGATCTGCGCAATCCCGCCATCGTGCTGCGGCCGTTCCGCCCGCGGATTGCCATCGAAACGGTCCTGATCCGGCCGGCCACCCCACCCGTCGCGGCGGCCGAAAGGCTGATCGCCTTCCTCGAGCGCGAGCGCGACGCGCTCGTCGCCGGGATGGCCGGCGCGACAGCCTGATCCTGCGTCGCGACCGCCGCTGGACGCCTCGTCAGCCCGGCTTGGCCGGATGGATGAACGGCCAGGGCGAGGCCTCGCTGCCGCGCGGTACCACCACCTCGATCAGGCTCGGCCGGCCCGCCGCGATCGCCGCCTTCAGCACCGGTTGCAGCGCTGCGGGAGAGTGGACGCGCTGACCATCGATGCGGAATGCCCGCGCGAGATCCATGAAGTCGGGATTGACGAGATCGGCGCCGATCAGCCGGTTGCCGAAACGCTCCTCCTGATCCCTGCGGACATTGCCATAGGCCTCGTTGTTGAACAGGACCGTGACGAGGCCGATGCCGTATTGCGCCGCCGTCGCCAATTCCTGCACGCCGAACATGAAGCCGCCGTCGCCTGATATCGAGACGACAGGCTTGTCGGGATGGGCGACCTTGACGCCGAGCGCGGTCTGGAAGCCGAAGCCGAGCGTGCCCTGGAAACCGGTCGAGACATAGGTGCGCGGGCGGCGCACAGGATAGCCGAAATAGCTGGTGAAGCCGGCCTGGCACAGCTCCTCGACCAGGAAGCCGTCATCCGGCAGGGCGGCGCGGATGACCTCAAGGTAGTCCATCTGCGGCTGGACCACGGCCGTCTCGGCCGCCGCCTCGGCCCTGGCCCGCGCGATGCGCGCCGCATTGTCGACGGGGCGATGCCCCTCCAGCGCCGCGAGGAGGGCAGACGCGGCATCCGCTGCGTCCGCGACGACACCGGCATGGACCTTGAGACGCGTCATCTCCTGGGGATCGATGTCGATGCGGACGACATGCGGCGGCGCCTCGGCCCGGTCGACCAGGCGCATCATGCCGGCCCAGCGCATGGTCGGCATTTCCAGGCGCGTGCCGATGCCGATCACGAGGTCGCATTCGCCGTAGAGCTTGAAGGCGGCATAGGAGGAGATGCCATGATCGCCGGCCTCGTCGACCACGCCGCGGCCGCCGCGGAAGGCGGCGACCGCGGCGCCGATCGCACGGGCGAGCCGGCCGATCTCCGCGCTCGCATGCTGCGCGCCGCTGCCGGTCATGATGATCGGGAACCGGGCGGCACGGATCAGCGCCGCCGCGGCCGCGATCTCGGCCGGGGCCGGCGGCGGATTGGCGTCGACCGCCGCCGCCTGCGCCGGCGGCACCTCTTCCGAGCCCGCCATGACATCCCAGGCCATTTCCAGCGCCACCGGTCCCGGCCGGCCCGACTGGGCCTGGCGGAAGGCCTCGGCGACGAGCGCTGGCGCATCGGCCGGCCGCTCGATGCGCTCGGCCCATTTGACCACCGATTTCAGCGTGCCGAGCTGGTTGGCGATCTCATGCAGATGACCGCGCCGCCTGCCGATGAAGGCGGACGGGATCTGGCCGGTCAGGCAGACGACCGGCGTCGAGCAGCCCCAGGCGGTCGCGAGCGCCGCCGTGGTGTTCAGGACACCCGGCCCGGGCACCACCGAATAGACGCCGGGTCGGCCGGTGGAGCGGGCATAGCCGAAGGCCATGTAGCCGCAGGCCTGTTCGTGGCGCGCGCCGACCGTGCGGATCGTTTCGCCGGCGCGGGTCAGGGCGTCGAACAGCGGATACATCTGCGCGCCGGGCAGGCCGAAGACCGTATCGACGCCATTGGCGATGAGGCCGGAAACGATCGCCTCGCCTCCCGTCATGTTGCGCTTCATTCGGAGCTCCCAGAGCTTTGGAGACGGGGCCGCCCCGGCCGGACGGCCCTGCGTCAGGCTTCCTCGCCCACGTCGCCGGCATCGCCCGGGCCGAAGGCGGTCATCTCGCGTTCGAGATCGCGCAGCATGTCCTGCAGCTGCGCCAGCCGCTCGGCGCCGAACCGGGCGGTGATCTCGGCATAGATCGCCTCCGACTGCGGCGCGATCTCCTCCATCAGGGCAACCCCGCTCGGCGCGATCGAGATCAGGCTGCGACGCAGATCGCGCGCCGGGGTCCGCCGCGCGATCAGCCCCCGCGCCTCGAGGTCGCGCAGGATGCGCGACAGGCTCGGCGCGAGCAGGAAGGTGGAGCGGACGAGGTCGGCGATCTCGATCTCGCCGACCGAGGACAGGGCGCGCAGCACCCGCCATTGCTGTTCGGTGACGCCGTGGCTACGGAGCGAAGCGCGGAAATGCCGCATCACCGCCTCGCGGGCGCGCAAGAGCGACATGGGCAGCGACCGCGAGAAATCGCGCAGGCGGACCCGGGTGGCAGCGGCAGGCTGGGCGTGCTCGTTCAAGGCGACCTCATGCGAAGTGGCAGCCGACCGTCCCGAACGGTCCGAAATCGGCCTGGAAAGTGTCGCCCTTGCGCGCCTCGACCGGCCGCACGAACGAGCCCGACAATACGACCTGGCCCGGCTCCAGCCCAAGGCCGTGGTCGCTGAGCTTGCGCACCAGCCAGGCGACGGCATTGGCGGGATGGTTGAGCACGCCGGCGGCGACGCCGGTTTCCTCGACCGCGGCATTTTTGGTCAGGATCGCCGACACCCAGCGCAGATCGGTGTCATCGGGCCGGAACGGCCGGCCGCCGACGACGATGCCGGCATTGGCCGCATTGTCGGCAATGGTGTCGGCGATCTTGCGCGTCGCCTTGGTCAGCGCATCGACCCGCTCGATGCGGGTATCGAGGATCTCCAGCGCCGGCACGACATAGTCGGTGGCATTGATGACGTCGAACAGGCTGCAGCGCGGCCCGGCAAGCCGGGTCTTCATGACGAAGGCGAGCTCGACCTCGATGCGCGTCGCGATGAAGCGGTCGGTCGGCACCTCGCCGCCGTCGGCGAACAACATGTCGTCGAGCAGATAGCCCGAATCCGGCTCGTCGATCCCGAGCGCCTGCTGCATGGCCCGGGAGGTCAGCCCGATCTTGTGGCCGATCACCGAACGGCCGTCGTTCAGCTTCTTGTCGATCCAGGCCGCCTGGATGGCATAGGCGTCGGCGACGGTGATCGCCGGGTGCGCCTGGGACAGCTGGCGGATCTGGGTGCGGCCACGCTCGGCGGCATCAAGGCTCTTGGCGGCGGCATCGACGTCCTTGGCGGACAGGGTACGGTCTTCAGCGGCAGCCATGGTCACGCCTCGTCGACGACGGTGTTGGAGAGAGTGCCGATCCCCTCGGCGGTGACCTCGATCACATCGCCGGGCTTCAGGTAGCGCGGCGGATCGAAGCGGGCGCCGGCGCCGGTCGGCGTGCCGGTCAGGATCACGTCGCCGGGCACCAGCGTCGTGAAGGTCGAGATATAGGCGATGAGATAGCTGAACGAAAAGATCATCCGGCCGGTGCGGTCGTCCTGGCGCAGTTCGCCGTTGACGCGCGTGGTCAGGCCGATATCGGCGATCTGGGCGGCCCGGGTGAAAGGCACCAGCCAGGGACCGATGGCGCCCGAACTGTCGAAATTCTTGCCCTGGGTGACGTTGAACTTGGCATGGCGCACCCAGTCGCGCAGCGTTCCCTCATTGGCGAGGCTGACCGCGGCGATATGGCCGAGCGCGTCGCGCTCGGCGATGTGCCGGCCGGCCTTGCCGATGACGATGACCACCTCGCCCTCATAGTCGAGCTTGTCGGAGGCCTTCGGCCGGACCAGCGGCTGGCCATGGCCGGTGAACGAGCGGGCAAAGCGCGGGAACAGGCTCGGATAGGGCGGCGCCTCCTGGCCATCCTTATATTCGGCGTTGCGGTCGGGATAATTGACCCCGACGCAGATGATCTTTTCGGGGTTCGGCACGGGCGGCAGCAGCGTCACCGCCTCCAGCGCATGGTCGGCGACGTGGCGATGGCCGATATCGACGAGGCGGCCGAGCGCGCCGCCTTCGATGGCATGGCGCAGGTCGCGCCACTCCCCTGCCCGCCGTGTCAGGTCGACGATGCCCTTGGGCGTGACGAGGCCAAAGCGCTGTTCGCCGTTGGCCAGGAAGCTGGCAAGCTGTCCGTGTTCGCTCATGATCGCTCCGTCAGCTCGCGATCACGACATCGGCGACGAAGCTCGCCGGCCGCGTCTCGGTCCCGGCGAAGGCACTGCCTTCCTCGAACCAGGAGCGTGGCGCCGGCGATCCCCACAATGTCTGGCGCCGCGGATCGCGCAGCGACCAGCGCAGCGGCTCATGATCGGGATCCATGGTCTGATAGTCGCTGGTATAGAGTTCCAGGCGATGCCCGTCGGGATCGCGGACATAGAGGAAGAAGGCATTGGAAATGCCGTGCCGGCCGGGCCCGCGCTCCATGTTCGGCAGGTAGCCCGTCGTCGCCATCACGTCGCAGAGATGAATGATGTCGAGCGCGGTCGGCGTCCAGTAGCAGAAATGATGCAGCCGCGGCCCGGCGCCATTGGTGAAGGCGAGATCGTGGACATTGCCCTTGCGATGCATCCAGCCCGCCGCGATGCGCCCGTTCGGTCCGTCCTCCTCGGCATATTCGGTCAGCCGGAAGCCGAGCGTCGCATAGAAGTCGAGCGAGGACTGGATCTCCGGCGCGAAGACGTTGAAATGGTCGAAGCGCTGGGGGCGGACGCCGCGATAGTGCTCGTATTTCTGCAGGAGGATGTCGCGCCTCTCCATGGTCGCGACCAGTTCGAGCTGCATGCCGGCCGGATCGGTCACGTGCAGGGTCCGGCCCTGATAAGGCAGGGACACGAAGGTGCTTGCCAGGCCGAGTTTCGAGAAATGTTCGGCCGCCTTGTCGAGATCGACCTCGGTGCCGACCCGGAAACCCATGCGCCGGCAGCTCGCCTCATGCGCCTTGCGCAGCACCAGGGAATGGTGCTGGCGCTCCTCGACGCCGCGCAGATAGACGGCATCGCTGTCGGCGTCCTCGACATGGAGCCCGATCGTCGTCTCGTAGAAGGCCCGGCTGCGCGCGAGATCGGTCACGTCGAGCACGACGTGGCTCGCCCGCACGATATTGAACGGCGGGTCGAAAACATGGGTCGGCACCGGCATGGGAAGTTTCCTCTTGGTCGAATTTGCCGTTATCGGGCTGCCGTCTCACGCGCCGAGGCGCGGCACCTTGTGGCTGCCTTTGGCCAGGCAGATGTTCTTGGTTTCCATGTAGAAATCGAACGAGTAGTCGCCGCCGTCGCGGCCAATGCCCGACGACTTCATGCCGCCGAACGGCGTCGGCAGGTGGCGCACATTCTCCGAATTGAGCCAGATCATGCCGGCGTCGAGCTCGTCGGCGACGCGCAGTGCCCGCTCCATGTCGCGTGTCCAGACATAGCCGGTCAGGCCATAGTCGACGGCATTGGCGAGCGTGACCGCCTCCGCTTCGTCCTTGAACGGCACGACCGTCAGATAGGGCCCGAAGATCTCCTCCTGCGCGACGCGCATGGTGTTGGTCGCGCCGGTGACGAGCGTCGGCTCGACATAGAAGCCGCCACCGGGGCCGGCAAAGGGCTTGCCGCCGGCTGCAATCGTCGCGCCGTCGGCCCGGGCAATGTCGAAATAGGAGCAGACCTTGGCATAGTGCCGCTCGTGAATGAGCGGACCGATCTCGGTCGAGGGATCGAGCGGGTGGCCGACCTTCAGCCTCTTCACCCGCTCGGCGACCGCCTTGGAGAATTCCGCGGCAATGCCCTCCTGCACCAGGAGACGGCTCGAGGAGGTGCAGCGCTCGCCGTTCAGCGAGTAGATCATGAAGATGGCGGCATCGAGCGCGCGTTCGATATCGGCATCGTCGAAGACGATGACCGGGTTCTTGCCGCCGAGCTCGAAATGCACCCGCTTCAGCGTCTTCGCACCCTGCGCCATGATCGCCGAGCCGGTCGAGCTTTCGCCGACGAAACCGATCGCCTTGATCGCGGGATGCTCGGTCAGCGCCCGGCCGGCATCCTCGCCGAAGCCGTGCACGGTGTTGAGCACGCCGTCGGGAACGCCGGCTTCGAGCAGCAGGCGCGGCAGGAGATCGGCGGTCACCGGCGACCATTCGGCCGGCTTGTGCACGACGGTGCAGCCAGCGGCGAGCGCCGGAGCAATCTTCCAGGTCGACAGCATGAACGGCGTGTTCCACGGCGTGATCACTCCAACCGGGCCGATCGGCACGCGGGTGGTGACGTTCCAGTGGTCCTTGGTCGGCAGGTTCAGGCCGTCGCGGGCTTCCGGCGCCCGATCGGCAAAGAAGCGGAAATTCTCGGCCGCGCGCAACGCCGCCTTGGCCATGAAGCGATGGGCCTGTCCGGTATCGATACATTCGAGCAGCGCGATGTCGTCGGCATGGGCCTCGATGACGTCGGCCACCTTGTGCAGGATCGCGCGGCGCTTGTCGCCGTCGAGATTGCGCCAGGACCGAAAGGCCTTGGCCGCGGCCTCCGCCGCCTTGTCGATCTCGGCGGCCTCGCCGCGCGCTACCTCGGCCAGCACCGAGCGGTCGACCGGCGACACGGTCTCGAAGGTGCGGCCGGACAGGCTGGCCACCCGCTTGCCGGCAATGTGATGGCCGATGCCCTCCCCCTTGAGGCGCGCGAGCAGCGTCTCGGCGCGCGCCTGATGAGCGGCAAACGCGGCTTTCGCGTCGGCGACTGGAGCTGCCATGGCTCGGATCCTCGTGCTGATGGGGCGGTCGGTTCAGGCGCGCTGCTTCAGCGCCTCGTGAATGGAATTGCGCTTCCAGTTGAGCTCGGGATGGACCTCCCTGATCTCGAAGGAGAGCGCCACCGTGGTTTTGGCAAAGGCCGGGTCGAGCGCCTTCGACAGCGCCGCAAAGACGTGGGCGCCAGCCCGCCGGCAGGTCTCGAGATCCCGGCCGGCCCCCATCTTCAGCGTCGCATCGACGAAGGCATGGGTCGGGTCGCCGTCGGCGATCGCCGCATGGTCCACGCAATGGGCCCTGACACGGATGCCGCCGAGCGGGAACACGCCGGTCTCGACCGCCGCCACCCGCACCGCCTCGACCAGGGCGTCGAAATCGACCACAGTCTCGAGATTGGCCGAATATTCGATCACGACATGCGGCATGGCCCGGCTCCGTTGGCTGACCTCGCCGTAGTGATTAACATGTTAAATTGTTACTCGCAAGAGCTGGGCCGAGGCCGACCGTCAGCCCCTGCCCGGCCCCGTGACGGCGGGGCCGGTCATCCGGTCATGGCCAGCGAACGAGCGGCGGCATCGAGGAGAGGATGCTCTCGACATTGCCGCCGGTCTTCAGCCCGAAAATGGTGCCGCGGTCGTAGAGCAGGTTGAATTCGACGTAGCGGCCGCGCCGCACGAGCTGCTCGTCGCGGTCGGCTTCCGTCCAGGGCGTCGCGACATTGGCCCGCACCAGCTTCGGATAGATGTCGAGGAAGGCGCGGCCGACATCCTGCGTGAAGGCGAAATCGGCGTCGCGATCGCCGGAATCGAGATAGTCGAAGAAGATGCCGCCGATGCCGCGCGGCTCGTTGCGGTGCTTCAGGAAGAAATACTCGTCGCACCAGTCCTTGTAGCGCTGATAGTCGGCCACCGGATGCGCGGCGCAGGCCGCTGCCATGGCGCCGTGGAAGGCGATGCTGTCGGGATCATCCTGCCGGCGCCGGCGATCGAGCACCGGGGTGAGGTCGGCGCCGCCGCCGAACCAGGCGCGCGTGGTCACCACCATGCGCGTGTTCATGTGCACGGCCGGCACATGCGGATTGCGCAGATGGGCGATGAGCGAAATGCCCGACGCCCAGAAGCGCGGATCCTCGGACGCGCCCGGGATCTGGCCGCGGAATTCCGGTTCGAACTCGCCATGCACGGTCGAGACGTGCACGCCGACCTTCTCGAAGACGCGGCCCGCCATCATGGCCATGACGCCGCCGCCGCCCGGAGCGCCCGAATGATCGGTGCGTTGCCAGGGCTTGCGGACGAACCGGCCGGGCGCCGCGCCGGCGTCATGCAGGCCGGCCGGCGCCTCGTCCTCGATGCGCTCGAAGGCCGCGATCAGGTCGTCGCGCAGCGCCTCGAACCAGGCGCGCGCGCGGCTCTTGCGGTCTTCGAGATCGGCGGGCAGCGGCGAGGGCGATGAAGCGGGGAGATGGCGAGCCTGGGTCATGGCCGGGATCTAGCCCGAATTTTCCCCGGTGGCTACGATCCCCCGCCCGCGCCGCCTCGCGCGCGCCGCCTCAGTGGTGATGATGCCCGCCGCCGGCCCCGCCGCCGGCGCTCGATGCGCCGAGCCCGCCGACGCGGAACTCGACCTCGATCGTGCCGGCCCGCTCGAAGGTCAGCGTCGCCTTGAAGGTTTCGCCCTCGGCGAGCGCCCGGCGCAGGCCGATGAACATCATGTGATAGCCGCCGGGCCGAAGCTCCACCGTCTTGCCCGGCTCGATCGCAAGGCCGTCGGGCAGCTTGCGCATCGTCATCACGCCATTGGCCGTGCTCATCTCGTGCACCTCCAGGCGCTCGGCGATGCTGGTGCTGCCGCCGATCAGCCGGTCCGGCGTCGAGCCGGTATTGGTGAGCCGGAGATAGCCCGCCCCGACGCGCACCGCGCCGGGCGTCGCCCGTGACCACGGCGCCTCGATGCGCAGCCCGGCCTGCTCGAAGACCGGCGCCGCGGCCGCGCCATGGGCGTGGCCGCCGGCCGGCTGCTCGCCGGATGCGGCGAGGATGCGCAGGGCCGGCGCGGGCGCGCGCAGGCCGGCCGCGGACTGACCTGCCGCCGGCGTCTCGACCCAGCGTTCCTCGCCGCTGGCGCAGGTCTGGACGACCGGGAAATAGAGCGTCGCACCGGCCTCGGCCGCGGGATCGATCTGGCTGACGAAGGTGAATTCGTCGAAGAAGTCGTTCGGCAGATTGCCGCCGGACCAGACGATCTCGGCGACGCCCTCGCGCAGCTCGCGGCCGTGCGACTGATAGGGCTTGGCATAAGGCCTGACGGTCGTCGCCACCGTCCAGCCGGGCTTCGGCATCGGCTTGACGCCGTAGACCCCCTCGGGGATCTGGACGCGGATGGCGGTCGTCGCCTCGCGGCCGCAGCCGTGCGGCACGGAGAGCGTGCCGCGATAGGCGGCGCCGGCGGTCGCTTCGCGGCGCTGCAGGGTGACATGGGCCTCGGCGACACCGGCGAGGCCGATGAGGCCGAGCCCGGCCAGAACGAGGGTCCTGAAAGGCACTGATTTCGTCATGGGATGATCCTTCCGATCGAAACGCATGTGAAGGGGCGAGGTTCTAGAACTGATAGCGCAGGCCGCCGTAGACGCTGCGGCCGGTGCCTGGATAGAAAGTTGCGGTGCTGGCGGCATTGTACTGCACGACCGGGCCGAAATCGCTGATGTAGCGCCTGTCGGTCAGGTTGCGCAGGTCGAGGAACAGGTTCGCGCCGTTCGGCAGCCGGGCGGTCGCCTGCAGGCCGAGCAGCGCATAGCCGCCGACGCGGAACGTGTTGCGGTAGTCGACGAAGGCGCCTTCCGGCACGATGTCCAGGGTCGGCGTCACGCTGAAACCGGCCGGATGGCTGTAGGTCAGCGAGGTGCGCAGCACGTGCTGCGGCACGCCGGGGATGACGTTGTTGCCGTAGACCGCATCGTTGACGAACCGGAAGTCCGAATAGTTCCAGACCTGGCGGAGCGTCAGGCTGTCGTCATGGCCGGTGAGGTTGCGGGCAAGGTCGATGCTGGCGCCGAGCTCGATGCCCTGCAGCCGCGTCTGCGCCGCGTTGAAGGTGGAGGCGGGAATGCCCGGTCCGGTATTGTATTGCAGCATCTGGTTGCGCAGTTCCGAACGGAACAGCGTGACGTCCCAGCCGAAGCGGTCGTAGCGGCCGCGGGTGCCGGCCTCGTAGGTCCAGGCATTCTGCGCCTTCAGCGGCACGAAAGCGCCGGGCCGGCTCGTCTGCTGCGTCAGGTCGGTGAAGTCGGGCACATCGGCGCTGCGGGTGACATTGGCGAAGACCTGGATGTCGCGCAACGGCTCGTAGATCAGGCCGACACGCGGATTGAAACCGGAATAGGTCACGGCCGCGTCGTAGCGCACCGGCGCCGGCGTATTGAGATTGGTCATCGCCTCGTAGCGCCGCTCGGCCGTGAAGGCCTTGGCGCCGAAGGTCAGCGCGACCTCGGGCAGCACGAAGAAACGGTTCTCGAACCAGGCTTCATAGTTGGATGCGATCTGCCGGCCGTTGACCGTCATCGCGCCGCGCGCGCCGCCGAGATTGAGGAACTGCTGCACGGCATTGTTGCCGGCGAAGATGCGCGCGCCGACGATCAGGTCGTTGCGGAAGCCGCCGAGATTGAACGAGCCGGTGAAGCGCGGCGAGAAGCCGTAGGTCCAGCCGTCCTGGTCCAGGACCTGGAAGATCGGGTGATGCAGCTGCTTGTGGATGGCCCAGCTGGTGAGGTCGACCTGGCCGACGTCGAGCCTGATCGTGGTGACGTTGGCAAGGCGCTGGACATAGGTGTTGCGCGCCTGGTCGCCGCTCACCGCGCCGGCATTGGCAAGGCGCGGATTGTTCATCGCCTGGCCATAGGTGACCGAGCCCGGCAGCTTCACGTCGGTATAGTAGGCGCCGAAATAGAAGCGCGTCTCCAGCCGGTCGGAGAAGCGGTAGCCGACATTGCCGTTGATCTGGCCGAGATCCTGCCGCTCGTGCTGGCGCCAGCCATCCGAATGGGTATAGGTGCCGCTGATGGCGAAGTCCCAGGGACCGAGCACGCGCGACACCGCGCCCTGGGCGCGCACCGTGCCGAAGCTGCCGCCGTCGATTCGGACCATGTTCGGAGCCGTCGCCGTATGCGCCGTCGGCGTCACCGCATTGATCGCGCCGCCGAGCGTCGAACCGCCGAACGGCAGGGCATTGCCGCCGCGGAAGACCTCGATCGCCCTGAGGCTGAGCGGATCGATCTGGTAGAAGTCGCCCGAGCCGTCGGCGAGATTGGTCGGTACGCCGTCCTGCAGGATCTCGATGCCGCGCGTGTGGAACGAGCGCGCGATGCCGGAGCCGCGGATGGAAAGGCGGATCTCCTGGCTGTAGCGGTTCTGGACGAAGACGCCGGGCGTTTCGGCAAGCGTGTCCCTCAGGGTCGCGGCATAGGTGTTCTGATAGGTCTCGGCATCGACGAAGCTGACCGAGCCGGGCGTCCGGTTGAGCTGGCGGCGCTGATCGGCGATGCCGGGCGCGGTGAGCGAGCCGGCCGCGCGGGCCGCCTCAACATTGATCACGGGCAGTTCGATGTTGGCGCCCGCGGTCTGGGCGAAGGCTTCGGACGAATGGAAAAGGGCTACGGCCGCGATGGCCGCCCTCGAGGTGCTGGACATGGGATTTCAGCTGTTCGACGCGTCGGATGATCACGGAACGCCCGCGCGGACGAGCCGGCGGGCGCGACGAAGGCGGTGATCAGACGGCGACAGGCGGAGCGCGCGGCGGGCGTGTGCCGTCCCAGCCGATGAAGGCATAGGCGGGCAGGACCGGCGCATAAAGGACCACGGGCGCGCGCGGCGCCACGGGCGCGGCGACGTCGGAGGCGACGACCTCGGCAAGCGCGACCGTCGCCGGCATGGCGACGCCGCAGAGCGCGCAGTGCTGGTGCAGATGGAGCGTCTTGGCGCCGTCGGGATCGCCGCCCGGCGCAACGGTCAGGCCATCGAGGCTGCAGATGATGACGGGCCCGGCCTGTGCCGCATCCAGCGCGGAGGCGCTGCGGTTGATGGCACCGAGGAGGCCGGATGCGGCGACGACATAGGCCAGCAGCGCAACAACGAGGCTGCGCCAGGTCCGACAGCGATCGCCCCGAAAGATGGCCATGAAGCGAGGACTAACGCTGCTCCGCGCGCGAAGTCAATCGCACATGCGGGCCGGCCGGGCCGATCTGGGCCGGCGCGATGTCGCAGTTGTGCTATCCTGGCCGGGAAACCGCCGCGGGAGAGAGGCCAGCGATGCGCGCGAAAGAAGGAACGGTGGTGCCGATCAAGCCGAAGCCGGGTGCCAAGGCATCGGGTCTCGCCCGGCTGTCGCCGCGCCTGCGCATCGTCTTCGGCAATGCCGCCCGCCTCGGTCCCGGCAAGATCGACCTGTTGGAAGCGATCGGCCGCACCGGCTCGATTTCGGCGGCGGGCCGCGAGCTCGGCATGTCCTATCGGCGCGCCTGGGTGCTGGTCGACGCCGTCAACAAGATGTTCACCCGGCCCCTGGTGACTGCGACCACCGGCGGCGTGCAGGGCGGCGGCGCCCAGCTCACCGATTTCGGCCGGGCCGTCGTCGCCGCCTACCGGCGCGTCGAGGCGCGCACCCTCGATGCGATCCGCGAGGAACTGGCGCCGTTCGGCCCCGCCATTGCCGGGGAGTGATCAGGCGAAAATGTTCAGTGCCGGGACCGGCGCCGACAGGCCGGCCTGGCCGCCGGCCTGGAGCGCGATCGCCGTCTGTCCCATCGTATCGCCGAGCCGATCGATCTCCGCGACCACGGCCTTGGCTGCCGCTTCCGCCTCGCGGGCATCGCCGTCGGCGGGATTGCGCGCCTTGAGCCTGCGCGCGGCCTCTTCGATCAGCCGCTTCACCTCGTCAGCGGCCTGCCTGAACGTATCGAGCACCTCCCGGTCGGCCTTGCTCGCAGCCGCCTTGCGGTCGAGCTTCGCAACGGCCTCCTGATAAGCCCGTACGGCCTCTTCGCGTGTCGCGGGCTTGCCGGCTTCGATCTTGCCGTCGGCACCCGGCGCGCCCGGCGGCGGTCCTGCCGTGGCGGCAGCAGCTTCCGTCCCGCGGTGCCCGGCGCCGGCTTCAGCGGCCTTGTCGGCCGGGGGTGCCGTCGCCGTATCGGCCGCGCCCGGCCCGGCAGCGGGGCCGGCGTCCGGCGCTTCGGAAGCGGTACCGCCGGATCCCGCGGCCGCGCCATATTCCCGTGCCGCTTCGCGGATGTCCTGGGCGATCTGCTTGGCCTGGCGCGCCGTCGTCTTCGGGTCGCCGCTCAGCATGCGGAGCATCTGCAGCTTCTTGCGCGCCAGCTCCAGCTTCTGCAGGGCCACCGCCTTACGCTGCTCGGACGCCGCCGAGCGCACCTCGTCGAGCCGGGAGAGAACCGTACGCGAAGCCTTCTTCGCTTCGGTCATCGCCTTCGACAGAACCGTCTCGCCGGCCCTGCCGTCGCGCTCGCCGGAAACGAGCAGCAGCAGTTGCGACTGACGGCCCGCCGTCCCCTGCGCCACGGCGTCCTGGCTGGAGGAAAGGGTGTTGATCCGCATTGCGCGCTCCGTGCAGCCGGCCTGCCGCGGTGCGATTCCGCATGGGCCTCGCCACCATCAAGGGTTGCATCGATAAACGAACCGTTAACCACGTCCGGCGCGAGCGAGAGGCCGTCATGCGCTCCGCGCCGGCCGCGCCGTCAGCCGGCCGAGCCGCTGGTGACCTTGAGCCCGGGCAGGCTGCGCTCGTCGATGCCGACGACCTTGACGAGCGCGGTGACCTCGTCGCCGACGTCGAGGCCGAGAGCCTCCATGGCGAGTCGGGTCGCGAAGGCGGCGAGCCGCTCACCGCCGGTCAGCGCGATGGTGGCCAGGGCGAAGGGACCGTCGTCGACATCGATCGCGACGATGCGCCCGGCCAGCATGGTGCGCACGCTCATCTGGCCGGGCCGGCCGACGGCGAGCGTCACATTGGTCGCCCTGACGGCGACGCGAACCGGCCCGGCGGCCGGATCGATCAGGCCCGGCACGGTGATCTCGCCGGCGGGATGGCCGAGCACGGTCACGCCGAAATCGCGAATCTGCCGGATCACCGTGCCGGTGACGAAGGACACCGCGTCGAAGCGGGCGGTGGCCTCGGCGAGCGATGCCGGCGCCAGCACCACGTGAGGCGGCCCGTCGGCAGCGACCCGCCCGCGGTCGAGCTTCACCACCTTGGCGGCCAGGCGCGCCACTTCCTCGACGGCATGGCTGACATAGACGATAGGCATGGCGAACTCGTCACGCAGCCGCTCGATGAAAGGCAGGATCTCGAGCTTGCGGGCGGAATCGAGCGAGGCCAGCGGCTCGTCCATCAGCAGCAGCCGCGGCGAGGTCAGCAGCGCCCGGCCGATCGCGACCCGTTGGCGCTCGCCGCCCGAGAGCGTGCCCGGCCGGCGGTCGAGCAGATGGCCGATGCCGAGCACCTCGACGACCGGATCGAAGGCGATCCGGCGCGCCGCCTTGGGCGTGAACCAGCGCCCATAGGTGAGGTTGGAGCGCACCGAAAGGTGCGGAAAGAGCAGCGCGTCCTGGAACACCAGGCCGATGCGGCGCGCATGGGGCGGCACGAAGATGCCCGCGGCCGTGTCGACCGGGACATGGCCGTCGACGGCGATGCGTCCCGAGCTCGGCCGTTCGAGCCCGGCGATCAGACGGATCGCGGTCGACTTGCCCGAACCCGAGGGGCCGAACAGCGCGGTCACCCCGCCACCGGCCTCGAAGGCCGCGGCGAAGTGGAAATCCGTCCGGTCGAGCCGGCAGTCGAAAGCGATCATGCGCTGCTCCGCGCCCGATGGCCGCGCCTCAAGGCCGAGGCCTCATCTGGCGACCAACGAGAAACCCTCGGCCTCGAAGATCCTGACTGCGGTGGGCGAGCGCAAGTAGGCAAGGAAGGCAGCCGCATCGGAATGGGTCGAGCCGGCCGTCAGCGCGAAGGGATACAGCACCGGCGGATGGCTGTCGGCCGGGAAGGTGTCGACCACCTTCACGCGCGGCTCGGTCCTGGCATCGGTCGTATAGACGATGCCATAGCGGGCCTCGCCGCGCGCCACCAGCGCCAGCGCGGCGCGCACATTGTCGGCGCCGGCGATGCGTGGCCGCACCTGGTCCCAGACGCCAAGATGGGTCAGCGCCGCCTGGGCGTAGCGGCCGACCGGCACGGCGCGCGGATCGCCCGTCGCGAGCCGGGACTCGCCAACCGCCTCGGCCAGCGCGAAGCCCGGCGCGATCTTGAGGCTGGTTGCAAGCTCGGCCGGCGCGATCAGCACGAGGCGGTTGGCGAGCAGCGTCTCGCGGGTCGCCGGGCGGATCAGGTTGCGCTCGGCCACCCAGTTCATCCATTCGAGATCGGCCGAGGCGAACATGTCGGCGGGCGCTCCCTGCTCCATCTGCCGGGCAAGCGCCGAGGAGGCGGCATAAGAAAAGGTGACGCGCTTGCCGGTCTCCTTCTGCCACTCTGCCGCGATCGCATTGAGCGCGGTCTGCAGGCTGGCGGCTGCGAAGACGAGGACCGGCCGGGCCTCCTGGGCGGCCGTGGGCCGGATGGCTGCGAAGGCGAGAGCCGCGGCAAGGCCGAGCATGACGCGGCGAACGAAGAGGCGAGGCATGAAGGGCTCCATCGATGATGCGCTATAGCTAGCCGAATATAGCGCGAGGGTCGAGCCGGCATCGAGAAGGCCGGCGGAATGGCCGGGATCAATGGTCCCGACCATGCCCGGCGCCGTCGCTCGGGCGGCTGGATCGACCCTGCGCAACGGAACGGGCTTGCTTCCGGCATGGTCCAAGCGCGAGCCTCGATCGCTATCGGTGCAAGAACGATCAAATGGCCTCCTGCCCGGCCCGCTACACCGGCCGCCACGCTTCGTGTGAGACCCGTCCATGACCCCTGTCGAGAAAGCCCTCTGGTTCATCGAAGGCCATTTCGCCGACAGAATCGAGCTCGACGACATCGCGGCGGCGAGCGGCGTTTCGCGCTTCTATCTGACCCGGGCCTTCGTTGCCGCCACCGGCCAGTCAGCCGTGCGCTACCTGCGCGGCCGGCGCCTCAGCGAGGCCGCCCGGGCGCTGGCAGCGGGCGCGCCCGACATTCTCGCCGTCGCGCTCGATGCCGGCTACGGCTCGCATGAGGCCTTCACGCGCGCCTTTCGCGACCTGTTCGGCACGACGCCGGAACAGCTGCGCGCCCAAGGTCATCTCGACAATGTCACGCTGGTGGAGCCGATCATCATGAACCAGACCCTCCTGCCCGATCTCGAAGAGCCTCGTCGCGTCGACGGGCCGCCCATGGTGATCGCAGGTCTCGGCATGCGCTACAGCTGCGAGAGCAGCAAGGCCGTACCCGGTCAGTGGCAGCGTTTCGCGCCGCATATCGGCAACATTCCCGGCCAACGCGGCGCGGTCGCCTATGGCGTTTGCCACGATGCCGACGAGGACGGCAATTTCAACTATCTGACCGGCGTCGAGGTCGACGACGCCACGCGGGTGCCGAGCGATCTTGCGACGGTCCAGCTCAAGCCTCAGCGCTACGCCGTCTTCGCTCATCGCGAGCACGTCTCGACCATCCGCCGCACCGTGCACACGATCTGGAGCCGATGGCTGCCGCAATCCGGGCACGAGGTCGCCGATGCGCCGAATTTCGAGCGCTACGGCCCCGCATTCGATGCGCGCACCGGCCTCGGCGGCCTCGAGATCTGGCTTCCGCTAAAGACCTGACGCCGACCCTTCGCGATGCCGCCGACCTATAGCCGGGCGGTCTCGAACCAGAAGCGCGTGATGTTTTCGGCCAGTACGCGATAGCCCTCGGACGAGCGCGGCTTGACCACATAGGCATTGGCATTGTCGCGGTAGCAGGCGTCGATGTCGGCCCGCTGCTCGGAGGACGAGAAGATGACCGTGGCATAGCCGCAGGTCTCGTCATTGCCCTTGATCGCCCTCAGCACGTCGCGGCCGTCCATGCCGGGCATGTTGAGATCGAGCAGGATCAAGCCGGGATTGAACGACCTGATGGCGGCGAGCGCTGCCTCGCCGTTGTCGGCATGGCGGATTTCGATGGGAGTGGATGCTCCCTTGAACGCGTTCTCGACGAACAGCACTTCGTCGGCATCGTCATCCACGACGAGCAGACGCCTCGGGGAAGAATTCATCACTGCTCCCAGCCGCCGGACCGGCGGCCTTCGATGTCATCGGCGCGGCAATGTAAGCGTGAATCGGGCGCCGTGAGAATAGCCGGTATCGAGCCCGATCTCGCCGTCATGGCTTTCGACGATGCGCCGGCAAAGGGCCAGGCCAAGCCCCATGCCGGCATAGCGGCTTTCATCGCGGTGCAGCCGACGGAAAATCTCGAAGATCCGCTCGGCATATTGCGGGTCGATGCCGATTCCATTGTCGGCAATCTGGATCCGCCAGAAGGCTCCCGCACGTTCGGCGCTGACCTCGACGACAGGTGGATCGCCGCTGCGATATTTCAGCGCATTGGCGAGAAGGTTCTGGAACAGGGTGACCAGCAGTTCCGGATCGCCGGCAATGACCGGCGGATCCTCCGCATCGATCCCGCTGAGCGTGATGCGTGCGCCAGTGTCCTGAACCTCGGCATCGATCAGCGTCATCGCTTCGGCAATGACCCGCGCGAGCGGCACGGGCTCGGCACGTACCGTCGCATAGGCGACCTGGCTGTAGACCAGCAACGCCCGGATCTGACGCTGCATGCGCTCGGCGCTCGCCATGATGCGCCGGGCATAGCTGGCCGCCTCCCCGTCGCCTGCCCCGATCCGTGCCTGCAGCATGTCGGCGAACATGTTGACGTGGCGCAGCGGCGCCTGCAGGTCGTGAGACACGATGGCGGAGAACTGCTGCAGCGCCTCGTTGGAATGGCGCAGCTTCAGCTCGTGCGACTGCCGCTCGGTATCGTCGCGCACCACGGCCATGACGTTGGGGCGGTCCGGCCCGACCTTGGCCATGAAACTGTAGGTGACCTGCACCCAGACCCAGTGGCCGTCCTTGTGACGCTGGCGCAGGATGCGCGAGGCCGACGGGCGGTCCGGCCCCAGCGCTCGGCTGACCGCCTCGACCGCGCCCCGGTCCTCCGGATGGACCGTCTCCGCCGGCGTCATGGCCTGAAGCTCCCGCGCCGTGAACCCGGTCAGCCTGAAGCAGGAGGGCGAGGCGAAGGCGATGGGCTCCGACCAGCGGTAGAGCAGGATGACGTCGGTCGAGTTCTCGGCGAGCAGGCGATAGCGCTCCTCGCTGGCCGCCAGCTCCGCCGTGCGCTCCACGACGCGCAGCTCCAGGTCCTGATTGGCCCGTTCCAGCGCGCCGGCCTGCTCGTGGAGTTGGACCGAAGCCCTGGCGAACGCCTCGCCGATCCGGTTGATTTCGGTGATCGGCGTGCGCGGCGCGGCGACCAGCCGGCCGGCGCCGACCGCCGCCGCCGTGTCGGCAAGCGCCGCCCCGGCCAGCGAGACGCGATGGGCCAGCAGCGCCGCCGTTCCGACCGACAGGGTGAGAAGGCCGGAGGCGATCAGGAACAGCCGCCAGAGCAGCGCCCCCATCGGCGCCTCCAGCTCGCGCCGGTCGAGGCCGGTCGTGACCATCCACCCGGCCAGTTCCGAGCGGGAATAATAGGCCGATACCGCAATGCCGTCGGGATTGATGCCGCTCCAGGTGCCCTTGCTTTCCGTCGCGCTGGCATAGCCCGGCAGCAGCCGGCCGACCCACTCCGCATGGCCGCGCGACCGGCTGACGATCCGGCCTGTCCGGTCGACGATCGACACCGCATAGGGTGGAGCGACGCCGCGCTCGACCAGGAACTGCGCCAGCGCGGCCGGCGTGAAGGTCGAGGACAGGACATAGGCCACCTCGCCATCGCGCAGCGCGGGCACGCTGACGCTCACCACGCTGCGGCCGTCGGAAGCGCGCGTGAAGAGATCGGAGACGTAGGGCCGCCGGGTGTCGAGCACGCGCTGGTGCCAGAGCGTCGGCAGGTCCTGTGGCAAGGGCGCGCCCAAGGCGAGGCCGGTGTCGATGATCACCCGTCCGGAGCGGTCGCGCAGGCGCATCGTCAGGCCCTGTTCGACGAACCGGCGGGCCTGCTGGTCGAAGCGCAGGAAGTCGCCGCCGTCGATCGCCGGCGACGTCGCCAGCGCCTGCAGCACCGCGATGCGCGCGGTCAGCAGGCGGTCGAGATCGCCGATCAGGTCCTCGTTGCGTTCGTTGGCCGCGGCCTCCAGCCGCCGCCATTCGGCGCCGGCATAGCGATAGGTGAGATAGGCCGCGAGGATCAGCGGCGGCAGCGCCAGCGCCGCCGCGAAGGCCGCCAGATAACGTGTTAAGGACCTTGCCCTGACCGCCCCCTGCATGCGCTCCCCCATCGCCCGCCGCTCCGCGGCATGGCCGCTTGACACGCAGGGTCAAGCATCCTCCTCTATCGTCGCGCGAGTCGGATTCGGCAACCTGCACGTTTGAAGTGTGACAGGATCGTCCCCTGCGGACCGGACCCAGCCGATCAGCGGAGAATGAACGGCGGCATCGTGATGCCGCACCGGGATCACGCATAGCCTTGCCGGAGACGGACATGCGGCAGCTCACCCGCCTGATGATCATCGATGACGAGGTCGACGACGTCGATTTCATGATCCGGTTCTTCGAGGAGGCGCTTGACGGCTGCAGTTTCGAAACCTTCGCCTCGGCCGAACAGGCGCTGGCGCGGCTTCGTTTCGACGACGCGCGCGGCGACAATCCACCCCTTTCCGACGATCCGGACATCATCATCCTGGACCTCGAGCTCGGCGCCATGAACGGCTTCGATTTCCTCAAGGTCCTGCGCCGCGACGAGACGCTGCGGCAGATCCCGGTCGTGGTGATTTCCGGCAGCGACAGCCGCCAGGCCGTCGACAAGGCCTACGAGGCCGGCGCCAACGCCATGTTCCGCAAGCCCGGCTCGCTCGACGACTATCGCGCCATGATCAGCTCGATCGTCGACTATTGGTCGAAAACGGCCCGCCACGCCGCCTGAGCCGGGCTCAGGCGGCGATGATGGCTCTGAAGATGGCACGTTACGGCGCCTGAGCAGCGCTCGGACACCGGCAATGGCGCGCGGACGGCGCGCAGCGTTCAGGACTCAGGCCGAGATCGCCCGGGGCGCCATGTCGCGCAGCACGTCCAGGAACCGGTCGATATCGGCGTCGTCATGCGCGGCCGACACCGAGAAACGCAGCAGCACTTCGCCGCCCGGCGTCGCCGGCGGGATCAGCAGATTGACGTAGATGCCGCGCGCCAGGAGGTCGCGCCAGAAGTCGAGGCCCTGGACGAGGCCGCGCATGCGGATCGAGCCGACCGGGCCCGGCGCGGCGCTGAGGCTGTAGCCGAGCGCCTCGACCCCCTCACAGAAGCGCCTGGCCTTGCGCCACATCGAGGCGCGCAGGTCTGGCTCGCTGCCGATGATGCCGATGGCCGTGCTCGCCGAGGCGACGACGGCCGGCGGCAGCGACGCGGTGTAGAGATAGGCGCGCGCCAGGAAGCGCAGGGCCTTCAGCGCCGGATGGTTGGTGACGCAATAGCCGCCGATGACGCCCACGCTCTTGGAGAAGGTGCCGACGATGGCATCGACGAGATGTTCGGCATCCTGCGCCTCGGTGACGCCGCGGCCGTTCTCGCCGTAGATGCCGAGGCCATGCGCCTCGTCGACGAAGACGAGGGCGCCATGCTCCTTGGCGACGGTGCCGAGCTTGCGAACTTCGCCGACATCGCCCCAGACCGAATAGAGGCCTTCCAGCACCACCAGGATGCGCGAGGCCGGCACTGTCGCTTCCTTGAGCAGCCGATCGAGATCGGCCGGATCATTGTGCTTGAACGGCTTGAAGGTGGCGCCGCTCGCCCGGCAGGCATCGATGATGCTGGCATGGCAGTGGCTGTCGTAAAGGATGAGGTCGCCATCGCTCGCCAGGCCGCAGATCGTGCCCATATTGGCCATGAAGCCGGTCGAGAAGACGATCGCGTCGGGCCGGTCGTAGAAGCGGGCGATGACCCGCTCCAATTGGACGTGGCCGTCCTGGTTGCCGGAAGCGACCCGCGAGGCGGTGGAGCCGGTGCCCCATTGGCGCAGCGCCTGCTCGGCAGCGGCAATGCAGCGCGGATCGAAATTAAGCCCGAGATAGCTGTTCGTGCCGAACAGCGTCGTGTGCCGGCCGTCGATGACGGCATGGACCGGCCCCTCGAACCGCTCGATCTGGACCCGCAGCGGATGGTCGGCATTGCCGACCGACCGGTCGAGCATGTCGCCGATCATGCCGACCCGGCGCAGGATTCCCTGGAGTTGCTGGGTACCGGCCGCGTGTTCGGACCGCGAGGTGGGCTGCACTGGGCTATCCGACATGGGCGCTGAGGCTACCTTCAACCGGCTGGATGACCGCTGACTTTATGTCACGACAGTGACGCTATAGTCACCCAGGCCGAAGCCGGCAAGCGCCGGCTCGGCTCAACCGCCAAGCCGGTAGTAGCGGGCAAGGCCCCACTGGAACAGGCGCATGGGGATGAAGGCCCGCGCGGCGACCAGGATCCGCTGGGCGATCGGCCCGACGACATAACGCGGCCCGGTCGCCCGGCCCTCGACGATGGCGACGATGCGGCCGGCCACGCCGTCGGCCGGCGCCCCCGCCCGTTCCTCGGCCTCGAACGTGGCGAGCGCCCGCCCGAACGGCCCGGCATAGGCCGAATCCGGGCCGTCGGCCGCGCGCGCCTTCCGCCGGTTGTCGACGACGCTGGTCGCGGTGTCGCCCGGCGCGACCAGCGTGACCTGGATGCCGAAGGACTGCAGCTCCAGCGCCAGGCTCTCGCTGAGGCCCTCGAGTGCATATTTGCTGGCGCTGTAGAGGCCCTGGAACGGCAGCCCGACCCGGCCGGCCAACGAGCCGACATTGACGATGACGCCCGCTTTCTCCGCACGCATCGCCGGCAGTGCCGCCTGCGTCAGGCGCAAGGCGCCGAAGAGATTGGTCTCAAGCACCGCCCTCGCCTCGTCGAGCGCGGTGTCCTCCACCGCGCCCGCCAGCACCAGGCCGGCATTGTTGACGAGAGCGTCGATGCGCCCCTGCTCGGCCAGCACGGTCGCCACCGCCGCAGCACACGAGACGTCCTCGGCGACGTCGAGGCGCAGCATGCGCCAGGGCGCCTGATGGCGCCCGGGATCGCGGCTGGTGCCATAGACGATATGGCCTTTGGCATGCAGCAGCGCGGCCGTGGCGCGGCCGATGCCGGAAGACGCCCCGCTGACCAGAACGACCTTGGCTCGCTTCATGCCGCCTCCCAATCCCCGGCCCCACCCCTCTTGTCGAGGGTTGCGGCCGATTGGGCAAGAGCATGGGCGATCCGCCGTTCGGCCGCGGCTCACATGTCCGTGCGCTCCTCGGCGACTTCGCGCCGCTCGGCCATGTTGAAGCGGCCGGCATAGATCGGCCGGCCGCCGGTCGTCGGTCCGGGATATTGCACGATCAGGATGTCGCCGCCGGTCGCCGTCTCGAACTTGCCTTCGAAATGCGGATCCGGATGGAAGATCATCGTTCCCGGCTTGCAGAGCGTGTCGTCGATGCGGAATTCGCCGCTGAGAATGTACCAGACCTGCGCGAAATCGTGGTTGTGCACCGGGTGATGCGCGCCGGGCTCCAGCCTGAGGATGCCGGCATTGGGCTCGGTCGGCCGCTCCGGCCGCGGATGGAACAGCATCTTGCCGGTCTCGCCCGGCCAGCGGATGGTCTCCCAGTCGATATCGTCGATATGTTTGATCTCGTAGGGCAGATGCTGGCCGGCGGGTGTCAGGGCAACCGTCTGCATGATGTTTCTCCCTCGCTCGTCTTCGTTGCTCCCCGCGCATCGCGGGCGATGCGGTGGGCCGTGCCTAGCTCGCTCTCGTTCTGCCCGGCCGCATCGCGGGCGATGCGGTGGGCCGTGCCTAGCTCGCTCTCGTTCTGCCCGGCCGCATCGCGGGCGATGCGGTGGGCACTCTCCACCAGTCGAAATGTTCGGCCTTCAGCGGAGACTTCGCGACCACCATCAGGATGCGTGCATCCTCCTCGCCGACATTGTCGGCGCGGTGCGGCAGTTCGGAATTGAGGAAGATTCCCTCGCCCGGCCCGAGGTCGAAGCTTTCGGCGCCGACATGGAAACGGATGCGGCCGCCGATCACGTAGCAGTATTCCTGGCCCGGATGGGACACCATCAGATCCATCCGGTTGCGGCGTGGAAAGATGAGGTGGAAGACTTCGAGATCGTCATGCGGCCGGCCGCCGGCGAAAAGCTGCCAGCGATAGCCGGTGCTCGGGACGGTCTCCGCCGCCGCGTCGTCGCCGGCGCGATGCACCGTCACATGACTGCGCGACTGGTCCGGCGCACTGTCGAACAGCTCGCCGACACCGACCTCCAACACCTCGGCGATCTGGATCAGACTGGCGACGGAGCTCGACACCTGGCCGCGTTCGAGACGCGACAGGAAAGCGTCCGACAGCCTCGTTCCGTCAGCGAGATCCTTCAGCCTCATGCCGCGCGCCTCGCGCAAGGCCCGGATGCGGGCGCCGAGACTGGTCAGGGCTTCATCGTGTGCGCTCATGAACGGAAGCGTCAGCCAGAATTACGCACAAGTCAACAAAAATTGCTTATTGAGCAAATTCAAACTGGCAATTCGGTTCATTTCTTTGGCCGCAGGGAGGCCCTCAAAGGCGCCTGCCTTGCTTGTCATGCAATTCACGGGATGCGGAAGGCCTGGAATCGACCTGGGGACGGCGCCGGCCCGGCCTTGATCGCGACAGCGCCGCCGCCGATCCTGCTGGGCCTGCCGCTTGCGGCCGGGCGAACCGTCTCGCAGACATCCGGCCGCGCCATGCTGATCGATGCTCACCACCATTTCTGGCAGATCGCCCGCGGCGACTACGGCTGGCTGACGCCGGACCTCGGTGCGATCCACCGCGATTTCGGCCCGGCGGATCTGCGCCCCCTCACCGCCCGCCATGGCATCGGCGCGACCATCCTGGTGCAGGCGGCTCCGACAGTTGCCGAAACCCGCTTTCTCCTGTCGATCGCGGCGGCGGAGCCGTCGGTGGCGGGCGTCGTCGGCTGGGCCGACTTCGACGCGCCCGACGCGCCGGCGGCGATCGCGGAGCTCGCCGGCGACCGGCTGCTCGTCGGCCTCAGGCCGATGGTCCAGGACATGGCCGACGACGACTGGCTGGCCCGGCCGGATCACGCCCCCGCCCTCGAGGCGCTGGAGCGGCACGGGCTCGTCTTCGACGCCCTGGTGCTGCCGCGCCACCTTCCCCGGCTTGCCGCGGTCGCCCGGCGCCATCCCGGGCTCAGCATCGTCATCGACCATCTGGCAAAGCCGCCCATCGCCGAAGGCCGGCTCGACCCGTGGCGCGCCGACATGGCGGCCCTCGCGGTGCTGCCCAATGTCGCCTGCAAGCTGTCGGGCATGGTCACGGAGGCGGCTGCCGGCTGGACGGTCGACCATCTCAGGCCCTATGCCGACCATGTCCTGGCGGCGTTCGGCCCGGGGCGCGTGCTGTGGGGCTCCGACTGGCCGGTTGCGACCCTCGCCGCAAGCTATGACGCCTGGGTCGGCGCGACCGAGGCGCTGCTGGCGGCATTGCCGCCGGTAGAGCGCGCGGCCGTACGCGGTGGCAATGCCGCCCGCCTCTATCTCGGGCGCCGCGGCCGGCCCTTGCGGCCGTGACGCGTCAGGCCTTGCGCAGGTTCCAGAATACCGGCCCGCTTGCCTGCAGCACGTCGGTGACGACGTTGCGATAGAGCGTCGGCTGGCGGATCTGGCCGAGCGGCACATAGGGTGCCGTCTCGAAGGCCCGCTGCTCCATGGCGGCCGCGGCCTGTTTCTGCGCCGCTTCGCCCGTGGCGGCGAACCAGGCCGTGCGCAGCTCTTCGAGCCGTGCGTCGGTCGGCCAGCCGGACCAGCCGGCACGGCCGGTGCCGCGCAACGCGACGTGGGAGGCCGGGCTCATGAACTCCGCCGCCGCACCGGTCGTATGGAAGATGTTCCAGCCGCCTTCCTCGGCGGGCTTCTGGGACGCGCGCCGCGCGAGCAGGCTGCCCCAGTCCATGGTCACCAGGTCGACCTGCATGCCGAGCCGCTTCAGGAGGTCGGCGGTCACCTCGCCGAGCGGCGAGAGCAGCGGCTGGTCGGCGGAGGCCAGGATCACCACCTTGCGCCCGTCATAGCTGCTCGCCTTGAGCATGGCGCGCGCCTCATCGAGGCGCCCATCCATGATCGCCGAGCCGGTGCCGGTCGAGAATGGCGTGCCACAAGGGAAGAAGGCCTTGCACTCGCTGTAGAGCTTGGCATCCCCCGCCATGGCCTGTAGGTAGTCGGCCTGGTTGACCGCACGCAGCACCGCCCGGCGCACGGCGACATCGTCGAAAGGTGGAACCAGGCTGTTGAAGCGCATCAGGCTGTAGATGCCGACGGGGTCGAGCGGCGCGATGGTATAGCCGCGCTGACGCGCGACCAGCGGCAGCAGGTCGGGCGCCGGGATTTCCAGCCAGTCCATCTCGCCGGTGCGCATGGCCGACATGGCGGTGGAATTGTCGGCCATGGTGTGCCACTGCACGCGCTGGACATTGACCACCTTGCCGCCGGCCAGGCCGTCGGGCTTCTCGTTGCGCGGCACATAGCCGTCGAAACGGGCATAAGCCGCACCCGCCCCCTGGCGCCATTCACCGACAAGAAAGCGGAACGGGCCGGACCCCACCGCCTCCTTGATCTGCTGGTTCGGGTCGGTCAGAGCAAGCCGCTCCGGCATCATGAAGGGCACTGGCCCCGACATCTTGCCGAGCGCGTCGGGCAGCAGCGGGAACGGCGCCTTCAAGCGGAACCGCAGCGTGCGGTCGTCGACCGCGGCGAGCTCGTCGGTCGCGGCCATCAGCGTCTGGCCGAAGCCGTCGCGCGCCGCCCAGCGGCGGATGCTGGCCACGCAGTCGCGCGCCAGCACCGGCACGCCGTCATGGAACTTCAGGCCTTCGCGCAGCCGGATCGTGCAGGTCTTGCCGTCATCGGTCACATCATGGCCTTCGGCCATTTGCGGCCGGACCTTGAAGCTCGAATCCAGCGAGAACAGCATGTCGAAGACCATGTAGCCGTGGTTGCGCACGACGTAGCCGGTGGTCCAGATCGGATCCAGCGCGGCAAGATCGGTCGAGGGAATGAACTTGAGCGTGCTGACCGGCTGCGCCACGGCAGGCCGGGCGAGCGCCGCCGCGGCGCCGGCAAGCGCGGCGAGCGCCGTGCGCCGCGACAGGGAGGAATGAGACGTCCTGGCCATGGTCGCCCCCTCAGGCTTTGGCGAAGGGATCGGCGACGCGCGGCCAGAACGGCGTCGCGAGCTTCGTATAGGGAATTTCGGCATAGTCGAACTGCAGGGCGCCGGGGCTCGACACGTAGCGGATCTCGCGCGCGACCGGTGCGAAGCCGGCCTGGAAATGCTGCGAGGACTTGACCGCGACGAGACGCTTGTCGTCGAGCCCGAGGCCGAGGCCGGTAAATGCGTCGGGCGAGAAGGTCTGGGCCCGGACGGAGACGAGAACGAGATCGATGCCGTCGGCGGAGACCCAGACGCTCTGGCCGAGCCGCGAGCGGCCGCCGCTGAGGCCCGACTGCGAATGGTCGGCGACGACGCGCCTGACCGTCACCATCAGGTCGACCGGATCGCCGGAGACCGGCCCGCATTTGCCGCCGACGCGCAGGAGGAAGCGTGCACCCTCGCCCGCCTCGGCGCAGAACTGGACCGCCTGCGGATCCCAGAAGCAGCCGAGCGCCGCGCCGGTGGTGCCGCGCTCGATCAGGCGCTTCAGGATGAAGGTGCTGTCGGCCGGCGCGCCGCCGCCGGGGTTGTCGGCGGCATCGGCCACGACGAGCGGCCCAGCGCCGCCGGCAAGGGCGGCGTTGATGGCATCGTCGATCGTGTCGAGCCGCGCGGCGACCGCATCGCGCAGATCCCAGAGCTCGTGGCCGAGCCGGGCGGCGGTGGCGGCGGCCTTGGCCTCGTCGCCATCGGCAATCACCACGACCTTGGCGCCGACGTCAGGCACGTCGGCCCAGGGAAAGCCATGGCCGAGCGACACCGAGAGGATGCCGTCCTTGCCCTCCATCGCCATCATCCGGTCGACATAGCCGCGCATGGGCTGGAGCGTCGGCCGATAGGTCGAGATCATCCGGCAATCGTAATAGGCCATGACCGGCTGGGTCCGGCCGGCGGCGGCATCGAGACACAGGCGATAGAGCTCCGGCGCCCGGTCGCCGATATCGGTGTGCGGATATTCCTTGAAGGTCACGATGGCGGTCGCCGACCGGCGCATCAGCTCGGTGAGATGGCAGTGCAGGTCGAGCTCGATGCCGACCTTGGCCCTGGGCCCGACCACCGCGCGCACCTTGGCGAGCGTGTCGCCCTCGCAGTCGTCATAGCCTTCGGCAACCATCGCCCCGTGCATGAACAGGAGCACGACGTCGACAGGCATGGCCGCCTGCAGATCGGCGATCAGCGTGTCGCGCAGGTCCTCGTAGACCTGGCGCAGCGTGGTGCCGGCGGGCTGGGCGAAGGTGCAGATGCTCTCCACCACCTCGTGGCCGTCGGCCTCGCCGAGCTGGCGCCAGGCGATCAGGGGAATATTGGCGACCGTCGCGGCATGCCGGCTGCCGTCGTTGCGGAACCAGTCGCGGCCGCCCGAGAAGGCCTCCCTGCCGGTCGGAATGGGCGAGAAAGTGTTGGTTTCCGTGGCGAGCGTCGCCATGAAAATCTTCATGCCCTCAACTCCAGAGCACCGGGCGGCGTCCCACACGCGCTTCTATCCGGGCGCGCCATTGTCATCAGCCTTCGTGGCGAATGACAAGCGCATTTTTTCCGTTCCGTTGAATTATTTAGTGTATCAACTAAATCGATAGCCAATCTCGCGAGACCGTTTTGCCTCTGCTAGAACGGACGGCGACCATGACGATCAACGCCCCTGCTTCTCCCCGCCCCCTGCTCGGTGACTGCCTCAAGGCCGCCCGGCGGGCCCGCAACCTGACCCTGAAGGATGTGTCGGAACGGACCGGCATGGCACTCTCGACCCTGTCCAAGGTCGAGAACCATCAGATGTCGCTGACCTATGACAAGCTGCTGCAGCTCAGCGCCGGGCTCGGCATGGAGGTCGCCGAGCTGTTCCACCCGGTCGGCGCGGCGGCGCCGGCAAGCGCGGTGCCGACCGCCCGGCGCAGCATCAGCCGCGGCGGCGAAGGCCAGTTCATCCGCACCCACGCCTATGGCTATCACTATCAGTGCACGGAATTGCTCGGAAAGCGCATGGTGCCGATCATCGCCGAGCTGCAGGCGCGCACGCTGGAGGAGTTCGGCCCGCTGATGCGCCATGCCGGCGAGGAATATCTGCTGGTGCTGGAAGGCCGGGTCGCCGTGCACACCGAGTTCTACGCGCCCGAGATCCTGGAGGCCGGGGACGGCATCTATATCGACAGCACCATGGCGCATGCCTATCTCAACGCCGGCGAAGGCACGGCGCGTGCCATCTGCGTTTGCAGCGCCGACAATCCCGATCTCTACGAGCAGTTGCAGGAGCTGGCCCGCGGCGCGATGCCGCCGGGCTAGCGGCGCGACACGCGGCAGAACCGCGCCATTCCGATCAAGCCCTGGCCTGCTCGTACTCCTCGCGCAACTGCTGTCGCAGCACAAATTTCTGGATCTTGCCCGAAGCCGTCGACGGCAAGACGTCGCGAATTTCCAGGCGTTCGGGATAGAACTGCCGCGCCAGCTTCTGCGCGTCGAGGAAGCGCACCATTTCCGCGAAATCGAAGGTCGCGCCCTGCCGCGGCACGACGAATGCGCAGGCCCGTTCGCCCAGGCGATCGTCGGGATAGGCGACGATCGCGATCTGCTGCACGGCGGGGTGGCCGTAGAGCAGCGCCTCGACCTCGACGACCGGGATATTCTCCGCGCCGCGAATGATCACGTCCTTCGAACGGCCGCAGATCCGGATGTAGCCCCTGTCGTCCATGCGGGCGAGATCGCCGGTGTGAAACCAGCCGTCCGCATCGGTGGCATTCCATTGCGGACGCTTGAGATAGCCGACAAAGTTGGAACAGCCGCGCACATGGAGTTCGCCCTCGATGCCCGGCTCCTGCGGCGTACCGTCGCCGCCACGGACCTGCAGCTCCATGCCCTCCAATGCGAAGCCGTCGGTATTGACCGAACGCTCCGGCGGATCGTCCGGCGAGACGAGGCTGACCGCGCCGTTCTCGGTCATGCCCCAGGCCGAGATCACCTTGGCACCGAGCGCCTTCTCGGCGCGCTCGACCACCGGGCCGGGAATGGCGGTTCCGGCGCAGAGGAAGATGCGCAGGCTCGAGCAGTCGGTCCGCTCGTCCTCGACGGCCGCCGCCAGATCGATCAGGAACGGCGTCGAGGCCATGGTGAAGGTGATCCTCTCGCAGGCGACCAGCCGCGCGGCCAGCGCCTTGTCCCACATATCGGTCACGACCAGCGGGGCATGCAGCAAGAAGGGCAGCAGAACGCCGTACATGAAGCCGGTCTGGTGAGCCATGGGCGAGGCCATCAGCACGATGTCGCTGGCACCGAGCCGGAGCCTTTCGGCATAGGCGGCGAGGTTGGCGAACATGGTGTTGGCCGTATGCATCACCCCCTTCGGCTCGCCCGTCGTGCCCGACGTGTAGATGAGCTGGCAGACATCGTTGGCGCCGCTGCGGTCGCGCGCGCTCCTCGCGCGCGCATCGGCAACCTCGGCCTCGAGTGCCGGATCGAGCAGCACGCGCTCGAAACTGTTCGATCCTTCGCCACCGGCGACGACGACATGCCTGAGATCGGGCAGGTCGGGCCGCATCGCGTCGGCCATGACTTCGTGGTCGAAGTTGCGCAGGGTCTTGGGCACGACGAAGACCGGCACCTCGCCATGCCGCAACATGAAGCGCAGCTCGCGCTCCCGGAAGATGGGCATGACCGGATTGAAGACGATGCCGAGCTTGCAGCAGGCCAGATAGAGAACCAGGAACTCCCAGGAATTCGGCAGCTGGCAGGCCAGGATGTCGTCGCGTTTCAGGCCAAGCCTCAGCAAGCCGGCGGCGGCGCGCCACGACAGGCGATCGAGCTCGGCATAGGTGAATGCCGCCCGCGCCTCGGTGCCGACGCGGATACCGACGAGAGCCGTCGCGTCAGGCTTTTCGGCGAGGCAGGCCTCGAAGTGATCGAGCGGGGTCTTGCCTTGCCAGAGGCCGGCGGCCTCCATCCGGGCGCGGCGCGGTGCGACCAGCACGGCGTCGAATTTCATGATCGTTCCTCCCTTGACGCGGGCGGCAGGCCGCCTCTTGTTCACGCCGCGACCGCAGCCCTCCCGGCACGCTCGCGGGCGATGATGTTTTTCATGACGTGCGCGGTGCCATCGCCGATCTGCAGGCCCAGAACGTCGCGCAGCCGCTGCTCGAATGGCAGCTCGGTCGAATAGGCCGCATGGCCGTGGATCAGCAGGCACGCATGGATCGTCTCGTAGGCGATGAGCGGCGGCCACCATTTCGCCATCGCGGCCTCCGCGACATGGGGCAGGCCGTTGTCCTTCAGCCACAGGGCGTTGAAACTGAGCAGGCGCGCGGCTTCCACCCTGGTGTCGAAATCGGCGAGCTGATGGGTGACGCCCTGGAACGCGCCGAGCGGCTTGCCGAAGGCCTTGCGCTCGCCGATATAGGCCCATGTTTCATCCAGCGACTGGCGCGCCGTGCCGAGACATTGCAGGCCGATGAGCGAGCGCGAGAAATCGAAGCCCTGCATTACCTGCACGAAGCCCCTGCCCTCCTCGCCGAGCAGGTGATCGGCCGGCACTTTGACATTGTCGAAGAAGATCGAGCCGCGGCCGATCGCATGCTGGCCGAGATCGGTGAAGCGTGTCGTCGAGATGCCCGGCAGGTCCATTGGAACGAAAATGGCAGAGACGCCCCGCGCGCCATCCTCCGGCCTGCCGGTGCGGGCAAAAACCACGGTTCCGGCCGCCTGGTCGGCCACCGATATCGAGGTCTTCTCGCCGTTGATCACGTAGTGCCCGCCGGAGCGCTCCATCCTCAGGCCGAGATTGGCCGCGTCCGAGCCGCCGCGCGGCTCCGTCAGCGCGATCGCGATCATGACCTCGCCGGCGATCAGCCGCGGCAGCCAGTGGCCCTTGATGTCGGCATTCGCGAAATTGGCGAGGATCTGGCCGTTGAGCGAAGCCAGGACATTGACATAGCCGACATTGAAATCGGCCCGCGCGATCTCCTCGATGATGGCGCCGGAATAGATGCTGCCGGCGCCGAGGCCGCCGAACTGCTCCGGCAGTTCCGGAGCGATCAGGCCGAGGCTGCCCATGCGGCGCACCAGATCCTTGTCGAAGGCGCCGGCCGCCTCGCGACTCCGGCAGCCGGGCGCGAGGTGATCGGCGGCGAACCTGCGGGCCAATGCGCGCAAGGCGTCGAGATCGTCGCTGTCGAATATCGTCGGACGCATGGCATTCTCCGGTAGGGATCCGCGGGCAGGCCTGCGCAGCGGGGCCGGCGGCGGCGCTCGCCGCCAACCCCGCCCCGAGCGCGCGTCACTTCGCGAATTTGCGGAAATCCGGCTTGCGCTTTTCGCGGAAGGCGGCGCCGCCTTCCTTGCTCTCGTCGGTGTCGTAGTACAGCGACAGGGCATACATGCCGAGGCCGGCTATGCCGCGCTGGTGCTCGGTATCGGCATTGAAGGAGCGCTTGGCGATGGCAATCGCCGAGGGCGATCTCTCCATGATCTCGGCACACCATCTGTCGACTTCTTCGTCGAGCCTGTCGTTCGGGACGACCGTATTGACGAGGCCCATGGCGAGCGCCTCGGCGGCCGAATAGCGCCGGCACAGGTACCAGATCTCGCGCGCTTTCTTCTCGCCGACGACTCGGGCGAGGAAGGCGGTGCCGAAGCCCGGATCGACCGACCCGACCTTGGGGCCGACCTGGCCGAAGACCGCCTTCTCGCCGGCGATGGTGAAGTCGCAGATCGTGCACAGCACATTGCCGCCGCCGATGGCGAAGCCCTGCACCTTGGCGATGACCGGCTTCGGGACGTCCCTGATGATGGAGTGCAGTTCCTCCATCGGCAGGCCGATCGTGCCGCGGCCGTCATATTGGCCGTCATGGGCCGACTGGTCGCCGCCGGTACAGAATGCCTTGTCGCCAGCGCCGGCGAGGACGATCACGCCGATCTTCCTGTCCCAGCCGGCCGTGTTGAAGGCGTGGATCAGTTCCTCGCAGGTCTTGCCACGAAAGGCGTTGTATGTGTCGGGCCGGTTGATGGTGATGGTCGCGACGCCGTTGTTCACGTCGTAGAGAATGTCTTCGTAGGTCATGGCCTTGCTCCTCAGCCGTGCATGGTCAGGCCGCCCGAAACCGAGATCACCTGACCGGTGATGAAGGCGGCCTCGTCGCTGGCCAGGAAAAGGATGGCGCCCGGCAGGTCGTCCGGGCGGCCGAGGCGCCCGAGGGGCACCGCCTTGGTGAAGGCCGCGCGCAGCTTCTCCTTGTCGCCGGCCGCCGCCATGAAGCTTTCCAGCATCGCCGTTTCGGTGACGCCGGGGCAGACCGTGTTGAAGGTCACTCCGTGACGGGCATGTTCACGGGCAAGCGTCTTGGACAGGGCGATGACGCCAGCCTTGCAGGCCGAATAAACGGACTCGCCCGCGGAGCCGCCGCGACCGGCATCCGAACCGAGCGACACGACCCGCCCGCCCTTGCCGCGCGCCACCATCGAGGCCAGCACCGGCTTGGTGATGTTGAGCACCGAGCGCAGGTTGATGTCGATGATCTTCGTCCAGTAGTCCGGCTCGGACTTCAGGAAGGGAATGAACAGGTCCCAGCCGGCATTGTTGACCAGGATTTCGATCGGACCGAACTCGGCTTCGATCCTCGCAACACCCGAACCGGTCGCCGCGTAGTCCGTGAGATCGACGACCATCACGATCGCCTCCCCGCCGCGGCTTTTGATGCCGTCGACGACGCGCTCCGCCGCCTCCCCGTCGATATCGGCGACGACGACGCGGGCGCCTTCCTCGGCAAAGCGCCGGCAGGTCGCCGAGCCTATGCCTCCACCGCCGCCAGTTATGACAACAACTTTCCCATTCAAGCCACGCATGACGTTTCTCCGGGCGGCCAGACCCTCGGCCGGATCGCTTGGCGGGCAGGCGCTCCGCGGCGCCCCGCCCTCGATCGCTCCATGGTCCGCATGCTGGCGACAATTAGTTCGCCATGATCAATATGTCAATATATTGTTATACTATCGTTCGCAGCGCGCCACCTGGCCTTGACTGCGCTGGACTAGCCCGGCAAAGTGGCTGACAATGTCGAAACATATTGACGGATTTCGCGACCTGACGGCGGGCCTGAGCAACCGGCTCTTCTTCCGGCTGTACCAATGCGCGAACATGCTCCACAAAACCGGAACACGCGCGCTCGACGCCTATGGGATCACCACCCAGCAATGGGCGGTGCTGGGTGCCCTGACGCGGCCGGCCTTCGAAGACGGCGTGCCGGTCGGCGACCTCGCCGCGTTTCTCCTGGTGACCCGCCAGAACCTCGCCGGCGTCCTGTCGCGGCTGGAGGCGCTGGACTATCTGGAACGGGCCGTCGACCCCAAGGACAACCGTGCGCGGCTGGTGCGCCTGACCGCCAAGGGCCGCAGTCTGTGGGACGAGAACATGCGTCCCGTCATCGCCGATTATTATGACGAGGCGCTTGCCGGCTTTTCGACCGAGGACCGGATCCACATGATCCACTACCTCGACAAGCTGCTCGGCAATTTCAAGGCCATCGATCCGGAGGTCGATGCCGGCCGCAGACCGGAAGCGGCGCGGTAAGCTCCCCCGCTTCCAGCGACGCGCCGGCCAGACCCTGCAAGACCCGGCCTCGTCACTCCCACACCATCATCGCCCGATCGATGCGCGCGGCCAGCGCGGCGGTGATGGGCGCCACGGGTAGGCGCATTTCCGGGCTGCCGCTCAGGCCCTCGCGCCAGCCCCGCCGCGGCCAGCGCCGAACACGGCATCTGCGCGACGTGATCAAGCCCCCAGGCCAAACGTCGCTTCGTCCTGCTGCCCGGGCGATGGGGCGTCGAACGATCGTTCGCCTGGGCGACGCGCTTCCGACGCCTCGTCAAGGACGAGGAGCGCTCAGCCCATAACCCACGCCGACCTCCACCTCGTCGCCTTCGCATGCATCATGCTCAAAAATGCCGCTCAACTTGCGGCCGGTTCCTGACAGCCTCTAGCTCGCCAGGTCACAAGGCCCGGATCCTGCCGATCACGGCGGCGATCCGCGCGGCCAGATCGGGGGAGACCGGTTCCATCGGCCCGCGCGGCAGTCCCGCTGCCATGCCCTGAGCCGCCTGGGCGGCCTTGACCCGGGCCGGCAGGTTCTGGGCCGCAAGATGCTCCCACACCTCGCCGAGGCCGGAATTCAGCTCCAGGGCCCGGTCGCGATCGCCGCGCCCGACAGCCCGCCAGAGCGCGACGTTGACCGAGGGAATGGCGCTGGCAATGGCGGCGATGGAGCCGGCGGCCTTCAGGTCGTAGCAGCTCATCAGCGAGCCATCGATGGCGCCGAATACGCGCTCGGGACCGATCGCGCGCACGAGATCGGCGAAGGTGCCGAGGTCCTTGTCGCTCTGCTTCACCGCGACCACCGAAGGCACCCGGTCCAGGATCCGCGCCGCGACGGCCGGCCGGACATTGGCCCAGGAGATGACGTTGTAGATCACGATGGGGAGGCGTGTGGTCGCGGCGACGTCGCGATAGAACGACAGAAGGCCATCGTCGCTCGGCGCGAAGATATAATGGGGCGGCGCGACCTGCAGCGCCGTCAGCCCGAGAGCGGCGAGCTGGCCGGCGCGCCGCATGGCCGTGCGGGTGCAGTCGGCCAGAATGCTCGCCATGACCGGCACGCGCCCGGCGGCGGCCTCGAGCGCGATATGGGCGAGTTCCACCACTTCCCCTTCATCGAGCGCGAAGCCTTCGCCGGTGCTGCCACCAACGACGATCCCGTCGACGCCCTCGGCCAGCATCCATTCGATCTGCGCGCGATAGGCCCGGCCGTCGATCTCGCCGCTCGCGTCGAAGGGCGTGGTCAAGGGCACGATGACGCCCTTGAGGCTCTCAGGATCCATGACGTCTTCCCACGCTGCGGGCGCCGGTCGGAGCTTCATAGCCCAATTGCCGGGACAATTGGGCGGCTGTCGCCATGACCAGTTCGGCCAGGGCCGGTACGCGCTCGTGGGTCACCCGGTCCATCGGACCGGTGACGCTGACCGCCGCGAAGACCCGGCCCGAGGCGTTGCGGATCGGCGCGGCGACGCAACGCACGGTGGGCTGGTGTTCGCCCTCGTCGATCGAATAGCCGCGCGCCCGGGTCGCGGCGAGGTCGCGACGCAGAGCCTCCGGATCGGTGAGCGTGTTCGGCGTATAGGGCAGCAGACCCTGGCGGATGACCTTGTCGATCGTCGCGGCCTCCTGAAAGGCGAGAGCCGCCTTGCCGACTCCCGTGCAATAGGACGGCGAGATCGACAGGGTCGTGGTCCAGTTGGCCGTGTTGCCGCCCGGCTCGCGGTGCTCGATGATCACCATATTGGTGCCGTCGAAGACGCAGAGATGGGCCGCTTCGCCACTGATCGCACCGAGCCGGTCGATCAGCGCCCGCGCTTCCCGGTGCAGGTCGAGATTGGCCAGGACGATGCTGCCGAGCTCGAACAGCCGGATGCCCATGCGGTAGCGGTCGCGTCCCTTGTCCTGCTCGAGCAGCTTGGCTTCCCGCAGACTCGTCACCAGCCGGTGGACCGTCGTCTTGGGCATTTTGCAGCGCTCTGAGATCTCCGCGAGGCTGAGCGAGCGATCATAGCGCGAGAAGCAGTCGAGCACGGCCATCAGTTTCTGCATCGACTTGAGCGAGCCGCGCTGGTCCGGAGAATCGGCAGCCCCCGCCGCACGCCGCGCCGTCGCCTCGCCGCTCATCCGCGCTTCACCACCGCCCTGTGCCGTGCCTTTGCGCACGGATTTCCGCTCATGCATTCCGCCTCTCTCCCGGCCCGTACGCGGCCCGTCAGACGATCATATAGAGCACCCGGTGAAAATGAGAATCGGAATTGACATCCGCAATCCGGAACAACTAGAACGTGGCAAATTCCGGAATACGGAATACGAATCCGATATGGGAAACGTTCTGAGCGATGAAGGATGATCAACCGGATCGACCGGTCGGCGCGCCGAAGCGGCCCGGAGCCAGCAATGGCGGGGACGAAGGGCAAGGACCGCGCATGACCTCCGTGCTGTGCGTCGGTGTTGCGGTCTATGATGAGATCTTCGCCCTGCCGGCCTTTCCGACGCGGCCGACGAAGATCTTCGCCTCCGATTTCGCCTCCGCCGCAGGCGGCCCGGCCGCCAACGCCGCCATCACCATCGCCCGCCAGGGCGGCGCCGCGACGCTCTGGGCGCGCATCGGCAACGACATGCAGGGCGATCGCATCGTCGCCGACCTCAGCCGCAGCGACGTCGACGTCTCGCGCATCCGCCGCGTCGACCATGCCAGATCCGGCATTTCCGCCGTGGGCGTCACCCAGGATGGCGAGCGCATGCTGCTCGTCTTCGCCGACCCCAATCTCGACACGGATGCCTCATGGCTGCCGCTCGACGACGTCGACGGCTTCGATGCGATCCTTGCCGACGTGCGCTGGCCGGCGGCTTCCAGGGCGGTCATCGAGCGGGCCACGAGGCTCGGCAAGCCGACCGTGCTCGATGCCGACCTGACCTCCGATCCGACCGCGCTCGCCGGGCTCGTCCCGCTTGCCTCCCACGTGGTCTTTTCCGAGCCGGCGCTGGCCCAGATGGCCGGGGCGGGCCGGACGACCGAAGCGGCCCTGCGCAGCATCTACGATCAGGGCGGCCACCTCCTGGTCGGCGTCACGCTGGGCGAGGAAGGTGCGTGCTGGGTCGATGCCGCCGGCTTCCACCGCGAGCCGGGCATCCGCATCGACGCGGTCGACACGCTCGCCGCCGGCGACGTCTTTCACGGCGCCTTCGCGCTCGCTGTCGCGCGCGGCCTCGCGCCACGGGAGGCCATGCGGTTCGCCAACCTGGTCGCCGCGGTGAAATGCACCCGCTGGGGCGGCGGCGCCACCATTCCGACCGCCGCAGAGGTCGCCGCCTTCGTCGCGCGCCAAGCATCCACCGTCACCGAGGATTTCGCATGACCAGTTCCCTGTCGGCCGGCAAGTTCCGTACGATGCGCCGTCTCGCCGACGCGCAAGGCCGTTTCAAGATGATGGCTGCCGACCAGCGGCCGCCGATCATCAAGGCGATCGACCAGAAGCTCGGCGCCGGCTCCGCCTCCTATGAGAATGTCGGCGGCGTCAAGCGCGCCCTGGTCAAGGCGCTGGCGCCCGCGAGCACCGCCGTGCTGATCGATCCCGACTATGGCTACAGCCACGCCTTCGAGGTGCTGCCGGCCCAGCCTGGACTGCTTCTGACGCTCGAGAACTTCGCCTTCGAGGAGAGCGCCGGCGGGCGCAAGACCCACATCATGCAGGACTGGGGCGTCGACAAGATCAAGCGTGCCGGCGCCGACGGCGTGAAACTGCTGCTCTGGTACCGCCCGGACTGCTCGGCCGACGTGCGCGAGCATCAGCATCGGCTGGTGCGCGAGGTCGGCGCGGCCTGCAAGGCCTATGATCTCGCCTTCCTGCTCGAACTGCTGGTCTTCCCCTTCGCCGGGGCAGCGGGTCACACCACCGACTATATCGAGCACAAGGACAAGCGGCCGGAGCTCGTGCTGCAGAGCGTGCGCGACTTCGCCTCACCCGAATATGGCGTCGACATCTACAAGCTGGAGAGCCCGCTCGCGGCGAACCACCTGCCGGATCCGGCCTCGGGATCGAGCGCCGTCGCCGACGCGCAAGGCTGGTTCGACGACCTGGGCAAGCTGATCGACAAGCCCTGGGTCATGTTGTCGGCCGGGGCTGGCATGGAGGAGTTCCGCCGCGTTCTTCACTACGCCTTCACCGCCGGGGCCAACGGCTTCCTCGCCGGCCGCGCCATCTGGTGGCAGGCCTTCCAGCAGCACTATCCGGACCTGGCCGCGATGGAGCGGGCGCTTTCGACCGAAAGCACCGGCTATCTCGCCGAGATCAACCGGATGACCGATGCCATGGCGCGGCCATGGACCGAGTGCCCGGCCTTCGCCGGCGCGCCTGAACTCGCCGAAGCCGGCCAGACCTTCCCCAGCCGCTATCCCGCCTTCGCCTGACGAGACGGGACAAGGAGCCAACATGTTCAACGACCTCGAAGGCAAGCGTATCCTGGTCACCGGATCGAGCACCGGGATCGGCGCCGCCGTGGCCAAGGCCTATGCCGATTGCGGCGCCGCCGTCGCCGTCCACTACAACCAGAGCAAGGCCGAGGCCGAAGCCGTGGCCGCCGCGATCAAGGCCGCGGGCGGCACCTGCGTCCTCGTCGGCGGCGACGTGTCGAAGGGCAAGGAAGCGACCCGCATCGTCGATGAGGCCGCTGCCGGTCTCGGCGGGCTCGACGTGCTGGTCAACAATGCCGGCGCGCTGGTCAAGCGCGTCCCGCTCGACGACATCGACGACGCGATCTACGACCGGGTGCTCGATCTCAATGTGCGCTCGGTCGTGATCGCCTCGCAGGCCGCCGCGCGCCACATGCGCAAGGCCGGCCGAGGCAGCATCATCAACACGAGCTCGGTCGCCGCGCGCAATGGCGGTGGTCCCGGCGCGCTGCTCTACGCCGGCGCCAAGGCCTTCGTGCTGAACGCCACACGCAACCTCGCCAAGGAGCTCGCAAGCGCCAATATCCGTGTCAACGGCGTGTCGCCCGGCGTGATCTCGACGCCGTTCCACGAGCGCTATTCGACGCCGGAAATCCTCGAGGGCATGCGCAAGACGATCCCGATGGGCATCATCGGGACGCCGGACGACTGCATCGGCAGCTATCTGTTCTTCGCCTCCGACCGGATGAGCGGCTACGTGACCGGTCAGGTCCTGGAGGTCAATGGCGGACAGTTCATGGCCTGACGCGCCTGCCTGCGAGGAAACCCAAGGAAAGAAGGGCAAAGCCCTGGACCATGAGCTACAGCTTCGATTTCTCGTTCCTGCGCGACTATTGGCCGATGCTGGCGGATGGGCTTCTGCTCACCGTCCAGCTTGCCCTGATGGCGACGGTGCTCGGCTTCCTGCTCGGCACCCTCTGCGCCGTCGGCAGCACGAGCCGCTCGCGCGTGCTGCGCATGTTGATCGGTCTCTATGTCGAGATCATCCGCAACACGCCGCTCCTGGTGCAGCTCTTCGTCGTGTTCTTCGGGCTCGCGTCGCTCGGGCTGAAGCTCTCCGCCACGGTCTCGGCAGTGGTCGGGCTGTCGATCAATATCGGCGCCTATTCGAGCGAGATCATCCGGGCGGGCATCCAGGCCATTCCGCGCGGCCAGGTCGAGGCGGGTGACTGCCTTGCCCTGTCGCGCTGGCAGGTCCTGGCGACCATCGTGCTGCCGGCCGCCATCGAAAAGGTCTATCCGGCTCTCGCCAGCCAGTACGTCCTGCTCATGCTCGGCACCAGCATCGTCTCGCAGATCTCGGCGGAGGAGCTGACCGCGGCAGCCAACCGCATCCAGTCCGACACGTTCCGCCCCTTCGAGGTGTTCCTGGTGGTCGCGGCGCTCTATCTGGCGCTCTCCTTCCTCATGCGGGGCCTGTTCTGGGCCGTGGGGCAACTCGCCTTCGCGCGCCGCCGCCGTCTGGGGACGCCGCTGTGATGGCCGCGCTTCTTGGACTATCCCCGGCCCACTGGGCCGCGCTGATGAACGGGCTGAGCTGGACCGTCCTCCTGTCTCTGGTCGGCTTCCTCGCCGGCGGCCTGGTCGGCTTCGGCGTGGCGCTGGCGCGCATTTCCGACAATCCCGTCGTGCGCAACCTGGCGCTCGGCTACGTCAATCTGATCCAGGGCACGCCGCTCCTGATCGTCATGTTCGTCCTCTATTTCGGCCTGCCCGTGCTGGGCTTCGACATGCCGCCGCTGGTCGCCGCCTGCATCGCCATGACGCTGTTCGCCGCGGCCTATCTCGGCGAGATCTGGCGCGGCTGTCTGGAAGCGGTGCCGCGGACCCAATGGGAAGCCGCGGACTGCCTGGCGCTGACGCGTTGGGAACGCATAGTGCTCGTCATTCTGCCCCAGGCCGTCCGCATCGCCATTCCGCCGACCGTCGGCTTCATGGTGCAGATCGTCAAGAACACGTCGATCGCTTCGGTCATCGGCATGGCCGAGATGACCTATATCGGCAAGCTCATCAACAACGCCACGTTTCAGCCGTTCCGGATCTATCTGGTGATCGCGGGTCTCTATTTCCTGCTCTGCTATCCGCTGTCCTGGCTGAGCCGGCGCCTCGAGAGAAAACTCAATGTCGCCCATCGTTAGTTTTCGCGACGTCCACAAGCGCTTCGGCCAGATCGCGGTCCTGAAAGGACTTTCCTTCGACGTCGCCAAGGGCGAGGTCGTGGCCCTGATCGGCCGTTCGGGCTCGGGCAAGTCCACGGCCCTGCGCTGCATCGACCGCCTCGAGACCATCGACCAGGGCTCGATCACGGTCTGCGGCCATGTGGTCTCGGATCCCGGCATCGTTCTGCGCAAGCTGCGCCAGGATGTCGGCATCGTCTTCCAGAGCTACAACCTGTTTCCCCATCTCACCGTCGAGCAGAACATCACCCTCGCGCCGCGCTGGGTGAAGAAGGTCGAGCGCAGCAAGGCCCGCGAACTCGCCCGCGAGGTGCTCGCCCAGGTCGGCCTGCTCGACAAGATCGAGGCCTATCCGGAGCAACTGTCCGGCGGTCAGCAGCAGCGCGTCGCCATCGCCCGCTCCCTCGCCATGCGCCCACAGGTCATGCTGTTCGATGAGGTCACCTCGGCGCTCGATCCTGAGCTCACCGGCGAGGTGCTCAAAGTGATCGAGGAACTCGCCGGGCAGGGCATGACCATGCTGCTGGTGACCCATGAAATGGCCTTCGCCGAACGGGTCGCCGACCGCATCATCTTCATGCACGAGGGCCAGATCCGCGAGACCGGATCAGCCGAGATCCTGCGCAATCCCGCCACTCCGGAACTCAAGAGCTTCGTCGGCATCGGCCTCTGACGCGTCAATGCCCTTCCGACCAAGGCCGCGCCACGACGGCTCGTGCAAGAACCCAAGAGATCAACCGAGGAACGCAACCATGGATCGCCGTTCAGCCACCCTCTTCCTGTCGGGCCTTGCGGGCCTGCCTCTTCTCGGCCTCTCGGCCGTGCCCGCCGCGGCCGACGGGCTCGACACCATCATGCAGCGCAAGAAGCTCCTGGTCGCGATCGACCTCGGCAATCCGCCGCACGGCATGATGAATGCGGAGTTCAAGCCGACCGGCTCCGATGTCGAAACCGCGCGCCTGCTCGCCCAGGATTTCGGCGTCGAGCTGGAGATCGTTCAGGTCTCCACGGCCAACCGCGTGCAATACCTGATGACCAACAAGGCCGACCTCGTCATTTCCGCGCTGTCGATCACCGAGGAGCGCAAGCGGGTCATCGATTTCTCGACCGCCTATGCCGAGCTGCAATGCGTCGTCGCGGCGCCGAAGGCGATGAACATTAGCTCCTACGCCGATCTCGGCGGCAAGGGCGGCATCGCGGTCACGCGCGGCACGGTCAACGACCAGGAGCTCACCCGCGGCACGGCCGGAGTGAGCGGCGTGCAGATCGTCCGTTTCGAGGACGATCCGACCTCGACCGTCGCCATCACCTCCGGCCAGCTGAAGATCTATGCGACCTCGCTGCCGCTGCTGAACCAGTTGCGCAAGGACAATCCTCAGCTCGACCTCGACACCAAATTTGTCATGAAGGGCTTCCCGCTCGGCATCGCCCTGCGCAAGAACGAGACGAAGCTGCGCGACAAGCTCAACGCCTGGGTCAGGACCAATCTCGAGAACGGCAAGCTCGTCGAAATCTACGAGCGCTATCACGGCGTGCGGCTGGTGCCGGCGGAACTCGCAGCCAAGTCCTGAGGGAGCAGTCCCCGGGACTACCGCGCCGCCGGCCCGCACGGCGGCCCACGGCCTTTATCGAACCGGCGCACCCTCGGAAGCGCCGGCTCAGTCGTGTCCGGCAGGAACCAACCTGCTCTGGGTAACGGCCTTTCCGCGGCTGGTCACGGCGAGCGAACAGAAGCGCCCGCCGGCTCCGCCATTGCCCGGTCGATGCGCGCGGCCAGCGCGTCGGTGATGGGCACCATCGGCAGGCGCATTTCCGGGCTGTCGATCAGGCCGTCGCGCCAGAGCCAATGCTTGATCGGACCGGGGCTCGGCTCGGCGAAGAGCAGGCGCGGCAGGCCGGAGAGCCGCTTCCAGTCGGCGAGCGCCCCGGCCTGATCGCCCGCCAGCAGCTTGCCGCGGATATCGGCGAAGGCATGGGTCCGGACATGCGCGGAGGCCGTGATGCCGCCATCGGCGCCCTGCACCAGCGCCGTGTAGAACAGATGGTCCTCGCCGGTGAGGACCGCGAAATCCGCAGGCTTGCGGCACAGGAGGTCGAACGACTGGACGGCATCGGCGCAGCAATCCTTGACGCCGACGATATTGGCGCACTCGGCCAGGCGCAGCATGGTCTCGTTGCCGAGATTGACGCCCGTGCGATAGGGAATGTTGTAGATGAGGATCGGCCTTTCGGTGCTGTCGGCCAGCGCCGAGAAATGGCGCGACAGCCCCTGCTGCGACGGCCGCGTATAGTAGGGCGAGGCGATCAGATAGCCGTCGACGGCCCATGGTGCCGTCCGCGCGAGGGCCTTCACCACCTTGCGCGTATCGCTGCCGCACAGGCCAAGATAGAGCGGCACCCGTCGATGCGACGCATCGAGCGCTTCGCCGGCGATTGCGACCAGGCGCTCGGTCTCCTCGTCGTCGAGCGCCATGCCTTCGCCCGTCGTCGCCGCCAGAATGAAGCCGTCGACGGGCTCCGCGGCAAAATGCGCGACGAGCCGGCGGAGCGAGGGCTCGTCGAGCCGGCCGTCGCGGAACGGCGTGACGAGCGGCAGCCAGAGGCCGCTCGGCGTCGAATGATGCGATTGCGACATTATCCATCTCCTTGACGCCGGAGACGGAGCGCGCGCAGGAACCCCGTCCGAACCGGCGGGGTCAATCTGATCCGAGTGCTTGCTTTTCGACTGCGCGCGCTGACCAACCGCCCCTAGAGCGGGGCTTTTTTCGACTGGGCGAAGGGCGTGCTGCGGCAGGTCATGGCCGATGACTGCGGCAGGCGCGCCGCCTTGTCAAGCCAGGCGGATGATGCGCTCGCGCCAGCCGGCCCCGGCCTCGAACTCCTGCCTGAGGCCGGCGACCGTCGCGGCGAAGGCGCCGACATCGACCTCGGTCACCATCACCTTGCGGCTCTTCAGCTGGTTCATCACCACCGCTTCGTCGGCCTTCACGCGCGGGCGCAGCTCCGCCTCCATGTCGCGCGCCGCGCGGTCGAGGGCGGCCTTCAGCTCGGGCGGGAGGCGCTGATAGCCGGCCTCGGCGACGAGGATGCAGTTGTCCTGCATCATGTGGCCGGTGAGCGAGAGATGCGCATTGATTTCGAAGAAGCCGGCACTGAAGGCGAGCGCGACCGGATTCTCCTGGCCGTCGACCTCGCCGGCCTTCAGGGCGTCGTAGACCCTGGAGAAGGACAGCGGCCGCGGCTCGGCCCCGAACATCTCGAAGGTCCGGCGCCAGACCGCCCCTTCCGGCACGCGGATCTTCAGGCCCTTCATGTCCGCCGGCGATCGCACCGGCCGGTTGCAGCCGAGCTGGCGCGGCATGCGCGGAATGGCGCCGAGCGGCCTGAGGCCGGCGCTTTCGGCAATCGCTGCCTGATAGTCGGGGCGCAGATGGTCCCAGGCGCGGTTCTTGTGGCCGACATCCCGGAACAGATAGGGCTCGCCCCAGACCTGGGCGGGCGCATACCAGCCGGCGAGCACCGCCTGGCCGGGCGCGGCCACATGCACCGCGCCGCGTCTCAGCGCCTCGACATGATCGCGCTCGCCGCCGAGCGAGCCGCCGTGATGCGAGGAAATGACGATCTGGTCGCGGGTCAGCTCGGCGACACGCTTGGCGAAAAAATCGAGGCCCATGCCGATGAAGTCGGCGGCCGGCGTTGCCGTGACGCCGACCCATTGCAGGCGCTCTGCTTTCAGGACCGCCGGCGCGGTGACCAGGAGCGGGCCCGTTGCCAGCCAGCCGAGAACGCGCCGGCGCTCCGGTTTCGACACTGCATGCACGCCCAGGGCGGGCCTCCCCTTGCCGCCCTCGACTACCTGCCGGTCTCAGGCCCCGCGGGCGTTGGGACGAGAGAAGGCCGCCTCCATCTCGCGCCGCACGCGGACCGCGAGATTGTTCGGATCATAGTCGACATCGCTCCATTTCAGCCGCTGACCTTCGGCGATGTCGACCTTCAGCTTGATGCCATGGGCAAGGCCGAGCGGTAAATAGCCTTGTTCCAGGGATTGTCCGGCCGGCGTCTGCTTGCCCCAGACGCAGAAGCCGCCCTCGCCGTCCAGCATCTCGCCCGCCTTCAAGGGGCGCTTGGCGGTGGCGACCACGTCGGAATTGAACACGACCGGTGCGCCCGTGGGTTCGCGGCGAAGCGCGGCGGACGCCACCGACACGCCGAGCTCGAGTCCGATCATGTGGATCGGCCGGTAGAGCGCGGCATAGCGCCCGCTCGTATCGGGCAGCATGCTGTATTCGCGGAAGCATTCCTGCGAATAGGCGCTGTCGGTCTCGAACACCACATAGGTGCCCATGACGAGGCTGTGCGGCACGTCCGTGCCATCGCGATAGACCGAGGAGGTCACCTCGGTGACGCCGGCGCGTTCGAGCACGCCGCCGGCCGAGCGCGGCTTGCAGATCTCGGCATGTTCGAAACGGGTGGCCGGCGGGAAGGACAACCCCTCGCTCTGGGCTTCCAGGCCTGTGGCATTGCAGACCGCGGTCATCTCGATGCCCGACTTCGTGCCGTCGACGAAGGAGTTGAACATCTTGGGATTGATCGAGCCGCGGTCCTGGATCTTCATGTACTTGTCCAGGATGTCCCAGACGGTGTCCGGCGTCGAGCGATGATAGGTCGGGTGGTAGCGCATGCCCTTGCCGGCCGCCACCACCTTGAAGCCGCAGGTGCGCGCCCAGTCGACATGCTCGGCGATCAGGGCCGGCTGGTCGCCCCAGGCGAGCGAATAGACGACGCCGGCCTCGCGCGCCCGGCGGGCGAGGAGCGGCCCGGCCACCGCGTCGGCCTCGACATTGACCATGACGATATGCTTGCCGTTGTCGATCGCCTTCAGCGCGAAGCGGATGCCGGCGCCGGGATCGCCCGTCGCCTCGATGATCACCTCGATGGCGCCATGGCCGATCATCAGGTCGGCATTGTCGATGACGGCCGTGCCGCCGCTCTTCAGCGCATCGTCGATCGACCGGTCGGCATATTGCGCCTGCGGCCAGGCCGCGGATGCGAGCTGCGCCCGGGCGCGCGCGGTGTCGAGATCGGCGACCGCGACGAGGTGCATGCCGGCGGTCTGGCGCACCTGGCTCGCGAACATGGTGCCGAACTTGCCCGCGCCGATCAGGCCGACCGTGACCGGCCGGCCGGCGGCCTGACGTTCCAGGAGCATGCGATGGAGGTTCATGACTTCAGGCCCTCGAAAAACTCCGGCAGAGGCTATCAACAAGCCTGAATCCATGAAATTGAAATAAACTGACGAAATCGGTGATCTGAGCTCATCCATGATCAAGGGAATGCCGCCGCTGCGGTGCCTCCTCACCTTTTCCGCCGTGATGGAGACCGGCAGTTTCGCGCGGGCCGCCCGGCAGCTGAACGTCACGCCTTCGGCGGTCAGCCATCAGATCCGTCTGCTCGAGGACATTCTCGGCCGTCCGCTGTTCCTGCGCGCGCGGCGCGCCGTGCTGCCGACCGAGGACGCGCTCGCCTATGCCGCCGCGCTCGGCGAGAGCTTCACCCGCATCGCGGTCGCCACCAGCCGCTTCACCACCTCCGGCAAGGTGCTGCGGCTGATGCTGCATTCCGCGCCGAGCTTTGCGACGCTCTGGCTGATGCCGCGGCTCGGCGCCTTCCGCCGGCGCCATCCGGATATCGATCTCACCCTCTTCGCCGGCCATGAACCGGCGAGCCTCGGCGACGACGGCTTCATGCTCGACATCCAATATGCCCGGCCCGTCCCCGAAGCCTGCGACAGCATCGTGCTCGCCGAAGAGCGCATCGTGCCGCTGGCGAGCCCTGCCTTCGTCGCCGAGCACGGCATCGCCGATGTCGAGGCCATTGCCCGCGTGCCGCTCATCCATTCGGTGCGCTGCGTGGTGCAGTGGGACGAATGGATCGCGCGGCATGCACCCGACGTCATGCTCAGTCCGCGCAGCCTGCAGTTCGACCGCGCCTTCCTGGCGCTGATCGCCGCGGCCGACGGCCATGGCCTGGTGCTCGAATCCGACCTGCAGGCCGCCGACATGCTGGCCGACGCGCGTCTCGTCATGCCGTTCGGCCCGGCCGGCGGGCGTTCTGTGGCGCACCGTCTCGTCTATCGCCGCGAGGACCGCACGCGCCCGCAGGTGAAGGCCTTCGTCGACTGGATCACCGAGACGATGGCCGCCGAGCGGCTCGCGGCGGCGGCGGATCCGCAATAGCCGGCGCCTCGCTTCCAGCCTCGGCGGCCGCCTCGACCTGGGTCAGCAGCTCGCGCAGGAGATCGGCCAGGGCGGCCCGTTTGGCCGGGCTCAGCCCCTCCAGGAAGCGCTGCTCATTGGCCATGTCGGCCCGGACCGCCTGTTCGACACGCTCCCGCCCCTTCTCGGTCAGCGCGACCAGCAGGCTGCGGCCGTCCTCCGCCGACTTCTCGCGCCGCACCAGGCCGGACCGCTCCAGCCGCACGAGCCGGTGGCTGAGGCCGCCCGACGTGATCATCAGCGACCGGTAGAGCTCGGTCGGCGTGAGCTTGAACGGCGGCCCGGCGCGGCGCAGCGTGCTCAGGACGTCGAACTCGCCCCGGTCGATGTCGAAACCGGCAAAGACCGCCTCGATGCTCGGCCGGACCAGATTGGACAGCCGGTAGGCACGGCCGAGAACGGTCATCGGCTCGGTGTCGAGATCGGGCAGTTCCCGCCGCCACTGGCCGCGCAATCGTTCGACGTGATCCGCCGCCATCAGCCCCATCCTCCTGCCGCGTCTTCCGTTTCCGTATAGCCGCGAGATATCTTGACGAGAAGATATTTTTCAGCCATATATCTTCCCGCTAAGATATTTATCGGCCCCAGAGCCATAGGGAGGATTTGAGCCATGGCAGCCGTCATCCATCGTTCCGACCTGTCCGCCGGCACCAGCCGCACCGCCCGTTTCGACGGCGGCGCGCACGGTTCCCAGGTGTCGTTCTTCCTCGTCGACAACGAGCCCGGCCAGGGCCCCGGCCTGCACGTCCATCCCTATACGGAGACCTGGGTGGTCGAGGCGGGCGAAGCCGAATTCACCGTCGGCACCGAGCGCCTGCGCGCCGGCCCCGGCGACATCCTGGTCGGGCCGGCGGGTGTGCCGCACAAATTTGTCAATGTCGGCACGGGCCGGCTGAAGCTCGTCTGCGTCCACGCCTGCGACCGCATCATCCAGGAATTCCTCGACGAGGGACGGACCGCCGCCTGACAGGCCTGAAGCGCCCGATAGCGCAGGCGGCACCCGTCCGCTGCCTCATCCGGAATGCCTCCCCCGAAAGGGGCGCATGACCCGCCCGCGCGTTCCGATCTAACCTCGGAGCGAGCGAAGGATCATGCCCATGCCCGCCGGATTCCGTTTCGACCCCTGCGACCTCCCGGAGGACGCGACACGCGAATTGCGGCGCGAGCTGCGCAGCTTTCTCGCCGAGATTTCCGCCCATTGGACGACGGCCGACCGCGCGCGGTCGTGGATCGCCTTCGACCGCGACTTCAGCCGCGCCGTCGGCAAGCGCGGCTGGATCGGCATGACCTGGCCGAAGGCCTATGGCGGCGGCGCGCGCTCGGCTTTCGAGCGCTATGTCATGCTCGAGGAGATGCTGGCCGCCGGCGCGCCCGTCGGCGCGCACTGGATCGCCGACCGGCAGAGCGGCCCCCTGATCCTGAGGGTCGGCACCGAGAGCCAGAAGCGTGAGATCCTGCCGCGCATCGCCCGTGGCGAGCTCGCCTTCTGCATCGGCCTCAGCGAGCCCGATTCCGGCTCGGACCTCGCCTCGCTCCGCTCGCGCGCCACCCGCGTCACCGGCGGCTGGCGGCTCGACGGCGCGAAGATCTGGACCACCAACGCCCATCACTGCGACTTCATGATCGGGCTGTTCCGAACCGCGCCGGCGACGGAGACGAGCCGCCATGCCGGGCTGTCGCAGTTCATGATCGACCTCACCGCCTCCGGCATCGAGATCCGGCCGATCGCCGACCTCACCGGCGAGCGCCATTTCAACGAAGTGCGTTTCGACGGGGTCTTCGTTCCCGAGGACATGATCATCGGCCGCGAAGGTGACGGCTGGGCCCAGGTCAATGCCGAACTGGCCTTCGAGCGCAGCGGGCCCGACCGCTACCTCAGCGCCTTCCCATTGCTCTCGCCGGCCATCGACGCCGTCGGCAAGACCGGCTTCTCGACCGAGACGGCGCGTGATCTCGGCCGGATGGTGGCACGGCTCGCGACCCTGCGGGCCATGTCGCTTTCTGTCGCCGGCATGCTGGAGGCCGGCGCGACGCCGCTCAACGAGGCCGCGCTCGTCAAGGATCTCGGCGTCGATCTCGAACAGGCGACGCCGCAGTTCATCGAGGACCTCGTCGGCCTGCCGCCCGGCTTTTCCGACCCCGGCGGCCTCGCCGCGGCCACCGCCTTCGTCACCCAGGTGGCGCCGACCTTCTCGCTGCGGGGCGGCACCCGCGAAATCATGCGCGGCCTCACGGCCCGCGGCCTGGGCCTGAGGTGACCGCGATGGACCTGGCCAGCATCATCGGCGATCAGCTCGCCCGGCTTCTCACCGAACATGTCGACCGCAAGACGCTCGCGGCGGCCGAGGCCGGCGCCTGGTCCGCCGCGCTCTGGGACGCGGTCGCGGCCTTCGAGCTGCCGCGCGCCCTCGTCGCGGAGGAGCAGGGCGGCCACGGGCTCGCCTGGTCCGATGCTGGTGCCGTGCTGCATCTGGCCGGCCGCTTCGCCGCGCCGATCCCGCTCGGCGAGACCATGATCGCGGCGGCCCTGCTCGCCGAGGCCGGCATCGCCATCCCCGACGGCGCCATGACCATTGCCGACGGCCGGCCGCTCGCCCTGACCGAGGGCCGGCTCGACGGCCGCCTGCCGGCGGTGGCCTTCGGCCGGTCGGCCGGCCATCTCGTCACGGTGACGGGGCCGAAGGACGCCGCGCGGCTCTGCCTCGTCGATCTCGGTGCGGCGGAGACCGAACCGCTGAACAGCACCGGGCGCGACGGCCGGGACGATGTGGTGCTGCGCGGCATCCAACCGGTGGCAACAGCCCCGGCCGGGCCCGGCGGCGCGCAGCGGATCCTCGTTCTCGGCGCGCTGATGCGGGCGAGCCAGATCGCCGGCGCGCTCCGCAAGCTGCTCGACCTCTCCGTCGATTACGCCAATACGCGCCAGCAGTTCGGCCGGCCGATCGGTCGGTTCCAGGCCATCCAGCAATCGCTGGCCCAACTCGTCGCCGAGGTCGCGGCGGCGGAAGTCGCCGCGATCACCGGCTGGCGCGCGCTCGACCGGGACGCGGCGCGGCCCGACGCGGCCAGCTTCGAGGCGGCGGTCGCGCGCATCCGCACGAGCGAGGCGGCCAGGATCGGCGCCGCGGTCGCCCACCAGGTGCATGGCGCGATCGGCGTCACCGACGAGCATATGCTGCACTATTTCACCCGCCGCCTCTGGCTCTGGCGCCTGGAGTTCGGCGCCGAATCCTGGTGGGCCGAGGAGCTCGGCGCACGCGTGCTGGCCGCCGGCGGCGACCGGCTCTGGCCCCTCCTGACACGAGACGACATGCCATGACCTCATTCCTCGACATTTCCCGCGACGGCGCGATCGTCACCCTGACGATGAACCGGCCGGAGGAGCGCAACGCCATTTCCGACGTGGAAAGCTGCGACGAGTTCGTCGAGGCCTGCCGCGCGATCACTGCTGACACCTCGATCGCGGCGGTGATCCTCACCGGCGCCGGCGCCTCCTTCAGCGCCGGCGGCAACCTGAAGAAGATGCGCGACCGGTCCGGCTTCGCGCCGCGCGAGAACCCGATTGCGACGCGCAACAGCTACCGGCGCAGCGTCCAGCGCATCCCGCTTGCCCTCTATGACCTGGAAGTACCGGTCATCGCCGCCGTCAACGGCCATGCCATCGGCGTCGGCCTCGATCTCGCCTGCATGTGCGACATCCGCATCGCGTCCGACAAGGCGGTCTTCGCCGAAAGCTTCGTCAAGCTCGGCATCATCCCTGGCGACGGCGGCGCCTGGCTGCTGCCGCGTGTCGTCGGCATGTCCAAGGCGGCCGAGATGACCTTCACCGGCGACACCCTGTCGGCGGAGGAGGCCAAGGCCTGCGGCCTCGTGTCCAAGGTGGTGCCGCATGACGAGCTGATGCCGGAGGCGCGTGCGCTTGCCGGGCGGATCGCCGCCAATCCGGCAACCGCCCTGCGCTTCTCCAAGCGGCTGCTGCGCGAGGGCCAGCATGTCAGGCTCGACACGCTGCTCGAGCTCTCCGCCGCCTTCCAGGCCATGGCGCATGAAACCGAGGACCACCGCGAGGCGGTGGACGCCTGGCTCGAGAAGCGCAAGCCGGTGTTCCGCGGCCGTTAGGAAATGGCGAATAGTGAGTGGCGAGTGGCGAGTGGCGGGTCGGGGCACGGAGGACGTGGTTCCCTCGCGGCCGGACCCTGCTCCGCTATTCGCCACTCGCCATTCGCTATTCGCCAACTCCGGGGGCCGAAGTGTTCGAACGTCAGAACGTCGCCGACATGGCGGGCTATGTGCCCGGAGCGCAGCCCGATGGCCTGGTCGTCGCCAAACTCAACACCAACGAGAACCCCTATCCGCCGGCGCCCGCCGTGATGGCCGCGCTCGGCACGATCGACCCGGATGCGCTGCGTCGCTATCCGGACCCGATGGCACGCAGCTTCCGTGCGGCCGCCGCCCGCCTCCATGGCGTCACGCCGGACCATGTCATCGCCACCAATGGCGGCGACGAGCTCCTGCGCCTTGCCTTCACCACCTTTCTCGACCCCGGCGGCGTGGTCGGCCTCGCGGATCCCAGCTATTCCCTCTATCCGGTCCTCGCCGCCATTCAGGGCAGCCGGCTCTGTCGCGTACCGCTCGAGGCCGACTGGTCGACGGCGCCCGACATGGCCGCCGTGTGGAACCGGGCGGGAGCGCGGCTCGCCGTCCTCGTCAATCCGCATGCCCCGTCCGGCCGACTCGCCACGGTCGACGAGATCGTCGCCGTCGCCCGGACCTTCGCAGGCGTGCTGCTGGTCGACGAGGCCTATGTCGACTTCGTCGATCCAGCCCTCGGTCACGACGTGCTGCCGGTCGTCCGCAGCCTGCCGAACGTCATGCTGCTGCGCACGATGAGCAAGGGCTATTCGCTCGCCGGCCTGCGCTTCGCCTATGGGCTCGGCGCCCCCGCGCTGATCGCGCCGATGCTGACCAAGACCAAGGATTCCTACAATGTCGACGCCATCTCGCAGAAGCTGGCCGAGACGGCTCTCGACCACCGCGCGCATGCCGCCGCCGGCTGGGCGCTGATCCGGGCCGAACGCGCGCGGCTCGCAGCGGCGCTCGCCGCGCGCGGCCTTGCCTCCGCCGCCTCACAGACCAACTTCCTGCTCGCCGATGTCCCCGCCACGGTTCCCGGCGGCGCGGCCGAACTGCACCGCCGCCTGCAGGACGAAGGGATCTTCGTGCGCTGGTTCGATCAGGACGGACTGCGCCAGCGCCTGCGCATCACCATCGGCAGCGCTGACGAGAACACGGCGCTCCTCGCCGCGATCGACAGGCTCACGGCGCCGGGCTGAAGCCGGCTTCGTGGGCCGCGCGGCTGTCCTCCGGCGCCTCCTCGCGGCGATCGTTCATGCCGTAGTCGCGCAGCACCGATGCGACCCTCAGGCGATAGTCGCGGAAGATGCCGCCGCGGCCGGCCGCCTGCGTCGCGCGATGACGGATCTGGTTGCGCCAGGCGGCCACCGCCGCCTCGTCGCGCCAGAACGACAGCGACAGGAGCTTGTCCGGGTCGGTCAGGCTCTGGAAGCGCTCGACCGAAATGAAGCCGTCCATGGCCATGAGATCGTCGCGCAGCCTGGCTGCCAGCGCCATATAGTCGCCCTTGCGGCCTTCGGCCGGCGAGACCTCGAAAATGACCGCGATCATGACATCCTCCGCGCCGCGTCGAGAAAACCGATTGTAGCGCGATAACGATCGCCCAGGCCGTCCTCAGGATGCATGAGATATGTGCCTGTGGCGATCTTGATGTGGCGGATCCGCCGCCGCGGCCGGCGCATCCGCGAGCCAGCCGGCGTCCCTGGCGAGGCTGTCCCCCCGCTCCGGATGATGGCGACCGGTGCGCCGATCAGGTCCGCCTCATGTCCGTGCCGGCCAGGCCGCAACAATACCGGCGCGGGGACGATCGGGAGCACACACCGCCGGCGGCGAGCGCCATGCTCGCCGGCAGCGGCCGGACCGCTGCCAGCCGGGCCTTGGCCCGGAGGTCCAAGGGAAACGGGCTGCACGACGGTTCGCTTCCCGGCGAACCGTCGGCGACCGCCTCACACCCGCCGCAGCGACCAGGGATAGGGCGCCGATCCGGTGAGCATGCCGGTCAGGCTCTTGCGATAGGCCGTCTTGATGGTGAACTGGCCGAGCGGCACGGTCGCCACCTCCTCGAGCGCCAGGCGTGCAAGCTCGGTCGCCGCCTTCTTCTGCCCGGCCTCGTCGGGGGCGAAGAGCCATTCGTCGACGAGCTGTTCGGAGCGTGGATTGGTCCACCAGCCGAACCAGCCGCTCAGCCCCGGGCCACGCACCAGGTTGGAGGTTGCCGGGCTGCCCCAGCCGTCGGTCGGGCCCAGCGTGTGGAAGATGCTCCAGCCGCCCTTGTCGACCGTTTCGCGGTTGTTGCGCCGCTGGATCACGGTGCCCCAGTCGCTTTCGGCCAGGTCGATGTTCATGCCGATCTTGCGCAGCACGTCGGCGGTCACCTGGCCAAGCGGGCCGATGTCGGGGAAATCGGTCGGATTGATGATCACCACCTTCTCGCCGGCATAGCCCGAAGCCTTCAGCGCGGCGGTGGCTTTCTCGATGCTCTGCGGCATCAGGTCTTCCTGCTCGCCGGCATAATAGGGCGTGCCGAAACCCCAGAGGCTGCGGCAGACCTTCCAGGACGAGGTATCGTCGCCCTGGCTCGCCCGCATGTATTCTTCCTGGTTCACTGCCATCCGCACCGCCTGGCGCACGCGGATATTGTCGAAGGGCGGCTGCAGGTGGTTGAGCCGCATGACGGCGGTGCGCCCGGCCAGGTCGATGACCTCGCGGACGATGTCGCGGTTGCGCGCCAGCATGGGCTGCAGATCCGACAGCGGCCGTTCCCACCAGTCGATCTCGCCGCGCATCAGCGCGTTGGCGGCGGTCGCGGCATCCGGAATGATGAGCCATTCGACGCGCGGGAAATGGGCGACCTTGCCGCCGGCATTGCGGCTCGGCGGCTCCTGGCGCGGCACATAGCCGTCGAACTTCTCGTAGACCGCGCGGCTGCCGGAATTGTATTCGGACGGCAGGAAGCGGTAGGGGCCGGAGCCGACCACTTCGGTGATCTGCTTGTTGCCGTCGGTGACGGCGAGCCTCTCCGGCATGACGAAGGGCGGATTGTCGGCCTTGCCGAGCGCGTCGAGCAGCAGCGGGAAGGCACGGGTCAGGCGGATCTCCAGCGTCCGGTCGTCGACGCCGACGAAGTCCTCGGTGACCTTGGCCAGCGTCTGGCCGAAAATGTCGCGCTGGCACCAGCGCTTCAGGCTCGCCGCGCAATCGACCGCGCGCACCGGGCTGCCGTCGTGGAACTTCAGCCCCTCGCGCAGGCGGATGCGCCATTTCCGGCCATCGGCGCTGACCTCGTAGCTCTCGGCCATCTGCGGCTGCGGCTTGAGCTTGGCATCCTGGCCGAACAGCGTGTCGTAGACGTAGTAGCCGTGATTGTTGGTCACCGTCGCCGTCGTCCAGATCGGGTCGAGCGAGGTGAGATTGGCCTGCGGCACGAAGCGCAAGGTCATGGCGCGCTGGTCCTGGGCAAGCGCCGGCGCAGCGAGCAGGGAAGCGGCAGCACTTTTGAGAAGCGTACGACGGTCCATGGGAGCACTCCGGTATGCAGGGGCGCTCAGTCCAGACGATCTGCAACCCGCGCGTCAACCCGTGGCACGACATGGCGCCCAGCCGGCGGCCGCGACGCGGTGGCGCAGCCGCGCGACGGGGCGGCACGGGAGGGCCGGCGCCTCAGACGCTGGCAGCGACCAGGCCCGCCGCTTCGGCGATGACGGCGCTCCGCGCCTCGCCCGACGCGTCCTTCTTGACGTAGTAGATCGACAGGATCACCGGCGGGCGGCCAGGCGGCCAGATGATGCCGACATCGCTGGTCTCGCCGGCGAGCCCGGCGCCAGTCTTGTCGCCGACGCGCCAGCCGTGCGGCAGTCCCGCCCGGATGCGCGCCTCGCCGGTCCGGCATGCCACGAGCCAGGCGGTGAGCTGGGCGCGCGAAGTCGGCCTCAGCACGTCGCCCAGCAGCAGGCGGTGGATGTTCTGCCCCATGGCGGCCGGCGAGGTGGTGTCCCTGGGATCGTCGGGCGCGACCACGATCAGCTCCGGGAGCTTGCGGTCGAGGCGCGTGACGGAATCGCCGAGCGTTCGGATGAAGCGGGTGAGCCGGGCCGGGCCGCCGCAGATCTCGATGAGGAGATTGCCCGCGGTATTGTCGCTGACCACGATGGCCGCCTCGCAGATTTCGGCAACCGTCAGCCCCGGCGCGCCGGCGCGCGGCGCGGTGATCGGCGAGGACGGCACGACCTCGCCCGGCGTGTAGATGATCCGGCGGTCGAGCCGCTCCTCGCGATTGTCGATGCGGGCCAGGATATGGGCGACGGCGAGCAGCTTGAAGGTGCTGCACAGGGCAAAGCGCTCGTCCGCCCGATGGCCCGTGCGGGCGCGCGTCGCAGTGTCGAAGACGGCGACGCCCGCGCCCGCCGCAACGGGCCTCGAGCGCGGCGAAACGGCCGGCCAGGGCCGCGGCCGGCGAGATGCGCGACGTCAGGACGACCGGAGCCGTAACGAGGGCGCCGCACAGCACGCGGCGTCCAAGGCCCGGCGATATGCGCTGCGACGACATGGCACCACACCCCCTGGCGGCCTGCCGGGCCTCCGCCCTCTCAAAGATCCGCCACCACGAGCCGCGTCGCCTCGGCGATCACCGCATTGCGCACCGCGGCGCTGGCGCCGGCCTTGACATAATAGAACGACAGGATGAGCGGCGCACGACCCGGCGGCCAGGCGATGGCGATGTCGTTGCATTCGCCGCCGCGGCCCGAGCCGGTCTTGTCGCCGACCCGCCAGCCGTGCGGCAGGCCGGCGCGGATGCGCTCGTCGCCGGTGCGGTTCGCCACCAGCCAGGCGGTGAGCTGGGCGCGCGAAGCCGGCCGCAGCGCTTCGCCAAGGAGCAGCCGCCTGACATTCTCCGCCATGGCGCGCGGCGAGGTGGTGTCGTTGGCATCATTCGGGCCGGAAGCCGCGAAAGGCGCGAGGTGGTCGACACGCGTCACGGTGTCGCCCAGCGCCCGGCAATAGCCGGTAAGGCCGGCCGGGCCGCCCGCGGCGCCGACCAGCAGGTTGCCGGCGGTGCTGTCGCTGACGGTGATCGCCGCCTCGCAAAGCTCGGCCAGCGTCATGCCCGGGCCCCCGAGACGCCGTGCGGCGATCGGCGAATGGGACACGACGTCGCCGGGGCGGACGACGATGCGCCGGTCGAGCCGGTCCTCGCCGCGCTCGACCCGGGCCAGCGCATGCGCCGCCGCAAGGAACTTCACGGTACTGCACATGGCAAAGCGCTCGTCGGCCCGGTGGCCGGCGCTCGCGCCGCTGGCCGTATCGATGATCGCGGCGCCGAGGCGACCGCCGCGGCGCGTTTCCAGCGCCCTCAGGCGGTCGCCGAGCCCTGCTCCGAGCGCTGCGAGGATCGGGCAGACGAGAACGAAAGGCGCAGCCAGCAGCGGGCCGGCGATCGCAAGGCGGCGCGTGACGGGATGGGACATGGAACGGAATCCGAGAAGAAGCGTGACCTGCAGCGGCCGCCTTTTGATCGGGCCATCGGCAAGCGAAGCCGCGGCCCATTTGCGGCCGGACGAAGGCCTTGTCGCGCCGGACCGGCGACAAGGATTGCAGCAAGATTGCACGGGCGTCCGGCAAGCCCGATGCGGCGCCCGGAACGGCATCAGCCGCTCCGGGCGATCGCGGGAAATCAGAGGCTGGCGGCGACGATCCGCGCCGCTTCGGCGATGACGGCATTGCGCTGGTCGGCGCTGCCCTCGCTTTTCCTGTAGTAGACCGAGAGCACCACCGGCGCCCGGCCGGGCGGCCAGAAGATGCCGGCCTCATTGGCCTCGCCGCCATTGCCGCTGCCGGTCTTGCTGGCGACGCGCCAGCCCGACGGCAGGCCCGCGCGGATCCGCGCATCGCCGGTCTTCATGCCGACCATCCACGCGGTCAGCTGCGCGCGCGAGGCGGATTTCAGCGTGTCGCCCAGCAGGATCTGCCGCACCGTCTCCGACATGGCGCCGGGCGTCGTGGTATCGCGCGGATCGTCCGGCGCGACATTGTTCAGGTCGGGTTCGTTGCGGTCGAGCCGCGATATCGTATCGCCGGCGCTGCGGAAGAAGCGGGTGAGCCCGGCCGGCCCGCCGAAGCTCGCCAGCAGGAGATTGCCGGCCGTGTTGTCGCTCAACACCACCGCCGCCTCGCAGATTTCGCCCATGGTCATGCCCTGGCCGCCGGCCCGCGGCTTGGTCGCCGGCGAATAGGGCACGAGGTCGCTCTCGGCGAAGATGACGCGCCGGTCGAGGCGTTCCTCGCCGCGATCGACACGGGCGAGGACATGGGCGGCGGCGATCGATTTGAACGTGCTGCACATGGCAAAGCGTTCGCCGACCCGATGGCCGCCCCGGGTCTCGGTCGCGGTGTCCAGGACACCGACGCCGAGACGGCCGCCGCTGCGCGCCTCGAGCGCTGCAAGCCGCGCCCCGAGCTCCTGGCTGGCCGCGAAGCTCGCGCGGCCGGCGACGAAGGGTGCCGCGATCAGCGAGGCGGCAAGCACCTTGCGGCGGGACATCGGTTGAAACATGCAATCTCACCCCAAAAACGAGACGGCGCGGAATGCGCCGGCCGCGTTTCCATCGCGGGCGGCGCGAGCAAAGCCACGGCCGCTTTGTGGCGGACCGGAGGTCATGTTGGGAGCAGCTGGCGGCCAGGATTGCACCGGGATTGCATGCCCGTCGGCATCGTCCGGCAGGCTCAATCGAAACCCATGAAGCCCGGGCTGGCGCTGATCGGCGGGGCTGCCTTCAGCTTCGCGATGTCGGGCACCGGCCGGGTGGTCGCCGGGTCGCCGGCGAGCAGCCGCTCGAGCGCCGCCGCCACCGCCAGCACCTTGGCATCGCCGCCGCGCGGACCGACGATCTGCAGGCCGAAGGGCATGCCGCTGCGGTCGAGCCCGACCGGCAGCGAGATCGCGGGATGGCCGACGACGGTGACCGCATAGGCATTGGCCAGCCAGTGGAAATAGGTCCGCGTCGGCGTGCCGTCGATCTCGGCCGGGAAGAGTTCCGACCAGGGCCGGGGGCTGAGCGTCACCGCGGGGCTCAGGATGACGTCGTAATCGGCGAAGAAGGTCTGCCAGCGGCGATAGAGCACCGTCTGGTGCTTCATCGCCTCGGTCGCGTCGAGCGCGCTGTAGCGCAAGCCCTCCTCGACATTGGCCCGGACATTCGGGCCGACCTTGTCGGGCGTATCGCGCACCTTCTCGTACATGCCGGCCAGGAACGACAGGGAGCGGAGCACCTCAAAGGTCTCGTCCGTGCCCGAACAGTCGGGCGTCGCCTCGTCGGCGCGCGCAAAGACGCTGCGGAACCGGCCGGTCTTGTCGGCGAAAACCTCGCGAATATGGCGCTCGGTCGGCGCGAAGCCGAAATCGGGGGTCAGCGCGACCCGCAGCGCCGAAAGGTCGACCGGCGCCGGCACGGCGAAATCCTCCGGCCGGCGAACGCAGCGCCCATGGATCGTCGTCGCCAGGGGATCGGCGGCATCATCGCTCGCCATGGTGGAGAACAGCAGGCACAGATCCGGCACCGTGCGCGCCATCGGCCCGGAGACGCTGAGCGGGTTCCAGCCGAGCGGCCGGCGCTCGCTCGGCACCACGCCGGGCGACGGCCGGAAGCCGACAATGCCGTTGAACGCGGCCGGGTTGCGCAGCGAGCCGCCGGTGTCCGAGCCAGTCGCGATCGGCACCATGCCGGTGGCGAGCGCGACACCGGAGCCGCCCGACGATCCCGCGGCCGAGCGGGAGGGATCGAACGGATTGCCGGTCGCGCCATAGACGGCGTTGCGCGTATTGGCGCCGGCGCCCCATTCCGGCGTGTTGGTCTTGCCGATGACGATGGCCCCGGCCTGCCGGACGGAGCGCACGATCAGCTGGTCTTCGCCCGGCACATTGTCGCGGAACAGCACGCTGCCGAAGGTGGTGACGAGCCCCTCGGTGTTTTCCAGGTCCTTGACGCCGACCGGCAGGCCATGAAGGGCCCCGAGCCGGTCGCCGCGCATGGTCGCGGCGTCGGCGGCGCGGGCGGCCGCGCGGGCCCGGTCGAAATCGCGCGCCACCATGGCGTTGACGGCCGGATCGACCGCCTCGATGCGCGCGATGCAGCTCTCCATCAGCTCGCTGGCCGACAGCTTCTTCGCGCCGATCAGCGCGCGTGCCTCGACCGCTCCGAGATCGCAAGGTTCCATGCTGTCCATCCTCATGCCCGTGCGCGCCGACCTTAGCACTGGCCCCGGCCGAGACCAGCGGCGGCGACGCAGGGCGGTACCGCGCCGGTCTGCTTGCCCGGTCTGGCGGCCTCGGCCATCCTCCCGTCAGGCTTCGCACGATCGCGGACACGACGAAAAAGAGGGCGGCCACCGCCCCGACCAGGGAGGACAGGAGCATGACGAGCCCATCGACGTCGCTGGCGCTGACCGGCCTCAATGCACTGATCATCGGCGGCTCCAGCGGCATTGGCGAGGCCATCGCCCACGGCTATGCCGCCGCCGGCGCGCGCGTCGCCATTGCCGGCCGGGTCGCGCCCAAGCTCGAGGCCGCCGCCGCCCGGCTTGCCGAGCGCTTTCCCGGCGCGCGGGGCTATGTCGCCGACGTCACCGATCCGGTGGCGCTCGCCGGCCTCGCCGAGACGGTGGAGCAGGATTTCGGCCAGGTCGACGTGCTGCTGCCCTGCCAGGGCACGACGATCATCAAGCCGACGCTGGATTTCACGCGCGAGGAGTTCAACCACATCGTCGCGACCAACCAGACCAGCGTGTTCTTCGCCTGCACGACGTTCGGGCGTGCCATGCTCGCCCGCGGCAGCGGCGTCATCGTCAACATCGCCTCGCTCTCGGCCCATCGCGGCTGGCCGCGCGCCTGCCCCTATGCGATGACCAAGCATGCCGTGCTGGCGCTTACCCACACGCTCGCCGCCGAATGGGGCCCGCAGGGCGTCAGGGTCAATGCGATCTCCCCGGGCTTCTTCCTGACCGATCTCAACCGGGACAAGATGCCGCCGGAGCGCAAGGAGAGCGCGCTCCGGCGCACGCCCATGGGCCGGTTCGGCGAACTCGACGAACTGGTCGGCGCGGCGGTCTATCTCGCCTCACCCGCCGCGGGCTTCGTCACGGGCACGGTGATCAATGTCGACGGCGGTTATCTCGCGTCCGGCATCTGACGGGGCGCGGTCGGCTTCCGCGATGGCGCTCACGACCGGCGCGCCGGTATCGACGGCCACCACCACCGACATGCCCGGCCGCAGCCGCTCGGCGAGATCCTGACCCGCCTCCAGCTCGATGCGGACGGGGATGCGCTGCGCGACCTTGGTGAAGTTGCCGGTCGCATTGTCAGGCTTCAGCACGCTGAACTCCGAGCCGGCTGCCGGCGCGATGCGCACGACATGGCCGCGCAGGGGCGTGTTGTCGAGGGCGTCGACCGTGAAGGTCGCCGGCAGGCCCGCGCGCATATGGGCGAGCTGGGCCTCCTTGAAATTGGCGATGACCCAGACGGTCGCCGGCGTGACCGAGGTCAGCTGGGTGCCGGCCGTCACATATTGGCCGAGACGCACACCGACCTCGCCGAGCCGGCCGTCGACCGGCGCCACGATGCGGGTATTGCCGAGATTGATCTCGGCGAGCGCAACCGCCGCCTCGGCGCTCTTCACCCCCGCTTCCAGCGACGGCTTGCCCGCGTCGACCAGTGCAAGGTTCTGGGCGGCCAGGTCGACATTGGCGCGGGCCTGGGCGACGCCGGCCTCGGCCTGCATCAGGGCCACGCGCACCTGATCGCCGATCGCGGCGGAGGATACGCCGCGGCTGACCAGCGAACCGGTGCGCTCCTGATCGTGCTGGGCCTTTTCCAGGACGGCCTCGGCGCTCTTGAGCTGCGCCTCCGCAAGGTCGAGGCTTGCCTGGCGCGCTGCCCGGTTCTGATCGAAGCTTGCCAGCGCCGCCCGCTGCTGCTGGAGCGCCGCGCGTGCCTGGGCGAGCTGCTCGCGATAGATGCGGTCGTCGATGCGCGCGATGAGCTCGCCCTTGCGCACCCGCACATAGTCCTGCACCGCGACCTCGGTGACATAGCCTGACACCTGCGGGCTGAGCAGCGTCACCTGCCCCTTCACATAGGCGTTGTTCGTGCTCTGCACGTCGGAGCGGAACGGCGGCAGTTGCCAGGCCCAGAGCACCATGAGGATGCCGGCAAGGCCGATGGCGAGGGCGGGAAGCGTGATCTTGAGGCGGGAAAGCTGGGCGGACATGGTCTTGTTTCTCTTGTGCGGACGGTTCAGATCGGTTGCGGCGCCAGCCGGCGCCGAGCGGCGCGCGCGTCGGCGGCCATGTGCAGGAGGAGGACGGCCATGCCTGCCAGCGCCAGGACCGCGACCAGAAGGAACATGTCGTCATAGGCGAGGACGTTCGCCTCCTGGGTTGCCAGGCGACCGAGCGCGGCGACGCCCTGGGCATCGCGCAGCGCGCCGTCCTGCAGGGTCGCCGTCAGGCCGACGCCGTAGCTGCGCACGCGCTGGGCGACGAGCGGGTCGGTCAAGGTCAGCGCACCCGTCAGGACGTTCGAATGGAACTTCTCGCGGATGACGACGAAGGTGCCGAGTACGGCCGAGCCGAGCATGCTGCCGACCGTCTGCGAGCCCAGGAAGACCGCGATGAAGCTGAGGATATAGCCGGTACCGCGCTGCAGCACGCGGGCGAAGCCCGAGACCATGGCCGGACCGAGGAAGATCGCGCCGGCAAAGGCCAGCATGGCCTGGCTGAGGTAGAACTGTTCGGGACGGGTGAGGCTGGTTGCGCGCGCGTCCATCAGGGCGGCGGTCGCGATCAGCGCCAGCGCGGCGAGGTGCAGATAGGGCGCACGCGCCGGCGTCACCACGACGCTGGAGAAGATGTAGCCGCTCGCGGTGGCCGCCGCGACGATCCAGAACATCGGCGCCATCTGCTCGTTCTGCAGGCCGAGCGTGTTGAACAGGCCGACGGCGCCGACCTGCTGTTCTGCGAGCAGCACGCGGAACAGCATCAGCGCGCCGGTGAAGGCCAGCATGTCGCGCGAGCAGAGCCAGCGCAGATCGATGATCGGCGTCGCGCGGTTGAGCTCCACGGCGGCCATCAGCGCGAGCGCGCCGATGCCGATCGCGGCGAGCACGCCGAGCCAGGGGGCCTCGAACCACCAGTAGGCCCGGCCGAGCGCCAGGACCAGGATGAGCGAGCCCGAGCCGACCGCCAGCAGCGGAAAGCTGACGAGGTCGGCCAGGCCGAACACCTTCATCCGCGGCGGATGCGTCAGCGGCAGGGTCAGGATGATGCAGAGGCTCATCAGCGCGAGCCCGGCCTCGAGCAGATAGAGCCCGTGCCACTCGCCGAGCTCCAGGAGCTCCGGCGAGATGACGCGGGCGAGCGGCACGGCGAGTTGCGCGCCGAGCAGGCCGAAGCAGACGCCGACCGACAGGCGCTTGGCCGGCGGCGCCTTTTCCAGCATGTAGAACAGGGCGAGCGTCGAGAGCGGCGCAGCGACGAAGCCGGTCACCGCCCGGACCACGACGGCGGACCTCAGATCGTTGGTCAGGAGGTGGGCGAAGGCGACCAGCACATAGACGGCAAGACCGATCTCGGCGAAGCGCCTCAAGCCGAACTGGGTGCGCATCTTGTAGACGAGCAAGGTGCCGGTGATGTTGGTCGCCATGTAGGCCGCGACCAGCCAGTTGCTTTCGAGCTGGGTAATGCCGAGAGCGCCCTGGATGCCGGTCAGATTGGCGGAGACGAGATTGAGGCCGAGCCCCTGCGTGAGGCCGAGCAGCAGCGAGGCGGCGGCATAGAGGGCGAAGGCGAAGGGCGAGGCCGGCGGCGGGGTGACCGGCGGGGCCGACGCGGCAGCGGCCGCCGGCGAATGAGGCCGGGCGGCCGCCGGCACAGGTGCCGGCAGGCGCTCCTCGTCGGGCATGTTGGCGATATCGGTCATGACACGGGCTCGGCTTCGGGCTGCGCCGCGGCAAGACCGGTCAGATTGCGCGTCACCTGGTTCAGCACGCGGTCGGCAATGGCAAGGTCCGCCGGGTCGATGCCGCGCAGAACGTCGTCGCGCATTTCATCGATGACGCGCTGCACCGTGGCGGCGACGGGCCTGCCCTTCTCGGTGAGCGCGATGTCCTTGGCGCGGCGGTCGGACGCCGACGGCAGGCGCGTAATGTAGCCGATCTGCTCGAGGCTATCGAACAACCGGACGGCGGTCGAATGCTCGACCTCCAGCAGCATGGTGAGTTCGGCCTGGCTCATCGGCCGCTCGGCCGAGGCGAGGTAGAGCAGGATGCGGCCGCGCGCGAGGGTCAGGTCGTGCCGCTTCAGGCGCAGGTCGAAGCAGGTGCGCATGGAGCGCGAGGCGAAGGCGAGATCGCGCATGAAATCCTTGTAGGGGTCGCCATAGCCGTCCATCGCATCGGTCCTCTGATCTGTGCCTTCCCATAATATGTAAATAGCATATTGTAGCTAGCTACATATATGGGTGTGCATCGCCCTGTCCAGGGCGGAGCCGGACGATCACGCCAATGTGTGCGATGGCGCCGGGCCGGTCAGCCGACCGGCTGCTCGCCGAACAGCGTGAGGGCCACCGCGCGCGGCTTGGCCGCCTCCGCGGGCGAGGCCGCCACGAACGAGCTGAGCCCACCGGCACGCTCCGCCGGCAGCAGCATGACGCGGACGAAACGGTTCGCGCCGCCGGAAATGTTGGTGCCCACCACGGTTTCGTGCCCGGTCTCGAACCAGGCCGCTCCGGCGGCAATCCGGTCGACCGCGTCGCCGACCTCGGCCTCGAGCAGGCCGCGCTCCAGGCGGCGGATGCCGGGTCCGCGATGGCGGTGGGCCGGCGTCACCGCGCCGGCAGCCGCTTCGACCCGGTCGGCGCGCAGGATGTGCGGGCCGTCATCGATCACCGCGATGCGCGACAGCACCGGCGAGAGCCCCGGTTCCCTGCGGAGCGGCAGCGAAGCCGGCGCGATCTCGAACAGCCAGGCCGTTCCGGTCGTCTCGACCCGGTCGCCGACCGCCGCGAAGGCCCCCTCGCCTTCGGCGATCCTGGCTGCCGCGGCCACGTCCGCCCGCGTCGCGGCGCCAAGCTCGGCGGTCCCGCGCGCGGCGTAGACGAAGGCATGGCTGCGCGCCGGCAGAACCGACGGCTCGCCTGCGGTGAGATCATAGACCGTCATCCGCCAGTGCTGACCGCTCATCGCTTGGCTCCCTCGCCCGTTCTCAGGCCCGCGTGGCGTGACGGATGACCGCATTGAGAATGGGGCTGCCCGTTTCGAGATATTCGTTGAGGATGTCGAAATGGCCCCAGCGCGGCAGGGTATGAACCTCCGGGTTCATGCCCGCGCGATGCAGATGGTGGCCATAGCGATAGCTCATGTCGATCCACTGCCAGGGTTCGCGCCCGCCGACGAAGATGGTCGCGGGGCAGCGGACGACAACGGGCCGCCGCTCGACGTCGCGGCGCAGCGCGATCTCCTCGGTCAGCCTGACCTCGGCGTTGACCGAGGTGCGCATGACCGGCCGCGGGTCGTAGATGCCGCTGATCAGGACGGCGCCGACAATGAAGGCCGGATCGACGCCGGCCGCGGCCCAGTCGTGCGCCAGCACTTCGGCGGTCAGGTGCGCGCCCGCCGAATGGCCCGACAGGCTCACGCGGCGCGCATCGCCGCCATAGGCGCCGATCTCGCGCCGGACCCAGTCGACCGCGGCGACCGCAGAAGCTGCGACGCCGTCGAGCGTCGAGGCCGGACAGAGCTCGTAGTTCACCACGACCGTGGTGATGCCGGCCGCCACCAGCTCGCGCGCGACGAAGACGAAATTCTGCTTGTCCTGGGCGCGCCAATAGCCGCCGTGCAGGAAGACGTGGACCGGTGCCCCGGCTTGCGCTGCCGGATAGATGTCGAGCTTGCGCAGCGGATGGTCGCCATAGGCAATGTCGGCATGGCAGGTGAGGCTCGCCCGCGCCGCCGCGCTCGCGGCCTGGCGCCCGGCCTGGGCATCGGCATAGTTCGGAAAGGCAGCCTGGGGATTGTACTGGAATTCGTGCTCCTCGGCCGAGAGGCCTGACCAGAGCGGGGCTTGCGAGGTCATGTCCGATATCCGTTCGATGAGGCCGGCTACCGTTGCTCCGGCCGCCGGCCACGGGCAAGCGAAACCCGCGCGGGACAGCATGGCGCCGGGCGCCGGGGGCGCCTCGACCAATATGATCCAATCACAGCCAATATCCAATCATTCGGACCGGCAGGCAGCTCTGCCGCGACCGCTTTTGAACAACCCAAGCAAATGGTGTATCGGTGATTTGCGGCAGTGGAACCAAATCAGACCAAGCATGCCCGAAACCCTGACGAGATCGCCCGAAGAACCCAGCATGCGGGTCAAGTCCGACTCCGACAGCCAGGCGATCTATCAAAGCCTGCGGAGCTCGATCGTCGAGGGACGGATGCGCTCGGGGACGCGCCTGCCGACCGAGCGGGCGCTGGCGAGCCGGTTCGGCGCCGCGCGCAACACCGTGCGCAAGACGATGAACCTCCTGGTCGGCGAAGGCCTGATCGAGCGCCATGTCGGCCGCGGCACCTTCGTGGCGCGCGATGCGGCCAAGCTGACCGAGGCGGCGCCGGAAGGACCGGACTTCAGCCTCGGCGAGCTCCTCGAAGCGCGCCTGATGTTCGAGCCCATGCTGGCCGAGCTCGTCGCCGAACGCGCAAGCGAGGCCGATCTCGCCGGGCTCTCGGCCTATCTCGAGGCGCTGCGCAACGCCGCCACCTGGACCGAGTTCAAGGAAGCCAAATATGCGATGCACCTCGCCATCGTCAGGGCCTCGCGCAACCGCTTCCTGACCGTCATGTTCGAAACCATCATCGCCTCGCGCCGCAAGTCCGGCTGGGGCCGGCCCGGCGGCCATCCGCTGCCGATCAGCGCCGTGCGCGAAGCCGCCGTGCGCGACAATGCCGAGATCGTCGCCGCCCTGCGCAGCCGCGACGCGGTCGCCGCGCGTGAGGCGATCCGCAACTACCTCCTGCGCACGCTGATGTCGGTCGGCGACAGCTGACATCGCGCTTACGCTCATCTGCGGAAGCAGCAGGCGGTCAGCGACAGCTGGCCTCGAGGCCGCAATCTTCCGCAGAAGCGAAAGCCGACCGACCGCGCACATGAAGGGCCGGCCACGACGGCCGGACGACCTATCGCTGGTCCATGCGGCGCTGCAGGCCGCGGCCGACCAGCATGAGGGCGAGCGCGGTGATCAGGATGGCAAGGCCCGGAAAGGCCGACATCCACGGCGCGAGCAGGATATAGTCCTTGCCCTGCTGCAGGATGGCGCCCCAGTCGGGCGTCGGCGGCTGCACGCCGAGGCCGAGGAAGCCGAGCGCCGACTGGATCTGCAGCACCAGCGGGAACAGCACCATGCACTGGACGAGGATCAGCGGCAGCACGTTGCGCGTCACGTGCCGGGCGAGGATCCAGGGTTCGGACAGGCCGATGCTGCGCGCCGCCTCGACATAGGTGAGCCCCGCTTCCGCCATGGCCCCGGATCGGGCAATGCGGAAGAAGACCGGGACATAGACGACGGTCAGGGCGAAGACGAGATTGACCGTCTTCGGCCCGAGAATGCCCGTCACCATCACGCCGAGAATGATCGGCGGGAAGCTCAGCACCACGTCGATCAGCCGCCCCAGCAGCATGTCGACTCGGCCGCCGACGAAACCGGAAACGATGCCGAAGGCACCGCCGATGAGGGCCGCCGCCAGCAGCGCGCCCGCGCAGATCGACAGGGTGATGCGCGCGCCATGGGCCACGCGGGCGAGCACGTCGCGGCCGACGTCGTCGGTGCCGAAGGGATGCAGCGCCGAGGGCGCCTCCATCGCCTTGTCGACGTTGACGGTGAGCGGCGAATGGCTGCTGACGAGACCTGGAAACAGGACGACCAGCGCGATGAGGCCGATCAGCACAAGGCCGATGGCCAGGTCCGGCTCGCGGCCGAGGCGCCGGAGCGCGGCAGCGACGCGGCCGCGCGGAGCGGCGGACGGGACGGCGGGAGCGGCGTTGGTCATGACGGCACCTAGCTCAGCCGGACGCGGGGATCGATAAGACGGTAGAGCAGGTCGACGGCAAGGTTCACCAGCATGGCAATGGCGACGACGATCAGCAGGCCGGCCTGCAGCACGGGGTAGTCGCGCGTCTCGATGGCCGAGAGCAGCAGCCGGCCGAGCCCCGGCAGCGCGAACAGGCTTTCGATGATCACCGCGCCGCCGAGGATCTGGATCAGGATCAGGCCCATGAAGGTGACGAGCGGGATCGCGATGTTGCGCAGCACATGCTTGAAGAACACGATGCGGGTCGGCACGCCCTTGGCGATGGCGGTGCGGACATAGTCCTGGCCGAAAGCCGAGACCACACTCTGTCGGACGAACTGGCTGTAGGCCGCCGCCTGCAGCACGGCAAGGCTCAGGATCGGCAACGCGATGATCGAGAGATTCTCGCCGAGCGATTCCGTCGGTCCGACATAGACCAGCGGCGGCGACCAGTCGAAGGCGGCCGACACGCCGACCAGCAGCATGAGGCCGGTCCAGAACACCGGCGCCGCCAGGCCGACGAGGTTGAAGGTCTGGATGACGCGGTCGGGCCAGCGCCCCTCGTACATGGCGGCGAGGATGCCCAGCGGCACGCCGATCACGGTGGCGACGAGGAGCGTCGTCACGGCGATCTGCAAGGTGACGCCGAGCGCTGCCGTGACCATGCCGAGGACGGGCTGTCCGCGCGCCCAGCTCGTGCCGAAATCGGCGGTGGCGACGCGCGCCAGCCAGCCGAGATATTGCTGCCAGACCGGCAGGTCCAACCCGAAGAATTCGCGCAGCGCCCGCGCCGCCACCGGATCGCTGGTCTGGCCGAGCATCTGGCCGACCACGTCGCCCGGCACGCTGCGCACCATGACGAAGATGACGGCGGAAGCGAGGATCGCGGTCACGATCGAGGCGGCGAGCCGTTTTGCGAGATAGGCGGCCATCGGACCCTTTGCACGGCGCGGTTGGCGGAAGGAAGGCCGGCGCGGCGCGCGCCGGCAACGGGTCATACCAACTGATATCGCGGATGACCGATGGTTCCGTCTCGCAGATTGCCGCTCTCGTTCGGCAATTTGCGAGGCCTTCGACGGCCCGGCGCGCCAGCGCCCCGGGCCGTCGGCATCAAGCGATCCAGGCGCGTGCCAGGCCGTAATACCAGCCGGTCGGATGCTGCTCGTAGTTGCGCACCTTGTCGTTGCGCACGACGATGTGGTCTGCCGAGAACAGCATGATGGTCGGCACGCTCTCGGCCATCGCCACCTGGTAGCGGGCATAGATCTCGCGCCGCTTGGCCGGATCGCTTTCGATCCGCCCCTCGTCGAGCAGGCGGCTCGCCTCGTCGTTCTTCCAATTGCGGAAATCCGCGCCCTCCGGCGCCTTGTGGAAATGGCGGTAGAACAGGAGGTTTGGATCGGGCACGGTCGCCCAGTCGTTGAAGGTGAAGCCCATCTGCTTCGACTGGAAGTTCTTGATCCAGACGCCGAGCTCGACCCGCTGGATGGCAAGGCGGATGCCGACCTTGCCGAGCTGCTCGCGCAGGGTCACGGCAGCGGCATCCATCCAGTCGTAGCCGATGATGGTGGTGAGCGTCAGGTCGAAGCCGGCGGCATGGCCGGCCTCGGCGAGCAGCTTCTTCGCCGCCTCGAGATCGACCTTCTGGTTGGGCAGCTTGTCGAGCGGCACGCCCCAGCTCTCCTGCATGCCCGCCACCATGGTGCCGATGACCTTGCCGAGCCCGCCGATCGAGGCCCGCATGATCTCCTCCTTGTCGACGGCGAGCGCGATCGCCCGGCGCACCCGCTCGTCGTCGAGCGGCTTCAGCTCGGCGCCGAGATCGATGGCCTTCTGGTTGAAGGACGGCTTGCGCTCGATGGTGATGCCGGCGACGCCCTCGACCTGCTTGACGTCCTGCGGACGGGTCAGGGTGGCGATGTCGACCCGCTTGTTGCGCAGGCCGACGAGCAGGCTCGCGCCGTTCGGCACGAAGACGAAGTTGATCCTGTCGAGATAGGGCACGCCCGCTTCCCAGTAGTCCGGATTGCGGACGAAGACGGCGTTGCTGTTGGGCTTGAACTCGGCGAGCTTGAACGGGCCGGTGCCGACGCTCACCTGGTTGAGCTTGGTCTTGGCGTCCGCCGCATCGAAATAGCCCGATGGCACCACGCCGCCATATTTGTTGCCGAGCGTCATCGGCAGCGCCGCATTGGGCGCGCTGATGACGATCTTGACGGTGTCGTCGCCGATCGCCTCGACCGACTGGATCATGGCGAAGTCGCCGGCACCGGGCGAGCCGTTCTTGGGGTCGCGGATATAGTTGTAGCTGTAGGCGACGTCCTTGGCCGTCATCGGCTGGCCGTTGTGGAACTTCACGCCCTTGCGCAGCCGCACTGTATAGGTCAGCCGGTCGGCCGAGAGGTCGAAGCTCTCGGCCAGCAGCGGCATGGCCTGGCCGTCGGGGCTCTCGTAGAACAGCCCCTGATAGAGCAGCACGGTGAGGCGGATGCGGGCATCGGCCGCCTGGTGGAACGGGTCGAGGCCGGGCGGCTCGACGAGCAGGCCCATATTGAGCGTGCCGCCGGTCTTGGCGCCGGTCGCCTTGGGCCCGTAGAGGTCGCTCGCCCGCGCCGTGCCGAGGCCGGCCATGCCGAAGGCCGCGGCGCCGAGCGCCATGCCGCCGAAGGCCAAGACCTGGCGCCGGTCGATGCCGTCATGTTTTTCGGAGATGGACATGGCTTCTTCGCCTCCGGATGGGCCGTCTCTCGTCAGGGAACGCGATCGCTCGGGGCGGCCCGCCGCCGGGATCGTCGCTGTGATCGTCGTTATTCGCGATAGGCGACGACGAGTTCGATCTCGACAGCGGCATCGCGCGGCAGCTCGGCGACGCCGACGGCCGAGCGGGCGTGCCGGCCGGCCTCGCCGAAGATTTCGCCGAGGAGGTCGGAAGCGGCGTCCAGCACCTTGGGCTGGTCGTTGAACCCGGGCGCGGACGCGACGAAACCAGTGACCTTCAGGACGCGTTCGATGCGGTCGAGCGAGCCCAGCGCCTGCCTGAGGCAGGCAAGGCCCTGCAGGATGCAGATGCGTGCCTCGGCGCGCGCCGCCTCCAGCGACACCGCGCCGCCGGCCTTGCCGTGCACGCGCACCTCGCCGTCGACCTTGGGCAACTGGCCGGCGACATAGGCGGTGCCCCGGTTCAGCACGACCGGCACATAGTTGAACGAGGGGCTGGCGGCGTCCGGCAGGACGATGCCAAGCTCGGCAAGGCGTTGATCGATCATGGCTCAAGGCTCGCTTGCGGTGGACAGGAGATCCTCGACGAGGCCGTCGAGATCGTAACGGGCGGCAAATCCGGTCGCGGCGGCGAGCCGCCGGCCGTCGATGAGCGGGAACAACAGCGCGGGCGCGACGCGCTCGAAGGCGATGCGGGCGGCCGGCACGCGGCGCTCCACCGCCGCGATCAGCGCCGGAAGGCTCGCTTCGAACCCTTTCAGATTATAGACCGGGTCGAGCGCGCCGTCGTGGCCGAGCACGGTCACGATCGCCTGCGCGACATCGGCGACATGCATGAGATCGACGGCCGCGCCATGAAAGGCGATGGTCGCTGGCCGGCCGGCGCGCGCGGCCTCGAACAACGCGGCAATGGCGCTCGCCGCGCCCTTGTACCAGAGACCCGGCCCGAGGATCAGCGGCAGCCGGAGCCCGACCACGGCGAGCCCGTGGCGACGGCCGTGGAATGCCGCGACCGCCTCGGCGAGTTGCTTGGTCAGGCCATAGGTCGTGGTCGGCGCGGCGCGGTCGTCCTCGTCGACCAGCCGGCCGCCATAAAGTTCCGCGGGGCCATAGACGACGGTGGAGCTGGTCCAGACGATGCGGCCGACCCCGGCCGCATGGGCCGCCTCGATCAGCTTGCCGTGCCCCGAGACGTTGACCGCGAAGGCCGCGTCGGCTTCCGCCTCGCCCGACCGCATCAGGCCGAGTCGGCCGACGCCGTGAGCGACGCAGGAGACCACCGCCTTCGGCCGGGCCGCCGCGAAGGCCCTCGCAAGCCCGGCACGGTCCTCCACCGAACCGATCACCTCGTCATAGCAGCCAGCGAGATCGGCGAGCCGGTCCTCGGCCATGGCGGGCCCGAACAGCACTGGCCGATAGCCGGCATGGACCAGCGCGCGCACGACATGCGAGCCGACGAAGCCGCGCCCGCCGGCGACCAGCACCACCGGCGGCCGGTCCTTCCCCATGGCCTGGTCAGAATGCGAGGTCGTCACGGATGCAGGCCTTCCAGTGATCGGGGGCGACTTCGCGCAGCGGCGGCACCGTTGTGGCGCAGCCGGCGACCGCGAAGGGGCAGCGGGTGCGGAACACGCAGCCCGAGGGCGGCGCGCTGGGGCTCGGGATCTCGCCCGAAAGCACGATGCGCTCGCCGGCGCGGCGGGCGCCCGGCGCGGCATCCATCAGCGCGGCCGTATAGGGATGCGCCGGCGCCGAAAACAGCTGGGAGCTGGAGCCGAGCTCCATCACCCGGCCGAGATAGAGCACCATGACCCGGTCGGAGATGAGCTCGACCACGGAGAGGTCGTGGCTGATGAACATCAGCGTCAGGCCGAGGTCGCGCTGCAGGTCCTGGAGCAGGTTCAGGACCTCCGCCTGGATCGATACGTCGAGCGCGGAGACCGGCTCGTCCGCGACGATGAAACCGGGATTGGAGGCGAGCGCCCGGGCAATGGCGACACGCTGGCGCTGGCCGCCCGAAAAGGCGCGCGGATAGCGGCCCAGATGCTCGCGCGTCAGGCCGACCCGCTCGAGCAGCCGCCCGGCCTCGTCGAACGCCTCGCGGCGGCCGAGGCCGCGGTGCAGGCGGATCGGCTCGACCAGCGCCTCGCCGATGGTCATGCGCTGGTTGAGGCTCGCGAACGGATCCTGGAAGATCATCTGCATGTGGCGCCGGAAGCGCCGGAGGTCGCGCGGGCCCAGGCTGCCGAGGTCCTGGCCGGCATAGCGCACCGTGCCGGCGGTCGGCTCGATGAGGCGCAGGGCGAGCCGGCCGATGGTCGACTTGCCCGAGCCGGATTCGCCGACGACGCCCAGCACCTTGCCCTTGTGCAGGGTGAAGGAGACGTCCTCGACCGCGCGCACCGCCGGCGCCGCGCCGAAATGTTTGGTCAGGCCTTCGACGGCGAGCAGCGGCGTGTCCGCCGACGCATCCACCGACACGCCGTTTGTGCCGTCGATCACGGTCATGGCGTCACCTCGCGCCAGCGCAGGCAGCGGGCGACATGGTCGGGCCCGACCGCTTCCAGCACGGGCACCTCGGCCTTGCAGGCGGCAATGGCGAGGCCGCAGCGCGGGTGGAACCGGCATCCGGCGGGCGGGCTCAGGGGGCTCGGCAGCGCGCCCGGGATCGGCACCAGGCGCGCCCCGTGGCCGGCGCCATGCGGCGTGCAGGCCAGCAGCGCCTTGGTATAGGGATGGCGCGGCGCGGTCAGCACCGCGCCCGCCGGCCCCTGCTCGACGATCTGGCTCGCATACATGACGGCCACCTGATCGGCGATCTCCTCGACCAGCTTCAGATCGTGGGTCACGAAGACGAGCGCCATGCCGCGCTCGCGCTGGAGCCGCTTCAGGAGCAGGATGATCTGAGCCTGGATGGTGACGTCGAGCGCGGTGGTCGGCTCGTCGGCGATGAGCAGCACCGGGTCGCAGGCGAGCGCGATCGCGATCATCACCCGCTGGCGCATGCCGCCCGAGAGCTGATGCGGGAAGGCATCGACCCGCCGCTCCGGATCGGTGATGCCGACATCGCGCAGGAGGTCGATGGCCATTCGCCGCGCCCGGTGCCGATCGACGCGCTGGTGGATGCGGATCGGCTCGGCGATCTGGTCGCCGATCGGAAAGACCGGATTGAGGCTGGACATCGGATCCTGGAAGATCATCGCGATGTCGCGCCCGCGGATGCGCGCCATTTCGGCGTCCGACGCGCCGACCAGGTCGATCGGCCGGCCGTCGCGGCCGCGGAACAGGATGCTGCCGCCCTCGACCCGCCCGGCCGCACGGCCGCCGCCGCGGCCGAGCAGCCGCATCACGGTCAGGCCGGTGACCGACTTGCCCGAGCCGGATTCGCCGACGATCGCCAGCGTCTCGCCATGCGCCACCGACAGCGTCACGCCGTTGACGGCCTTGACGATGCCGGCATCGGTGTGGAACCAGGTCTTGAGCTCATCGATCTCCAGCACGGGCCGGCGTTCGGCCCCGGCCGTGGCGGCCGCGTCAGGCGAGAGCATGGCGCTCCACCGCGTCCCAGTCGATCTCGATGCCGAGGCCCGGCGCATCCGGCACGGTGATCCGTCCGTCGGTCGGCTTCAGCGGGTTCTTCAGGATCGTATCGCGCAGCGGATTGGTGCCGAGGTCATATTCCACCAGCGTCGGCCTCGGCACATTGCCGGCATGGGGGTGGACCGGCAGGGACGCGACGAAATGGACGGCGGCGGCAAGCCCGACGCCGCTGCCCCAGACATGCGGCGACAGCCTGAGGTGATCGAGCATGGCGAGCTGGGCGATCTGCCGGCCCTGCCAGAAGCCGCCGCAGAGCGAGAGGTCCGGCTGGACGATGTCGACCGCGCGCCGGTCGATCAGGCGCTTGAAGCCGAAGGCGGTGTAGAGCGCCTCGCCGGTCGCGATCGGCACCGGGCTCCAGCGCTGCAGGATCTCGTAGCCGGAGAGATCCTCCGGGCTCAGCGGCTCCTCGACCCAACCGATCCGATAGGGCGCAAGGCGCGTGATGCTCTCGCGCGCGAGGTCGAGCGTATAGTTCGAATTGATGTCGACCATGATGTCGACGTCGGGTCCGAGCAGGCGCCGCGCGATGGCGACGCGCTCCTCGTCGGAGGCCGGCGAAACGCCGATCTTGATCTTCACCGCGCGGTGGCCGGCCTCCGCCATGGCGGCGATCTGCGGCTCGAAATCGGCCGCGCTGTTTTCGGTGAGATAGCCGCCGGAGGCATAGACATGGACGCTCGCCGCCTGCTTGCCGCCGATGAGGCGGTGCACCGGCTGGCCGAGCCGCTTGCCGGCGGCATCCTTGGCGGCCATGTCGATGCCCGAAATGCTCCAGATCAGCGGGCCCTGCGTGCCGAAATGATAGTGCTTGGCCAGCATCTGAGCATAGACGTGCTCGACATCGAGCACGTTGGCGCCGATGAGATAGCCCTTCAGCAGCGGCAGATAGGCAAGGTTGACCTGAGGGATGCCCCAGGCCTCGCCGATGCCCTCGGTGCCGTCGTCGAGCTTGAGCCGGACCAGCGTCGTCGCGCGGGCGGTGGCGAGCGACTTGGACATGCCGTAGGCGCCGCCGGTCAGCGCCGCCTGCAGCGGAATGAAAGAAATGTCCTGGATCACCATGAGCGCCTCCGCCGGCCGGCCGTGCCCATGGCGGCCAATGCCGGATCAATTGAGGCCAATAGTGAGCCAATTGGAAAACGAGCACAAGACGGCCTTGCTGCCTTCTCCCATGCGCCGTTGGGCAGGTGGGGCCATCCGGCCCGGTCCGTCTCAGGCCCGCCAGGTGCCGGTGCGCTCGGTGGTCGGCGCGTAGCTGTCGAAGGTCCAGCGCAGCGGCAGGGCACCGGGCCGGAACCAGCCGGCGCTGACCGTGAAGTGCCAGAGCCGCTCGGCACCGGCGATCCGCGCCGCGGCGTCCCCCGTCCAGTCGATCGCCGTATGCCCCTGCAGCTGCAGCATGTCGCCGCGCTCGAAATCGACGAAGAGCAGGCTCGCCCGCGGCTCGACGAGGAGATTGCCCAGCGTGTTGAAATAGCGGTTGCCGGAAAAGTCAGGCACGGTCAGCCGGTCGCCCTCGACAAGGACGAAGCCCGGCCGGCCGCCGCGATGCGAGATGTCGACGCCGCCACCGTCACCGACCGCGCCGGAGGCGCTGGCGACGAACAGCGTGTCCGCCGTCTCGACCAGCCGCAGTGCCGGCCCGGTCAGCCCGGACAGGGTCTCGACCCGTGCCGCGCCGCGCGGCTGGGACTCGACGCGCCGCGCCTGGATATATTGCGGACAATTGCCGAAGCTCTGGCTGACATCGACGGTGAGACCCTGCCCGTCGCGCCGCCGGACGCGGCCGTTGGCGCGGTTGCGACGGCGCGTCGACAGGTCGAGGCCGAGCAGGCCGACGGCGGCGTCCTCCCCGAGAAAGGGTTCCGCCGGGTCCCCCGCCGCCGGCAGGGCGTCGATGCGCAAGGCCCGGGGATCGGGGCTCGACACGAAGCCCGGAGTGCCGGTCAGCATGGTCGCAAGCGGCCAGCCCGCGGCATCGCGCGTGCCGAGGAACATATAGGGCAGCAGCGCGAAGAAGATCCGGTGCTGGTCCGGCATGAAGTCGCGGATGCCGGCGCCGCGTGTGCTGACGCCGGCGAGCTCCTGGGCGCGCAATTCGCCGCGGTGAAAAGGCGAGATGTCTATGACGGTCCTCACACGATCAGTTCCGGCGCGGCGCGGCCGCCCCCGGTTCAGGCCACCTTGGGCAGCGGCGAGCGCGGCATGGGCTTGAAGGCCGGCAGGGCCTCGATGCGGGCCAGCCAGGCGCGGATCCCGGGATAGGCATCCAGCGCGATGCCGCCTTCGGGCGCATGGGCGACATAGGAATAGCAGGCGAGATCGGCGATGGTCGGGCGACCGGCAGCGAGATAGTCGCGCGTGCCGAGATGCCCTTCCATGAGGGTCAGCAGCCGCGACGCGATCTGCCCGGCCCGTTTCGGATCGCTCGGATGGTTCCAGAGCGCGACCATGCGGGCGGTCGCCGGTCCATACATGACCTCGCCGGCGGCGATCGACAGCCAGCGCTGGATCTCGGCGGCCGCGACCGGTTCGTCCGAGAGCCAGTGCGAGCCAGGGGCGTAGCGGCGCACGAGATAGACCATGATGGCATTGGAATCGGCGAGGACGAGATCGCCATCCTCGAGAACCGGAATCTGGCCGAGCGGATTCAGCGCCAGAAAGGCCGGGCTGCGGCGCGTCTCGGCATTGGCCTCGGCGAAACGATAGTCGAGGCCGAGCATGCGCAGCATCAGCTCGACACGATGGGCGTGGCCGGACAGGGCGGTGCCATGCAGGGTGATGCGCGGTTCGGTCACGGGACTTTGCTCCTCTTGCGGCGGTGACGGGCCCAAGATGACTATTGCGACCGTCGAATAGAATTCTGAAAATATGAAAGTCATAATTTCATATCATGGAATGATCGATGGACCGGCTGGACGAGCTCGGCATTTTCGTCGCGATCATCGACAGCGGCAGCCTGGTGGCGGCCGCCCGGCGGCTGCGGCGCTCGGCGCCGGCGGTCACCCGGGCGCTCAATGCGCTGGAAGGGCGTGCCGGCGTCCGGCTGGTGGAGCGCACCACCCGCCGGCTGACCCCGACCGATGCCGGGCGCAATCTCGTCGATGCCGCGCGCCGGCTCATCGCCGACTACGATGCCGCGCTCGGCGGCATCGCCGCGGCCGAGATCCGCGGCCTCCTGCGGGTCACGGCGCCGCGCGTCTTCGGCCGCCGCCACGTCGCGCCGATCGTCGCCGCCTTCCTCGACGGCCATCCGGCCGTGCAGGCCGAGCTGGTGCTCAACGATCGCTATGTCGACCTGATCGAGGAGGATCTGCATGTCGCGGTGCGCATCGGGCAGCTCGCGGATTCGAGCCTGGTGGCCCGGCGGGTCGGCGAGGTCAGGCGCGTCGTGGTGGCAAGCCCCGACTATCTGGCGCAGCGCGGCATCCCCTCCCGGCCGGCGGACCTTGCCGGCCATGAAACCGTCACCGGCCCGGTCATGGCGGCGGAATGGCGGTTCGGCCCCGGCCGGCGCGGGCCTCTGGTCCGCCCGGCTCCGCGGCTGGTCGGCAATGACGTCGACGCCACCTTGATGGCCATCCGCGCCGGCCGGGGCATCGGCCGGGTGCTGTCCTACCAGGTGGCCGACGAGCTCGCGGATGGATCGCTCGTCCGCCTGCTCGCCGCGTTCGAGCCGCCACCCCTCGCCGTGCATCTCGTCGTGCCCGGGCGCCAGATGGCGCCGAAGGTGCGCGCCTTCTTCGACCACGCGGCGGAGGCGCTGGAGCAGCTCGCGGTGATCCGTCCGGAAGTGTGAGGTTGAGGCGCAATGAATCCGCACAGCGTCTCGGATCGCCGCGCATTGCATCGGGGTCGCCGTGGTTCGAGGGCCGCTCCCAGGGGCGCGGCCACCTCACCATGAGGATTGGCGGGTATGGCAGCGAGCGCGCTCATGAAACGGATCCAGCGACGCGCATCCTTGCACCACCGCCGGTGCAACGCCCTTCCCTCCCTCTTGGTGAGGCGGGAGCGAAGCGACCCTCGAACCACGGCCAAGCGGCATGCAGGGCTTAGGGCGCGTCCGGCGCCACCACGACCGGTGCGTCCTCGGCCCAGCCGAGCGTGACGGGCTGGCCCGCGCCAAGCGGAAAGCCGAGACGCCAGGTCTGTTCCTCCACCCTCAGGCGGCCGAGCGCGGTTTCGACGGTGAGCTGGGTGCTGTTGCCGTGATAGGTGTAGTCGGCGATCGTGCCCGCGATCCGGTTGGCGGCGCCGGCCTCCGCGACGCCGGCGGCAACGGTCAGCTTTTCCGGCCTGAGGCTGAGCTTGACCTTCGGTCCCGCCGGCGGATCGGCGGGAGCCTCGGCGAACAACGTCGCGCCGCCGGCCCGCAGCGCCAGCCGGCCGTCCGGCTCGCGCCCGGCGAGCTCTGCTTCGACGATATTGCTGCGGCCGATGAAATTGGCGACGAAGACCGTGCGCGGCCGCTCGTAGATGTCGAGCGGCGTCCCGGTCTGGACGATCCGACCGTGATTGATCACCGCGATCAGCGTCGACATGGACAACGCTTCGTCCTGGTCGTGGGTGACGTTGACGAAGGTCGCGCCGAGGCGCCGGTGCAGGCCCTTCAGCTCCTCCTGGAGCTGGCCGCGCAACTGCTTGTCGAGCGCGCTCAGCGGTTCGTCGAGCAGGATGAGGGGCGGCGAGAAGACCAGCGCCCGGGCGAGCGCCACGCGCTGCTGCTGGCCGCCGGAAAGCTCGGCCGGCTTGCGCGCGGCGAGCGGGCCGAGCTGGACGGTTTCCAGGGCGCCGGCGACGAGCCTCGTGATCTCCGGCCGCGGCAGCCGGCGCACTTCCAGCGGAAAGGCGACGTTTTCGGCCACCGTCATGTGCGGGAACAGGGCATAGCCCTGGAACACCACGCCGAGGTCGCGCTTTTCCGGCGGCACGCCGGCGATTTCCCGGCCATCGAGGCGGATCGACCCGCTGCTCGGCGTGACGAAGCCGGCAATCGCCATCAGCAGCGTCGTCTTGCCCGAGCCCGACGGACCGAGCAGGGTGAGGAACTCGCCGCGCGGAATGGTCAGCGACATGTCGTCGATCGCGCGCGTCTCGCCGTAGCGCTTGGACAGGCGGTCGACCGCGAGGAAAGGCTCTTGAGATGGAGTCACGCGGGGTTCCCTGGACATAACGGCTCAGGCCTTGCCGGCAACGAGGCGAACGACGACGGCGATGAGTGTTGCGAGGATCATCACGGCCGAGACGGCGGCGACAGCCGGATCGACGCGCTCGGTCAGGCTGTTCCAGATGACGATCGGCAGGGTCACGACCTTGCGGCTGGTCAGGAACAGCACGGCGACGACCTCGTCCCAGGAGGTGACGAAGGAGAAGGCCGCGCCCGACAGGATGCCCGGGGCGATGTTCGGCAGCACGATGCGGCGCAGCACGGTCGCCGGCGGCGCGCCGAGGCTGCGGGCGGCCTGTTCCAGCCGGCGGTCGAAGCCGCTCAGCGAGGTCGAGACGGTGATCAGCACCAGGGGGATGCAGATGATCGTGTGCGCCACCACGACGCCCATCAGCGTGTCGAGCCAGTTGAGGTCGATCCAGGTTCGGTAGAAGGCGAGCGCATGGACGATCGGCGGCACGATCAGCGGCGCGAGGATCATGATGCGCAGATAGCGCGTCCAGGTGCCGCCGAGCCGCCACAGGCCGATGGCGCAGAGCGTGCCGAGGGCGGTGGCGAAGACCGTGGTGAGCGCGGCGATGGCAAGGCTCGTCAGGATGCTGCTCGACCAGCGCAGGTCGGTGACGAGCTTGGCATAGTGCTGGAACGAGATGCCGCCCGACGGCATCGACAGATAGCGCTCCGGCGTCAGCGAGACCGGAAAGACCACGGCGAGCGGCGCGAGCAGGAAGATGAGCCCGAGCCAGCCGAGCGCCAGGATGACCGGCCGGCCCGGCCGCGGGCGATCGGCCGCCGTCATGCCTCGTCTCCCTTGCCGACGATGCTGTCCCAGTCGGCGAAGCGGCCGACGAGGGCGATGACCGCGAAGACCGCGAAGAGCAGCACCGAGGCGAGCATGGTCGCGGTGCCCCATTCCAGGGTCTCGTGGACCTGCACGGAAATGTATTCGGCGACCATCATCACCCGGCCGCCGCCGAGAATGGCCGGCGTCACGTAGAAGCCGAGCGAGAAGACGAAGGTGAGAATGAAGGCCGAGAACAGGCCGGGCACGGTGAGCGGCAGGAACACCCTGCGGAACACGGTGAAGCCGCCAGCTCCCAGGCTGCGCGCGGCGTTCAGGATGCGCGGATCGATGGTGCGCATGCCGGCATAGAGCGGCAGGATGGCGAAGGGCAGCATGTAGTGGACCATGCCGATGACGACACCGGTCTCGTTGCGCACGAGATTGAGCGGCGAGCCGATCAGGCCGAGGCCGACCAGGGCCGTGTTGAGCACGCCGTTGCCGCGCAGCACCGTGACCCAGGCGAAGGCGCGGATCAGCACCGAGAGCCAGAGCGGCAGCAGGACCAGTACCAGCATGATGGAGCGCATGCGGGGGCTGGCGAGCGTCAGTGCCGCGGCCATGACATAGGCCATGACGAGCGTGATCGCCGTGGTCAGGATGCAGATCCTGAGCGTCGTCATGATCACCCGGCCGAGCACGTCGGAGGTGAACAGCTGGCCGTAATTGGCGAGGGCTCCGGGCTCCTCGGTGAAGCTCAGGGCCAGGATACGGCCGAGCGGCACGAGATAGAGCAGCACGACGAGCAGCACCGCCGGGGCGATCATGGCGATCGCCAGACGCCGGCGATGGTCGAGGCCCGCCATCATGCGCGATAGGCCGTGCGGCCATGGACCATGGTCCGCGCCACCTTGATGTGGGGAATGCGCTCGACGTCGCAGGTGAAGATGTCCTCGTCGAGGATGACGAGGTCGGCGAGCTTGCCGACTTCGAGGCTGCCCTTGATCGCCTCCTCGCGGCCGGCATAGGCGCCGTCGAGCGTAAAGGCCTTGACCGCGTCCCAGACGCCGATCGCCTCATCGGGCCCGAGGCTCTGGCCGCTGTCGGTACGGCGCGCGACGAGACCATAGATGCCGCGCAAGGGATTGGGGTGGCAGATCGGCGCATCGGAATGGGCCGGCGCCACCACGCCGAGCTCCTTCCACGAGCGATGCGGCCACATGTCCTTCATCGCCGCTTCGCCGCGCACCCGGATATAGCCGTCGCCGAGATCGTAGATGAAGCCGGCGGCAGAGGACGCGATGACGTTCAGCCGGCGCATGCGCTCGCGGATCGCCGGCGTCGCGTAGCAGGTGTGCTCGATGCGCATGCGGCTGTCGGAATTCGGATGGGCCTTCAGCGCAGCCTCATAGGCGTCGAGGATCCAGTCGATGCCGCGATCGCCGATGCCGTCGGCGAAGACCGTGAGCCCCGCCGCCGTCGCCTCCAGGACGCGCTGGCGGAAATCCTCGGTGCTGTAGAGCAGCATGCCGATATTGTGGTCCGGCTCGCCGATCACTTTCGGGCCGGTATAGGGTTCGTAATAAGCCGCGGTACGCCCGGTGGTCGAACAGTCCGGGCACCATTCGACGCCGATCACGCGCACCCATTCGTCGCCGAGGCCGGAGCGGATGCCGGCGCGGATATAGGATTCCACCAGGCCCTTCTCCTTGCCGCTGACCATGATGCCGACGCGCAGCGGCAGCTCGCCGGCGGCGCGCATGTCCTGGAACGCCCGGATGCCGTTGGACTGGGTGAGCGAATTGTGGATCGAGGTGATGCCGTAGCTGAGGAACTCGGCGAAGACCTGCTTCAGGCCCTTGCGGAAATCGCCGACCGTGTAGTCGCGGCTGATCTCGTCGACCACGACATAGGCGGCGTTCTCGCGCAGGAGGCCGGTCGGCCGGCCGGTCGCCGGGTCACGGTCGATCCGGCCGAAGGGCGGATCCTCGTTCAGGCCGGCAAGGCCGGAGCGGACGAGGCCGGCGGTGTTCACGACGCCGTTGTGATGGTCGGTGCGATAGACGAAGACCGGCCGGCCGCTGCCGACGCGGTCGAGCTCGTCGATGGTCGGAAAGCCGCCGAGCTTGATGTCGTCGTAGCGAAAGCCGACGCACCAGGCGTCCGGCGGCGCGGCTTCGGCCATGGCGGCGATCCGCGCCAGAACCTCGTCCTTGGAACGGACATTGGGCCAGGAGAAGTCCGCCCAGCGATGCACCCTGGCGCCATAGACGTCGGCATGGACATGGCTTTCGACGAAGCCCGGCAGCACGGTGCGTCCGCCGGCATCGATGATCTCGGTTTCAGGCCCGGCGAGCGCGGCGATGTCGGAGGCCGTCCCGACCGCGGTGATCCGGCCATCCGCGATCGCCAGCGCCTCGGCGAAGGGCATGGCGTCGTTGATCGTTGCGATCTTGGCATGGGTGACGATGGTCTCGGCCGCCCGGGTCATCAGCATGTCTCGTCAAGGTCTCGAGGATAAGGCGCTGCCGCCGGCACGGGCTCGCCCGGCGCCGGCGCGGAAACCGGTCCGCGTTCAGGACGCCATCAGGTCTAGGAAACGCTTCGTCACCGGGACGATGTGCTCGCCGTACCAGTCGGCATTCTGCAGCACCATCAGCTTGCGATTGTCGGGATGGCCGGGATTGCGGCGGGCAAGCGCCTCGCCGTAGGTACCGTCGGCCGCCGGGTTGGCCGGGCCGTTGCCGAGCAGTTCGAGCAGCTTCACCTGCGCCTGCGGATCCTGCATGGAGGCGAGCAGCTGCATCGCCGCCTTGCCGGCCGGATTGTTCTTCGGCACCGACATGACGCCCGGCTGCAGCATGCCCTGGTTGAAGGTGTAGCGGAACCGGCCGCCGGATTCCTCCTGCAGCAGATTGGCGCGCGTGTGCCAGAGCTGGCCCATCGTCACCTCGCCGTCGCGGAACAGCTGCTGGCTGGACGCGCCGGTGTCCCACAGCACGAGGTGATCCTTGATCGTGGCGAGCTTCCGCAGCGCGCGGTCGACATCGAGCGGATAGAGGCGGTCGAGCGGCACGCCGTCGCCGAGCAGAGCAGCTTCGAGCGCGCCGGCCATGTATTTGTAGAGGACGCGCTTGCCGGGGAAGGCCGCGACGTCGAAGAAATCGGCCCAGCTCTGCGGCGTCTTGCCGCCGAAGGCGCGGCTGTCATAGGTCAGCACCGAGCCGTAGACGAAGACGGTCGCGCCCCAGCGATAGTCCATGCCGGGCAGCGCCTTGGCGCGGTCGACCACGGTGTAGTCGATCTCCTGCACGGCGCCGGCCGCGCCGAGCGAGGCCTGCGTGCCGACGCCCCCGTCGATGATGTCCCAGGTGACGTTGCGGGCCTGGACCATGGCGCGCACGCGCCCCGGCGACGGCCCGGTGCCGTCCATCACCACCTTGATGCCGGTCTTGGCGGTGAAGGGCTCGCCCCAGACCTTCTGATAGGCCGCCTCGGCATCGCCGCCCCACATGGCGAAGACGATCTCCTTGGCCGCCTGGGCCTCGGCCGATCCGGCGCCGACACCGAGCGCGGCGACGAGCGCGCCGAGCCCGAGCACCTCGCGCCGGTCCACCGCGCCGGCCCGCACCCGTCCGGCCAGGATCTCCAGAGCATCGCCGAGATAGTTCGATGCGCGCGACATGATGCCATCCTCCCCAGGGATTGTGCCGTTGTCGGGTTGCCGTATCGGCGGTCGGCCGCGCAGGACAATCGCGTCGGCCTCAATCTGACATGTTAGTTTGCAATTGATTGCCGAAGCCGGATGTCTTGTCAATCAAGCAGCCAGCGACAAAAGCGCCGGGACAAGTCATTGGGCCGTCGACCGGCCGGCTTTTCAATCCACCCATTGACATGTTAGATATGCAGGCCCAAGCGGTTGGGAACGGCGGCGCATGACCGGCGCCGGCGCAAGCGGCCTTTCCGGGGAGATTGATGGCGAGCCTGACGACTGCCCCTGCCAGCCGGCGGAGGGTTACGAGCAGCCCCATGACCATGGCGGCCGAGGCCTATGCCCGGCTGGAAGAAATGATCATCCTCGGCAAGCTGACGCCCGACGTGCGCCTGTCCGAGCAGATGCTCGCGCAGATCCTCGGCCTCGGGCGGACCCCGATCCGCGAAGCCCTGCAGAAACTGCGCGAGAACCATCTGGTCGACATTTTGCCGCGTTCCGGCGTATTCGTCACGCGGGTCGACTTCCGCAGCCAGCTCCTGGTGATGGAGGTCCGCCGCGAGCTCGAGCGTCTCGTCGCCCGCCGCGCCGCGCGGCGCGCAAACGAGGCCGAGCGGCATCGTTTCCTGCAGCTCGCCGAGGCCATGCGCGAGGTCGGCGAGAACCGCGACAAGCTCGGCCTGATGAAGGTGGACCGGCAGTTCAAGGAATTGTCGCTCGCCGCCGCCGCCAACAAGTTCCTCAGCGCGGCGCTGGCGCCGATCCACGCGCATTCGCGGCGCTTCTATTTCACGCATCTCGAAACGACCAACGTGCCGATCGCGCTGTCGCATGCCGAGGCGATCGAGGCGATCGGCCGCGGCGACGAGGCCATGGCGGTGGCCGCGACCGAAGGTTTCCTCGAGGCGATGGAAGCCTTCACCAAGGCGGTGATCACGGCGGAGCTCGCGGACGTCTGAGCCGCGGCCCGTGAGTTCGGTCCGCGCATCGGGCAGCGCCAGTCCGCACATCTCGACGGGACCATCGCGCAGCTGGTGGCGGCGACCACCGGTCGTCCTGTGCGCGGCCTCCAGCACCTGCCTGCGCCCACTGGCGCGCGCGATGGGCAAGGCGCATCCTCGCGGGCCGCGCCACATCGGCGTCGCCATCCGCCGCCATGATGGCGGAGCGGCCCGGCAGCAGGACGCGCCGCGCGGCAGATGCCGAGACGAAAGGCAGGAGACAGCCATGGACATCAAGCGCAGCGGCTCGCAGCCTTCGAACCCCGGCCCGGCCGACTGGTTCACCGGCACGGTGCAGGTCGAGCCCCTGTTCAACGCCCCCGAGCCGGCGCGCGCCGCGGGTGCGCGGGTGACCTTCCAGCCGGGCGCACGCACCGCCTGGCACACCCATCCGCTCGGCCAGACGCTGATCGTCACGGCCGGCACCGGCTGGGTGCAGCAGGAAGGTGGACCGGTCGAGGAGGTCCGGCCGGGCGATGTGGTCTGGTTCCCGCCCGGTGTCCGGCACTGGCACGGCGCGACCGCCACCGAAGCCATGACCCACATCGCCATCCAGGAACGGCTGGACGGCAGGACGGTCGACTGGCTGGAACAGGTCGACGCGGCCGACTATCACGGCTGAGCGGCGGCGGCGCCGCCGCCCCGCGCCGTCCCGCCTCAGGCCTTGGCGCCCCAGTTCGGATCGTTCAGCACGTCGTCCTGGTGCTCGCCGAGCGCCGGCGAGGCGTGGCCGCCATAGAGATGCTCGCCGTTGATGACGATCGGCTGGCGCACGCCCGGCAGCACGCCCGCTTCCGTCAGCGGCGCCGGCAGGTCGATGCGCATGCCGCGCGCGACGACCTGGGGATCCCTGAACACCTCGGGCACGGTGTTGATCGGGCCGACGGGCACCCCCGCCGCCTCCAGCCGCTCGATCAGGTCGGCCTTGGCGAAGGTCCTGGTGCGGGCGATCAGCAGCGCCATCAGCGCATCGCGGTTGATGACGCGCTGCTCGTTGTCGATGAAGCGCGGATCGTCGGCGAGCTCGGCGACGCCGAGCACCTCGCAGGTGCGGCGATATTGGCCGTCATTGCCGGTCGCCAGGATGATGTGGCCGTCGCTCACCGGCACCACCTGATAGGGCACGAGATTGGCGTGGGCATTGCCCATGCGCTTCGGCTCCGTGCCGGCGATGAGATGGTTCATCGAATGGGTCTGCAGCAGCGCGACCTGGGTGTCGAGCAGCGCCATGTCGACATGGGCCCCCTCCCCGGTCGCGTCGCGATGGCGCAGCGCCGCCAGGATACCGACGGTCGCATAGACGCCGGTGAAGATGTCGGCATAGGCGACGCCGATCTTCTGCGGCTCGCCGTCGGGCGCGCCGGTCAGCGACATGATGCCGCCCATGCCCTGGATGATGAAATCGTAGCCCGGCCGCGGCGCATAGGGCCCGGTCTGGCCGAAGCCGGTGATCGAGCAATAGACGAGGCGCGGATTGACCTTTTTCAGGCTGGGATAGTCGAGACCATATTTGACGAGGCCGCCGACCTTGAAATTCTCGATCACCACGTCGGCATGGGTGGCGAAGCGGCGGATCGTCTCCTGGTCGGCCGCGCTGTTGAAATCGAGCGCGATCGAACGCTTGCCGCGATTGGTCGAATGGTAATAGGCCGAGCCGTGATAGCCGCCCTGCTTGTCCGCGACGAAGGGCGGGCCCCATTCGCGGGTATCGTCGCCGACCCCGGCCCGCTCGACCTTCACGACGTCGGCACCGAGATCGGCGAGCAGTTGACCGCTCCACGGGCCGGCGAGCACGCGCGCGAGTTCGAGGACGCGGAGGCCCGCGAGGGGTTTCGTCGTCATGGGGCGGCAAGCTCCTGCACGGCGGAAGGGGATGGGCGGAGAACTCCCCGCGCGGACGCGCCGCGCGGGAAGCAGGACGTGGAGCGCCTCAGAAGAAGGCCTGCAGGCCGGTGACAGCCCGGCCGAGGATCAGCGCATGGACGTCGTGCGTGCCCTCGTAGGTGTTCACCGTTTCCAGGTTCTGGGCATGGCGCATGACGTGGTATTCGATCTGGATGCCGTTGCCGCCGTGCATGTCGCGGGCCTGGCGCGCAATATCCAGCGCCTTGCCGCAATTGTTCCGCTTGACCAGCGAGATCATTTCCGGCGCCGCGAGGCCCTGGTCGAACAGGCGGCCGACCTGGAGCGAGGCCTGCAGGCCGAGCGAGATCTCGGTCAGCATGTCCGCGAGCTTCTTCTGGTAGAGCTGGGTCTGGGCCAGCGGCCGGTTGAACTGCTTGCGGTCGAGGCCGTACTGGCGCGCCCGGTGGAAGCAGTCCTCGGCGGCGCCGAGCGCACCCCAGGAAATGCCGTAGCGGGCGCGGTTGAGGCAGCCGAACGGACCCTTCAGGCCGGAGACGTTGGGCAGCAGGTTCTCTTCCGGCACGATCACGCCGTCCATCACCACCTCGCCGGTGATCGAGGCGCGCAACGACAGCTTGCCGCCGACCTTCGGGGCAGTGAGGCCCTTCATGCCCTTTTCCAGCACGAAGCCGCGGATCTTGTTGTCATGGGCCGCCGACTTGGCCCAGACCACGAAGACATCGGCGATCGGCGAATTGGAGATCCACATCTTCGAGCCGGTCAGCCGATAGCCGTCGGAAACCTTCTCGGCGCGGGTCTTCATGCCGGCCGGGTCGGAACCGGCATCCGGCTCGGTCAGGCCGAAGCAGCCGACCCACTCACCCGAGGCGAGCTTCGGCAGGTACTTCTTGCGCTGCTCTTCCGAGCCGTAGGCATAGATCGGATACATGACCAGCGAGGACTGCACACTCATCATCGAGCGGAAGCCGGAATCGACCCGCTCGATCTCGCGCGCCACCAGGCCGTAGCTGACATAGTTGGCGCCGGCACCGCCATATTCCTCCGGCACTGTCGGGCCGAGGAAGCCCATCTCGCCCATCTCATTGAAGATCGAGCGGTCGGTCTTCTCCTCCAGATACATGTCGGCGACGCGCGGCAGCAGCTTCTCCTGGGCGTAGCTGCGCGCGGCGTCGCGGATCAGCCGCTCGTCCTCGGTCAGCTGGCCGTTGAGCTGCAATGCGTCGTCCCAGGAGAAATCGGCAAGTTCCGGGCGATCCTTGGGCTTCAGTTGAGCGGCCATGGCTTTCAGGTCTCCTTGAGGTTCGCATCCGGCAGGTCCGCGCCGCGGCCCGCCTTCGAGGTCTTGAGCACCTCTATCCATTCCATGCGACGCCTCTTACAGGTGGACGGCCCGCGGGAGAAGCGACATATTCGACCAAGATCATTCCACGATGGAATAGATATGCTGCGCCGCGGCCTGCTTCCCGACATCGCCAACCTGCTCGCCTTCGAAGCCGCCGCTCGCCATGGCAGCATATCCCGCGCAGCAGAGGAACTGCATCTGACGCAGAGCGCGGTCTCGCGCCAGATCCTGCACCTGGAGGCCAATCTCGGCGTCAGCCTGTTCCACCGGGTGCGCCGGCGCGTCGTGCTGACCGATGCCGGGCGCATCTATGCCGCCGAGCTGCGCCAGGCGCTCGCGGCGGTGTCGGACGCAACCCACCGGACGATGGCCTATGCCGGCGCCGGCGGGGTCATCGACCTCGCCGTGCTGCCGACCTTCGCGGCGCGCTGGCTGATCCCCCGCCTCGGCGGCTTTCTGGCGCGCCATCCCGACATCATCGTCAACTGCACCGCGCGCGTCGCGCCGTTCGATTTCGGCCAGGAAGCCTTCGACGCGGCGATCCATGTCGGCCAGCCGGACTGGGCCGGTGCGGTGTGCGACCACCTGATGGTGGAGGAGAGCGTCACGGTCTGCAGCCCGGCCTACCGCAGGGCCCACCGGATCGAGCGGCCCGGCGACCTGACCCGGCTCGGCCTCATCCAGCAGGCGACGCGGCCGACCGCCTGGGCCGAATGGTTCGACCAGGCCGGCGTCGATGCGCCGCAGGCGCTGCGCGGCCATCGCTTCGAGCAGTTCTCGATGGTGGCGGAGGCGGCGGCGGCCGGCATCGGCGTCGCCCTGGTGCCGCATATCCTGGTGGAGGCGGATCTCGCCTCGGGCCGGCTCGAGGTGCTGTTTCCGCAGACCCTCATCTCGACCAAGGCCTATTATTTCGTCTGTCCCGAGACCAAAGCCGAGGCGCCGCTGGTGAAGGCGTTCCGCGACTGGATCGTCGCGGAAGCAAAGGAGCCCGGCAAGCAGCGGCTCGCCGGGCCCGGTTGACCGGCCGCCGCTTCTCCCGAAGCGGCGGCGCTCCGTCTCTAGCGCAAGACCCGACCGGTCACTGATGACCGAACATGGACTTGACCTCGAGGAAGTCCTCGAAGCCGTAGCGGCCCCATTCGCGGCCGTTGCCCGACTGCTTGTAGCCGCCGAAGGGCGCGGCGAGGTCGCCGCCGGCGCCGTTGATGTGCACCATGCCGGCGCGGATGCGGCGGGCGACCTGCCGGGCGTGGTCGAGATCACCCGAGGTGACATAGCTCGACAGGCCGTAGACCGTGTCGTTGGCGATCTCGATCGCCTCCTCTTCCGAACGATAGGGCAGGATCGACAGGACCGGGCCGAAGATCTCCTCGCGGGCGATGGTCATGGTGTTGGTGACGTCGGCGAAGACGGTCGGCCTGACATAGTAGCCCTTGTTGAGGCCGGCCGGACGGCCCGGGCCGCCGGCAACGAGCCGCGCGCCCTCGGCAATGCCCTGCTCGATCAGCTTCTGGATCTTGGCGAACTGGATGTCGCTCGCGACCGGGCCGATGGTCGTGCCCTCGGCGCGCGGATCGCCGGCAATGGTCTTCTCGGCCACTTCGCGGGCCACTGCGATCGCCTCCTCCTGGCGGTCGGCCGGCACCAGCATGCGGGTCGGCGCGTTGCAGGACTGGCCGCTGTTGTTGAAGCAGGACCGGGCTCCGTGGGTGACCGCGCGGACGATGTCAGCGTCGGCCAGGATGATGTTCGGCGACTTGCCGCCGAGCTCCTGGGCGACACGCTTGACCGTGTCGGCCGCGGCCTTGGCGACCAGGATGCCGGCGCGGGTCGAGCCGGTGAACGACACCATGTCGATGTCCGGATGACTCGACAGGCGGTGGCCGACGGTGGCGCCGTCGCCATTGACCATGTTGTAGACGCCGGCCGGCACGCCGGCCTCATGCATGATCTCGGTGAAGACGAGGCCGGACACCGGTGCGATCTCGCTCGGCTTCAGCACCATGGTGCAGCCGGTGGCGAGCGCCGGGCCGACCTTGCAGCCGATCTGGTTCATCGGCCAGTTCCACGGGGTGATCAGGCCGACCACGCCGATCGGCTCGCGCGTCACCATGGTCTTGTTGATCATCTCGTCGAATTCATAGGTCTTCAGCACTTCAAGCGCCTGGACGAGATGGCCGAGGCCGGCGCCGGCCTGGGCGGTCTTGGCGAGCGACATGGGCGCGCCCATCTCGCGCGAGATCGCCTCGGCCATGTCACCCGAGCGGCGCTTGTAGATCTCGATGACGCGCTCCAGGAGCTCGATGCGCTCCTTGCGGCTGGTGCGCGAGAAGGACGGGAAGGCCTTCTTCGCCGCGGCGATCGCCTTGTCCGTGTCCTCGACGGTGCCGAGGGTGATCTTGGTGAAGGCCTCTTCGGTGGCCGGGTCGAACACGTCGAGCGTCACGTTGCTGATCGGGGCAACCCAGGCGCCGTCGATGTAGAATTGGAGATTGTGCTCAGACATGGTCCGTTTCCTTCACTCTCGAGAGAGTCTCGATTGCTCAAAATTTTATACATAAGCCCGGTCCCTGCCAATCGGGTCCGGCCTGTGCGTCACCATCAAAGGTAGGGCGGCGTGCAGGCGCTGACCACCTCGCAGGGCTCAGTGCCGACATTCCTGAAACGGTGGGGGATCTGGCTGTCGAACAGATAGGCCTCGCCCGCCTTCAGCACCTTCACCGACTGGCCGACGGTGATCTCCAGCAGGCCGGAAATGACCACCCCGCCCTCGCGCGAGGCATGGGCGAGCATGGCCTTGCCGGTATCGGCGCCGGGTTCGTAGACCTCGTGCAGGATCTGCAGATTGTGGGCGCGGGCATCGCCCACCTGGCGGAAGGTGATCCGGCCCTTCCTGGCGGCCAGCGCTCCGGGAATCACCGAAGGGATGACCGAGGTGAGGTCGATCAGCTCGTCCGCGCTGAAGAACACCTTGTCCTCGCGCGGCGCCTCGGCGCTGAAGAAATCGACGAAGCTGACGGCGAGGCCGTCGAGGATCTTGCGCAGGGAGGCGACCGACGGGCTCGACTTGTTCTGTTCGACGGTCGCGATCAGGCCATGCGGCACGCCGGCCCGCGCGGCGAGTTCCCGCTGCGACAGGCCCGCCGTCGTCCGCAATTCCCGCAAGCGCGCCCCGACGTCGAAATCCATCCACCCGTCCCTTCCTGCCGGCTTCGAGGGAACAGCCCTCTGGCCAAAAGCATAGATGTCGTGCATTTTCCCGTCTGCTCAAAATTTTGAGCAACAGCTATTCACCGCGACGACGCGCCTGTCGACGCGAGAGGGAGATGACCATGAGCACCCAAGACCTTGCAACCCGCCAGGCCGCAGCCGTGCCGCGCGGCGTCGCGACCAAGGGCGTCTACGCCGTGCGCGCCGAGAACGCGACGCTCTGGGACGCCAACGGCAAGAGCTATATCGACTTCGCCGCCGGCATCGCCGTGGTCAATACCGGCCATCGCCACCCGGAGGTGATCGAGGCGGTGAAGGCCCAGCTCGATTCCTTCACCCATACCTGCTTCCACGTCGCGCCCTATGAGAGCTATATCCGCCTCGCCGAGCGCCTGAACGCCGCCACCCCCGGCAACCACGCCAAGAAGACCATCCTGGTGACCACAGGCGCCGAGGCGGTCGAGAACGCCGTCAAGGCGGCGCGCCACTTCACCGGCCGCTCGGCGGTCGTCGCCTTCTCCGGCGCCTTCCACGGCCGGACCATGATGGGCATGGCGCTGACCGGCAAGGTCTCGCCCTACAAGAAGGGCTTCGGCCCGTTCCCGGCCGAGGTGTTCCACGTCAGCTATCCGAAGACCTATCACGGCGTCGACACCGCCCAGGCGCTCGCCAGCCTCAAGCAGCTGTTCGCGTCCGACGTCGATCCGGCGCGGGTCGCCGCCATCATCGTCGAGCCGGTCCAGGGCGAAGGCGGCTTCTACGTCGCGCCGGCCGACTTCCTGAAGGAGCTGCGCAAGGTCTGCGACGAGCACGGCATCCTGCTGATCATGGACGAGATCCAGACCGGCATCGCCCGCACCGGCAAGATGTTCGCCGCCGAGCATGCCGAGGTCGTGCCCGACCTCGTCACCATGGCCAAGGGCCTCGGCGGCGGCTTCCCGCTCGCCGCGGTCACCGGCCGCGCCGAGATCATGGACGCGGCCCAGCCGGGCGGCCTCGGCGGCACCTATGGTGGCAGCCCGGTGGGCGTCGCCGCGGCCCATGCGGTGCTCGATGTGATCGAAAAGGAAGACCTCTGCGCCAAGGCTGCCGCGCTCGGCGACATGATGATGGACAAGCTGAAGGAAATGGCCAAGCGCAATTCCTTCTCGGCAATCGGCGACGTCCGCGGCCTCGGCGCCATGGTGGCGTTCGAGCTGGTGAAGGATCGGGAGACCCGTGAGCCCGACGCCGCACTGACCGCCGCGCTGATCGCCAAGGCCGAGGAAAATGGCCTCATCCTGCTGTCCTGCGGACCCGACGCCAATGTCATCCGGCTGCTCGCGCCGCTGACGACGCCGATGGACCAGGCCAAGAAGGGCATGGAGATCCTGGAAGCCTCGCTCGCCGCCGTCGTCAAGAACTGACCGCAGCGAACGGCCGGGGCCGCGCCCCGGCTCGACCGGCCACGGAAAGGCCGCGTCCGGGATACCGGGCGCGGCCTTTCTTCATTGAAAGGCCCGGAGGTCTCGGCACCTCGAACTGGAAATTGCACGAACGCATACTTATACGGCAGTTTTCATTGTTATGTTTTTGTGAATGCAATTTTTCCATTTGACGGCTATTTCCGGCGGCAAGGCCGGCCTATCTCAACAGCGTCGGCGGCGGACACCTCCCGCGACACGGAACAACAAACATCCCGGATCTGGCGTGTCCCTCCCACCCCCGGGTTTTCCAATGGAGACTGTCATGAACAAGTTCGCTCTCGTTGCCGCCCTCGTCGCTCCCCTCGCCTTCGCCGTTCCGGCCTCGGCCCAGGGCGTCGGTGACGCTTCCGGTTATGTCGGCGCCGCCGCCATCACCACCGCCGCCCCGGTCCAGGCCCGCGAGTTCACCGCCCGCCACGTCCCGGCGGCCAGCGCCGTCCAGATCGACCGCGAGGCGGTGTCGTCCTCGGCCTTCTCGTCCTCGAACTGACCGTTCGATCGGCCAGAAACCTTCACCTTCTCATATGATTGCCGCGCAGAGCCCATCGCGTTCGCCGGCTGAAACCAACGGAGATCCATCATGAACAAGCTCATCCTCGCCGCGGCTCTCGTCGCTCCCCTCGCTTTCGCCGCTCCGGCTTCGGCCCAGGGCGTCGGTGACGCCGCCGGCTATGTCGGCGCGCCCGCGATCAGCACCGCCGCTCCGGTCCAGCCGCGCGAATTCACCGCCCGCCACGCCTATGCGCCGGCCTTCGGCGAGGTCCAGGTCGACCGCGAAGCCGTCCCCTCCTCGGCCTTCTCGTCCTCGAACTGACGAAGAGGCCGCCGGCCACCGGCCGGCCATCCCATCAAAACGCCGGGGCGCTGCCCCGGCGTTTTGCGTTTCCACGGCCGCCCCGCGCAGGTCATGGACAGCCAAGGCGCCGCCCTCCTCACATTGCGTTGATGCACCTTCACGGAGATTGTCTCGTTTTTGTGAATGCAATTTTTCAAATCTACGGCTAGCGCGGCGCGCCGGTCGGGCCTATCTCAACAACGTCGGCGGCAGACACCTCCCGCGACACGGAACAACAAACATCCCGGATCTGGCGTGTCCCTCCCACCCCCGGGTTTTCCAATGGAGACTGTCATGAACAAGTTCGCTCTCGTTGCCGCCCTCGTCGCTCCCCTCGCCTTCGCCGCTCCGGCTTCGGCCCAGGGCGTCGGCGACGCCGCCGGCTATGTCGGCGCCCCCGCGATCAGCACCGCCGCCCCGGTCCAGGCCCGCGAGTTCACCGCCCGCCACGTCCCGGCGGCCAGCGCCGTCCAGATCGACCGCGAGGCGGTGTCGTCCTCGGCCTTCCCGTCCTCGAACTGACCGTTCGATCGGCCAGAAACCCTCACCTTCTCACATGATTGCCGTGCAGAGCCCATCGCGCTCGCCGGCTGAAACCAACGGAGATCCATCATGAACAAGCTCATCCTCGCCGCGGCCCTCGTCGCTCCCCTCGCTTTCGCCGCTCCGGCTTCGGCCCAGGGCGTCGGTGACGCCGCCGGCTATGTCGGCGCGCCCGCGATCAGCACTGCCGCTCCGGTCCAGCCGCGCGAGTTCACCGCCCGCCACGCCTATGCGCCGGCCTTCGGCGAAGTCCAGGTCGACCGCGAAGCCGTCCCCTCCTCGGCCTTCTCGTCCTCGAACTGAACCATCCTCCGACCGGCCGAGGTCGGTCGGAAGTCTCATGAAAAAGGCCGCATCCGAGCCATCGGATGTGGCCTTTTCTTTTGAACCGGGCCGGCCGCGCGAAGCGGATGCCGTCAGCCCTTGACGTCCTCGGCGTGAACCATCGAGCGGCGGGCCGTTTCGGGGATCATCAGCACCACCAGCAGGACGGCCACGGCCACGGCGGTCATGTAGATCGCCGGCGCGATCTTGTTGCCGGACTGCAGGATCAGCCAGGTGCCGAGGAACGGCGCCGAGCCGCCGAAGATCGTATAGGCGAGATTGTAGCTGATCGCCGAGGCGCTGAAGCGGGTGCGGGTCGGGAAGAGCTCCAGCAGGGCGATGCCGACCGGCCCCCAGAACAGGCCGCAGGCGAGCGCCAGCAAGCCCTGGCCGGCAATGGCGCTGGCGAGCGTGCCCTGGGCCGCCAGCTGATAGGCCGGGATCGCGGCAAGCGCCGAGGCGAGGAGGCCGGCGATCAGAACCGGCTTGCGGCCGAGACGATCGGACAGCGCGCCGCCGGCGATCATCGCCAGGAAGGCGACGAACAGGGCGACGCTGTTGGAGATCAGCGCGCTGTTGCTGTCGAGCTTCACGGTGGCGACGAGATAGCTGACGAAATAGCCGGCGAGCGTATAGAAGCCGAGGCTCGAAAAGGCCGCGAGCGCAAACGAGAAGCCCATCGCCTTCTTCTGGTCGCGCACGGCATCGGCGATCGGCGAGGCGGTGACGCGACGCGCCGCCTGGGTCGCGGCGAAGGCCGGCGATTCATCCACGCGGCGGCGGATATAGAGCCCGATCAGCGCCAGCGGTCCGCCGATGAGGAAGGGGATGCGCCAGCCCCAGGAGGCATAGGCTTCGCCCGTCATCGCATTGGTCAGAAACAGCACCAGCAGCGCCGCGACGATCGGCGGCAGATTGGCGAAGGAATAGGTGAAGGCGACATAGAGCCCGCGCCGCTCGGCCGGCGCATGCTCGGCGACGAAGGCATTCGAGCCGACCGTCTCGCCGGCGGCGGAGAGGCCCTGGATCAGCCGGCAGATGACCAGCAGGATGGGGGCGAGGATGCCGACCTGCTGATAGGTGGGCAGAAGGCCGATGGCGATCGTGGCCGCGCCCATCATCAAGATGACGAAGGAGAGGACGCGGCGCCGGCCGATGCGGTCGCCGAGACTGCCGAACACGAAGCCGCCGAGCGGGCGCATGACGAAGCCGACGGCATAGACGGCAAAGGTCGAGAGCAGCGCCGCCGTCGGATCGGAATTCGGGAAGAACAGCTTGGCGATGATCGCCGCCGAATAGGCGTAGACGACGAAATCGTACCACTCGACGAACTGGCCGAGCGCCGCCGACGAGAGCACGCGGCGCAGGGCGCCGCGGTCCTGGGTTTCGGCCGCGGCTCCGGCCGCCGCCATGCTCGCATTGGCATTCATCGCACATCCTCCAGACAGAGACCGGTTCAGAACCGGCGTTCTTGACAGTGTGGGAAGGCGGCCGTGACGGCCGCCGGATCGGGGCTCCGGATCAGCGCTTCTGCACCACCTGGTAACGGCGGTGTGCGAGGCAGGGCAGGATCTCGCGCACCGCCGCGATCCGCCCGGCCGACAGCGGCGCGAGCGCGAGCCCGGCGCCGCCCGCGGCGATGGCGGTGGCGATGCCGCTGGGATCGACGACCATGCTGAGGCCGACCGACATCGGCGCCGGCTGGCAGGAGGCGACGACATAGGCGGTGTTCTCGATCGCCCGCGCCTTCAGCAGCGTTTCCCAGTGCATTTCCTTCAGGGGGCCGACCACCCAGCCCGACGACACCAGGAGGACATCGGCGCCGCGATCGACCAGAAGCCGGGCCATCTCCGGAAAGCGGATGTCGTAGCAGTTGAGCAGGCCGAACCGGAAACCGGCGAGATCGAAGGTGGTCAGCTCGGCAAAATCGTCCAGAAGCGGCGCCCGCGCGTTCTTGTCGGACTCGCGATAATGGAAGGCATCGTAGAGGTGCAGCTTCTCGTAGCGCCCGAGCGGCTTGCCCGCAGCATCGAAAGCGACCAGCGTGTTGCGGGCGAGCGGCCCGCCGCCATCGCTGTAGAGACCGGCCACCACGGCGATGCCATGGCGCTCGGCGATGGCGCGGACGCCCGCCTCGAACCGCGCCCCGTCCCGGCGCGCCACCGCTGCGATCTCTTCGGCCGGTGCGCTGAAATCGTACATCGAAGCCTCCGGAAAGACGACGAGAGCGGCGCCGCGGCGCGCGGCCTCGGCCGCGAGCTGCTCCATGCCGGCCAGATTGGCCGAGACGTCGGCGGTGCCGGCGAACTGGGCGGCGGCAACCACGGTCGCGGCTGAAGGAACGGGCTGAAGGTCGGCGCTCACAGGGCAATCTCCGGGAAGCTGGCCGGCGGAAGCGTGAGCCGCAGGACGCCCTCGGGCACGGCTCCGCCTCCCGCCGGACGAGCGGGTACGGACGCAGAGACTTTGACAGCAGCATTCATCTCATGTCTAAGATCAATCATGTCGATATTGATAACAATTTTGCATCAATGAGCCGTATTCCCGATCTCGGCCGGCTGCGCTGCTTTGTCGCCGTCGCCGACACGCTGAGCTTTCGCGAGGCCGCCCAGCGCCTGAACATCGCCCAGCCCGCGGTCAGCCGCGCCGTGCAGCAGCTCGAGGCCGAGCTCGGCTTCAAGCTGTTCGAACGGACGACCCGGCGGGTGACGCCGACGCCGGCCGGCCTCGCCCTGGCGCGCGATGCGGGCGAAGCCCTGAAGGCGCTGCAGCGCGCCGCGCGCCAGGCCGGCCAGATCGCGGCCGGCGATGCCGGCGAGCTCGTCATCGGCTATTCGGCGCAGGCGGCGCACGGGCCGATGGCCGAGATCATCATCGGTTTCCGCAACGCCCATCCGAGCGCCGAGGTCAGCCTCTATTCGCTGTCCTCGCAGGAGCAGCTGCCGGCCCTCGAGGCCGGCAGGATCGATCTCGGCTTCCTCCTGTCGGCGACCTGCAAGCCGCCGCTACGCCACCTGGTGGTGGCGCATGAACGCTTCGTCCTGCTGGTCTCGCGCCAGCACCCGCTGGCGCAGCGGACCTCGGTCGCACTGAAGGAGCTCAGCGCCACGCCTTTCGTGCTCGGCACGCCGAAACGCTGGCAGACCTTTCGCCAGCTTGTCGCCAATGCCTGCCTCGCCGCCGGTTTCGTGCCTGTCGTCGCCGAGGAGGCGGACGACGTGCCGCTGCTGCTCCAGCTCGTCTCGCTCGGCCGCGGCGTGACGCTCTACGGTTCGGCCATCGTGCCGATGCTGCAGCCCGATATCACAGCGGTGCCGATCGAGGACCGGCAGGCCGGTTTCGATCTCTCGATCGCCTGGCGCGCCGACCGGCAGACGCGCCTCGTCGGCGAGTTCGTCGCCTTCGCAAAGGGCATGACGACGGCGCGCTGACCCGCGCGTCCCGCAGCAGGCCGGCGAAGTGGCGGGCCGCTACACGGCGCGGCCAGTGCCTGCTCCGCCGTCAAGGCATTCCGCCACTGTCCTCAGCCCCTGTTTCAGCACCTCGATCGGCGGCCCGCCGAGGCTGAGGCGGATGCCGCCCGCTTCCCCGAGCGGATCGGTGAGCGGCGCCTCCGGCGCCATCACCAGCACCCCCGCGGCAGCGGCCTGGCGCGCCAGACGCTCGGCCGCCACCAGCGGCATCGGCAGCCAGACGTGAAAGCCGCCGGCCGCGCGCAGGCTGCCTTCGGGCAGGAGGGTTTCGGCGAGCACCACGCGCCGCATGGCCTCGGTGCGGATGGAGGCGGCAACCGAGGTCACCGTGCCGTCGGCAAGCCACTGCTCCATGATGAGGCCGGCGATCGGCGAGGCCATGGTGGTGCTCGCCTGCAGCCAGGCCAGGGCCGGCGCGGCCCACGTGGCGGGCACGCCGAGCGAGCCGATCCTGAGGCCCGGGCTCAGCGTCTTGGAGAGGCCGGCGACATGCAGCGTGCGCTCCGGCGCGAGCGCCGCCAGCGGCGGCAGGCCGGAGGCGCCGAGCGCGGCATAGACATCGTCCTCCACGATGGTCACGTCATGGGCACGGCAGAGACGAACGATGTCCTGGCGCCGGCCGGCCCCCATCGTGGCGGTGGTCGGGTTGTGCAATGTCGGCGTCACATAGAGCACGCGCCTTCCGCCGCCTGCCGGCCGCGCCAGCGCCGCTTCGAGCGCCGCGGGCGACAGCCCCTCGGCATCGATCGCCAGGCCCAAGAGGGACCGGCCGAGCTGGCGGGCGATCTGGATCGCGCCGGGATAGGTCACCACCTCGGTCAGGATCTCGCCGCCCGGCGGACAGGCCGCGCCGAGCGCCACCCACAGGGCGTGCTGCGCGCCATGGCAGATGAAGACCTGGTCGGCCGGCAGGTCCAGGCCCTGTCCCCTGAGCCAGCGCGCCATGGCCGCGCGGTGCTCGGACCGGCCGGCAGCCGGCGCATAGGCGCCGAAGGCGTCGGCGCCGAGCTGGCGCGCGATCTGCCCGAGCGCTGCCGCCAGCAGGCGATCGCTGAGCATTTGCGGCGGCACGTTGATGCTGAGATCGATGAGCGATGCCGGCCGCGCTGCAAGCGTCGCGACGAACATGCCGCGCCCGCGCACGCTCTGCACCAGGCCGCGCCGCTCCAGCACCGCATAGGCCTTGGTGACCGTGCCGAGCCCGAGGCCGAGCTGATAGGCGAGCTCGCGATGCGCCGGCAACCGGGCACCGGCAGGCAGCGTGCCTTCGGCGATGTCCTCGGCCAGCGCCGCGACCAGCTTCTCGTGAGCCAGCCCACGGTCGTCGGCGAGGCGGGGAGTCCAGGGGGATTGCAGTCGCATGGTGGACCTAAAGTGTCACGTGACGCTATTTTGCTTTCCGGCAAAGTGTCACGTTTTTATGATGCGGCAAAGCTCCGAAACCAACCGCGCCGCCGCCATGACGCCCGAACTCCTCATTGCCTTCGCGACCTATGCCTTCGTGACCTCGATCACGCCGGGACCGAACAACACCATGCTGCTCGCCTCCGGCGCCAATTTCGGCTTCGGCCCGACGGTGCCGCACATTTTCGGCATCAGCCTCGGCTTCGCCGCGATGGTGCTGGCGGTGGGCCTCGGCGCGGGCGCGCTGTTCGTCGCCTTCCCGCTCGCCCACGACATTCTGCGCTATGGCGGCGCGTTCTATCTGATGGTGCTCGCCTGGCGGCTCGCCCGTTCCGGCGCCGGCGAGGCCGCGGCGGCCGGCGCAAGGCCCCTCACCTTCCTGGAGGCCGCCGCCTTCCAGTGGGTCAATCCGAAGGCGTGGATCATGGCGGTGGGCGCGGTCGCGACCTATACGCCGGAAGCGGGCTATCTCCTGAACGTGGTGATCGTCACGATCGTCTTCGCCCTGATCAACGGCCCTTGCGTCAGCATCTGGGCCGGTTTCGGCACGGCGCTGCGCGGCGTCCTGTCGAAGCCCGTGCACCTGCGCGTCTTCAATGTCGCAATGGCTCTGCTGCTCGTCGCCTCGCTCTATCCGATGCTGGCCTGAGGCGAGTGGCGAATGGCGAATTGGGGCATGAGACGAAGCGCGCAGCTTCATCCCATTCGCCATTCGCTACTGACCACTCGCCAACTCACTCCGCCGCTTCGGGCGAAGCCTGTTTCGGCGCCACGATGAAGCCACCGGACTGGCGCCGCCAGAGCTCGGCATAGAGCCCGCCGCGCGCGAGCAGCGCCTCGTGGGTGCCTTCCTCGACGATCCGGCCCTGATCGAGCACGACGAGCCGATCCATGATCTGCAGCGTCGACAGGCGGTGGGCGATGGCGATGACGGTCTTGCCGTTCATCAGCTCCCCGAGATTGTCCTGGATCGCCGCCTCGACCTCGCTGTCGAGCGCGGCGGTCGCCTCGTCCAGAACCAGGATCGGCGCATCCTTCAGGATCACCCGGGCGATGGCGATGCGCTGGCGCTGACCGCCCGACAGCTTGACGCCGCGCTCGCCGACGTAGGCGTCGTAGCCGCGACGGCCGCTGCCGTCCTCGAGCCGGGCGATGAACTCGGCCGCATGGGCCTGCCGCGCCGCCGCCTCGACCATCGCATCGGTCGCATCGCGCCGGCCATAGAGGATGTTGTCGCGGATCGAGCGATGCAGCAGCGAGGTATCCTGCGTCACTACCGAGATGGCGCCGCGCAGGCTTTCCTGCGTGACGTCGCGGACATTCTCGCCGTCGATGGTGATCGTGCCCGCCTCCGGGTCGTGGAAGCGCAGCAGGAGGCTGACGAGGGTCGACTTGCCGGCCCCGGACCGGCCGACGAGGCCGACCTTTTCGCCGGGACGGATGGTCAGCGTCAGGTCGTCGATCACCGGCAGGTCCTGCCGGCCATAGCCGAAGCTCACCCGGTCGAAGCGGATCTCGCCCCGGGCGAGGCGCAGCGGCCGCGCGCCGTCATCGTCCTGCATGGTCAGGGGCCGCGCGATCGACTGCATGCTTTCCTGCACCATGCCGACATTCTCGAAGATGCCCTGCACCTCGAAGGCGACCCAGCCCGACATGGAAATGATCTGCGAGACCAGCGGCAGCACCATCGCGACCGTCGAGATCTCCACGCGGCCGCCGAGCCACAGCCAGACCGCGACCGCGCCGGTCACAGTGAGCAGCAGGGCGTTGAGCACGGTCAGCAGCACGGTGAAAACGGTGTTCATCCGCTGCTGGGCGAAGAAGGCGTCGGTGAGGTCGACCATGCTGCCGCGGACATAGGCATCCTCGTCGCTCGATCTCGCGAACAGCTTGACGGTGAGGATGTTGGTGTAGCTGTCCACCACCTTGCCGGTGACGGCCGAGCGCCGGGCGGAGGCCTCGCGCGACAGTTCGCGCTGACGCGGGATGGTCAGCGTCAGCAGCGCGACATAACCGCCGAACCAGAGGATCAGCGGCAGGGCGAGCCGCCAGTCCTGGACCAGCATCAGGCCGACCGCGCCGAGACCATAGAACAGGATGTGGAGCACCGAACGGATCAGTGCCATCAGCGTCTCGCGCACGGACGGGCCGACCTGCATCACGCGGTTGGCAATGCGGCCCGCGAAATCGCTCTGAAAGAAGCCGAGCGACTGGCGCACGACATGGAAATGGCTCTGCCAGCGGATCAGCGTGTTGAAGGCCGGAACGATCGTCTGGTTGGAGATCAGGCGATGCAGCAGCAGGACCGCCGGGCGGATCACCAGCACCACGACCACCATGACGGCGAGCGCAGGCCCCGCGGAGGCGATGAGCTGCTCGCGCGGCGTCGCAGCCAGCAGGCCGACGAGTTCCCCGGTGAAATAGGGAATGGAAATGTCGACCAGCGCCATCACCAGGCTGACCAGGAAGAAGGCGATGAAAGGACCCTTGGCCTGGCGCGCGAAATACCAATAGAAGGCCCACAGCCCGGCGGGCGGATCCCCCGGAGGCGGCGCGGCGACGGGGTCGATGCGGCTTTCGAAAAAGCGGAACATGAAAGGCCCAAAGGAAAAGCGGTCGCGCCAGCGCGCGATGCGCTGCGGATCGGTCGCGACTCGGGTGTACGGAAGAGGATGGAGCGGGATTGTGTCTGAGTTCGGGTCGCAAGTCGACGCGGCCGCGGCGCCTTGACCGCGGCCGGCGCAAGGCGGACCATCGCCGGCCCTGGGGAAAAGGCCATGACGATGACGAGACGCCAGGCGGCCGGCGGCATGGCCGCGGCAATGGTTGCGGCGGGCGCGGGGCTGACCCGCGCGGCGCGGGCGGCAGACCGGGCCCCGGTCGTCTTCGTGCATGGCAATGGCGACCATGCCGCCCTCTGGCAGACGACGCTCTGGCGCTTCGAAAGCAATGGCTGGCCGGGCGACCGCCTCATCGCCTTCAACTTCACCGATCCCCTGTCGCGCAATGACGATGCCGTGCCGATGGCGGGCCAGTCGGGCACCGAGGACCAGCTGCGCGAGCTCGCGGCCGTCGTCGCGGCGGTCCGGAGTCGCACCGGCGCGCCGCGTGTCGCCCTGGTCGGCAGCTCGCGCGGCGGCTATGCCATCCGCAACCTTCTCGCCAGCCAGGGCGAAGCGGTGAGCCATGCCGTGCTCTGCGGCACGCCCAATCACGGCGTCTTCGACTGGGACGGCAATCTCGGCAGCGAGTTCAATGGCCGCGGACCCTTCCTGAAGCGGCTCAATGGCGGCGACAGCGAGGTGGTGGCCGGCACCGCCTTCCTGACCTTGCGCAGCGAGGGCAACGACAAATATGCGCAGACCGACGGCCGCCTGCTCGGCCGACCGGGCACGCCGACCGGCGTCACCGCCGAAGGGCCGGCGCTCAAGGGCGCCACCAATATCGCGCTCGGCCCCCTCGACCATCGTGAGGTCGCCTTCCATCCGCGCGCCTTCCGGGAGATCTACCGGTTCGTTGCGGGCGAGGAACCGGCGGGCCTGGCGGTCATCCCCGAACCGCAGGTGACCCTCGACGGGCTGGTCACCGGCAATGCCGGCGGCGTTCCGACCAACCGGCCGGTCGCCGGCGCGACCGTCGCCCTTCACCGGGTCGACGCCGCCAGCGGCGCGCGCCTCGGCGAGGCGCTCATGCAGCGGACCACCGGGGCCGATGGCCGCTGGGGCCCGGTGACCGTCGGCCCGGCCGATCATCTGGAATTCGTGCTGGCGGCACCGGACCATCCGACCGCGCATATCTACCGGTCGCCTTTCCCGCGCTCGTCCGCTGTCGTGCATCTGCGGCCGGTGCGCCCCTTCGTCGAGGCGGATATCGCTGCCGGAGCGGTGGTGCTGATGACCCGCCCGCGCGGCTATTTCGGCCTGCCGCGCGACGTGGTGCTGATCGACGGCAGGGAACCGACCGACGTCGCGCGGGGCGTGCCGACCGATGCGACGACCACCTTGAGGCTCGGCGCGGATCAGGTCGGCCGGCCGGTCGCCGGCCTGTTCAACGAGGAACGCATCGTCGCGCGGGCCTGGCCGGTCGCCGAGCGGCGCATCGCGATGATCGAGCTGACCTGGTGAGGCTTCAGCCGGCGGGCGCGGCCGCGGCACGGCCGCAGGACGCTGCCGTGGCTCCGTCCGGCGGCATGGCGGCAAGATCCAGCATGCGCACAGCACCGAGCCCGACCGGTCGGCGGTGTGCCACGACGACGAAGGTGGTCTCCGGCAGCTCCTGCCTAAGCCATTCCATCAGCTGCCGTTCGGCGGTCTCGTCGAGCGCGCTGGTCGGCTCGTCGAGGAAGGCCCAGGCCGGCCGTTCGACCGCCAGCCTGACGAGGGCGAGCCGCTGGCGCTCGCCGCCCGAGAGACCGGCAAGCGCCGCGGGCGCCTCGGCCGCGGTGAGGCCGGTAAGGCGTCCGAGCGTGCCGGCCGCGAGCCAGGACGCGATCGCCGCGGCCGGCACTGCGCCGGGCTCGGCCGGATAGACCACGGCAGCCTCGACCCCGCCGAGCGGCAGGTAGACCTGTTGTGGCAGGAAGCTCATGCCGCCGGCCGGCGTCTCGATCCGGCCGCCACCGTGGCGCCAGAGCCCGGCCAGCGCGCGCAGCAGCGTCGACTTGCCGAAACCCGAGGGCGCCTTGATCCACACCATCGTGCCGCGGGCGAGGACAATGTCGCCGGGAGCCGCAATCGTCCGGCCGTCCGCCGCCGCGAGCCGCAGGCCGGCGAGCCGCAGGCCGCCGTCCGGCGACGCCTGCACGGCAATGCCCGATGGCGCGGCCCCGGCCGCGCGGACGGTCGCAGCGAACCGGTCGAGCCGCGCGGCCGCGGAGGCGAGCTCGGCCAGATCGCGATAGGAGAAGATGAACCAGGACAGTGTCGTGACGACGTTCTGCAGCGCGCTCGCCAGTTGCATCAGCCCGCCGAAGGTGACCTTGCCGGCGAGATAGGCCGGCAGAGCCAGAAACAGGGGAATGCGCAGGACCGTGCGGAAATAGGGCCGGCCGAACAGGCCCATGACGAATTCGCGCCGGGCGATCTCGCGCCAGATGCCCGCGACCGCCCGGAAGCGTTCGTCGAACAGCCGCCGCTCGGCCGCCTCGCCGCGGGCGAGCGCCACCGCCTCGCCGGTCTCGCGGAAGCGCGCGAGGGCGAAGCGGAAGTCCGCCTCGGCCTTCTGCTCGGCCACCTTGAGCGGCACCAGCGGGGCGCCGAGCCAGTGGGTCAGGCCGCTCGCCACCGCGACATAGACCGGCGCCGCCCAGACGAGATAGCGCGGGACCGCAATGTCGAACCCGAACAGGGAGAAGCCCAGCGAATAGGTCGAGAGCTCCCAGAGGATCGCCGCATAGGAGACGAGCGCGACGATCTTGACGATCAGTTCGGCCGCCTCCGTCGTGAAATGATGGACGAAGATACGGCAGTCGTCGGCAATGCGCTGGTCGGGATTGTCGAGGCCTGCGCGGTCATGATCGCGTAGGTGCCAGAAAGCGCGATCGGCGAGCCAGAGATCGAGCATCGCCGCCGTCAGCACCGTGCGCCAGCGGATCTGCAGCATGCGCCGGATGTAGGCGGAGGCGAGATCGACCACCGCAAAGAGCCCGACCAGGCCGAAGAAGACGCCGGTCTGCTGCAGCGCCGCCTCGACATTGAGCTTCTGCAGGGCATTGTAGAAATCCGCGGTCCAGCGGATCAGCCGCACGGCCAGATGGATCTCGATCACCCCGAGCGCGAGCAGGCCGGCGAACTGGGCGATGCCGGGGCGCCCCCCGGCCGCAGGGCGCAGACGAGGGCGAGGCGCCGGATCTGAGACAGGCTTGTCCACATGTGACGGCCCCCGCGTATCGGCGCGCAATCGTCAGGCTGCGGCAAAGGCCGCGGCCGGCCCGCTGAAGACGAGGCCGAGGCCGGCGCCGTCGGCGGCCTGTGCGCTCAAGGTGACGATGTCCCCGGCCCCGTCGCGGCGCCAGACGGCGACCGCGTCGTCCTTCAGGTGCAGATGGAAGTCGGGCAGCAGGACGTTGAGAAAGCCCATGGCCGGCTTCACCTCGCCGATGATTCCGGTCCAGCCCTGTTCGAGGCCGCGGCAGCGAAAGCGCACGCTGACCGGCTGGCCAGACGCCGTGACACTCGCGAGGAGGCGTGCTCCGGCATCGGCACCTTCCGGCACGACCTCGGCCGCGGTCGCCGGTGGCGCTTCCCGCGGCGGCCTCGCCGGCAGCGTCTCGCCCGGCCCGAGCCGGTCGAGCGCCGCATCGAAAGGTTCGAGGCCGTCGAGACCGATCAGACTGAAGGCGGTGGCGCCCTCGCCGTCCTGAAGCTCGAGCCGCGGCAGCGCCCGGTCCTTCATGCGGCCGGTGCGATCGGCGACGACACGCACGATGACGCCGAGGTCGATGACCGCATCGTGCATCTCGCCGGACAGGACGAGGCGCCCGTCCGCCTCGGTGACCGCGCCCACCGGCCCCATCCTCTCGTGGATGACGCCGCCGGCCGAGACCGACAGCATCACTCGGCCCATGGCCGTGACGGTCGCCACTGCCGCGGCGACGCTGCCGGGCAGAATTTCACGGGAGTGTTTCGAAGGGATCATGGCTCGCTCGCTGAACGGAGAAAGAGGGGGGCCTCCTATCGGAGAAGGCCCCCCAAGTTTGCGTGGCGCGTGGCTCAGGCGCGCCGCCGCCGATCGGAGGTCAGAAGTCGGCGGTCGCAGAAAACTTGAAGGTCCGGCCCGGCGCGACCTGCAGCTCCAGCGGATTGGTCTGGGCGACCGCCGCGGAGGCCGGCACGGTCGTGTAGGCGCCGTAGAGGTTCTGGAAGTAGCGGGTGTCGAAGATGTTCTGGACGCCCGCCCGGAAGGTCAGATTGGATGTCGGGCGCCAGTTGATGAAACTGTCGAGCACCACATAGCCGCCCGGGCGATAGATGCTCGGCGTGCTGGTGCGGGTGAGCGGCGCGCCGAAATTGGCGACGACCTCGCCGTCGATGTTCCAGTCGCGCTTGTACCAGCGTAGCCCGAGGGTCGCGTTGAACGGCATGATCGCGTCGAAGGCGGTCTTCGGCGACGTCGGCGTCTGGCGTTGCTCGCCGAACTGGTAGGACAGGCCGCCATGGACCACGAGATCGTCGGTCAGCCGATATTCGGCCGAGGCCTCGACGCCATAGATGGTCACGCTCGACACGTTGATGTTGGTCAGGTCGATCGACCCCTGGAACGGCGGCTGGAAGCCGAGGATGAAGTCCTTATAGGTGGTGTAGAAGGCACCGACCGAAAACCAGCCGCGCTCGAACCGCCCGCGGAAACCCGCCTCGTAGGACCGTGCCGATTCCGGCCGGAGGTTGGCGTTGGGGACGAGGCTGCCGCCGCCGCCGGCGCCGCCCGGCAGCGACAGGTAGAGCTGCTGGGCGGTCGGCATCTTGAAGCCTTCAGCGTAGCGGCCGTAGACCGAATAGACGTCGGTCAGCCGGAACACCGTGCCGAGCTGCGGGATGAACCGGCTCGAGGTGATGTCGCGCGGCTCGGCGCCCGGCACCGGCCGATAGTTCACGTCCGGCCGCGGATTGATGCGGTAGTTGGCCCAGCGCAGGCCCGGCGTGATCGTCCAGCGGCCGCCGAGAAGCTGGATCTCGTCCTGCAGGTAGAGATCGGCACGCGTCGTATTGGCATTGGCGAAGTTGAAGCCCGAGCCGCGGGTCACCGAGATGACATTGCCGGTAGCGGCGTTGAACACCGTGTCCTGGCGGAAATAGTCGGTCTTGGTGGTATCGCCCTGGAAGCCGTAGGTCAGGACGTGCTGGGCCGGGCCGGTCTGGAACCTCGAGGTGAGCTGCACCTCGCCCTGCAGGAAGTTCTCCCGATAGTCGAGGATGGCGTTGGTCCGGGTGGTCGCGCGGGTAGCCAGATTGGTCAGAATGCGGTTGCTGTCGAGCCTGCGGCTCTGCGGCGAATAGGAGATGTTCCAGCGCACCGCGTCGAGCCAGCCCCAATGCGGCGTCCAGTCGTGGGCGAGCGCGATGTTGCGCCGCTCCAGCACCTGGTTGCGCTCATAGTCGCCGTTGCGCACGCGCGCCGCGCCCGTGCCGGTGACCTGGCTGCGGTCATAGATCTGGTCGACGGTCGCGTTGCGGTTGAAGATCTCCGCGGTCAGCCGGATCTCGTGGTTGTCGGCGGGGCGCCAGACGAGCTTGCCGAAGCCGTTCCAGGTGCCGGTGCTCATCGGATCGAGCTCATTGCAGGGCAGCGTGCGGGTCGCCGGGCAACCCCAGATGCCGCCGTCGGCGCGCGCCGTCGACAGGGTCGGTTCGTTGGCGCCGCGATGGCTCACCGCGAAGATGCCCTGCAGCGTCGGGCTGAACTGGAAGGCGGCCATGCCGGTCTTGGTCAGCCCGCGGTCGAGGCTGTCGAACGAGGTCTGCAGGCGCGCCGCCCAGGGCCGCTCGCGGCCGCGCAGGAGGTCGTCGGGGTCCATCGTGCGGAAGGCGACGATGCCGCCGAGCGCATCGGCGCCCCAGAGCACGGAACCCGGGCCGCGCATGATCTCGACCGAGCGCATATAGGGCAGGTCGACGAGGTCGCGCGTGCCGTCGGTGATGCGCTCGATGACGCGGGCGCCGTCGACGCGGATCTGGACCCGGTTGCCGGTGACGCCGCGGATGGTGAAGCCGCCGAGATTGCGCCAGGGATCGGTGCCCGATGTGACGCGGTCGACGCTGACGCCGGGTTCGTAGCGCACCAGGTCCTGGATGTCGCGGGTGGCACGATCGTCCATGCGTTGGCGCGAAATGACGGTCACATTGGCGGGGACGTCGAGCCGCTGGCGTTCCTCGCGTGTCGCTGTCACCGTGATGTCGTCGGCGGCATCCGCCGCACCAGGTGTCGGCTGGGCGACGGCCGCGGTCGTCGCCAGAACCAGGACAGCCATCGAAACCGACGCGCAAAGCGTCCTGTGATGTGGCCGTGTCATTGCCCCAAACCTTTCCAAGCCTCGTCGTCGGATGCGCTGGCTGGCTTGAGGCGGAATGGCGTTCGGCTGGCTGGCTTGGCGGGTCAGGCCCGCCGCTCGGCCGGCTGGTTACAAAAGTGGATTTTTAGAGTCAACAATATGTCTGCAGGCGCCGCATATCTGTCATAGCAAAAGCGCCAATCTGCAGTTTGGAATGATTTTTACTCGAAAACTCCGACAGTTAGGCCAAGGACTGTGGGCCTGACCGAACGATCAGGACATTTCGAGGCGGCGTATGGCGTTGGGGGCGCATGCCGCACGCGGCGCGTCCGGTCCCGCCGACGCGCCGCTTCGAGGCCTCATCGCCAGGCGATACGGCCGACCGGGGCAGAATGTCGCAGCCCTGCCGTGCGGCCGCTCACAAGATCGCGCGCGGACGAAAACAGCCGTCGTGCCGGTCGAGACGCTGGCGTATCCTTCGGCCGACCGTGGCGGCGGCGATCGACCGGCCTCCAGCCCTCCCCGCGTCCGGCCAGCGTCACGAGAGATCCAGGCCCCAAGAGACAGCCATGACCGAGACCCGCATAGAAACCGACACGTTCGGTCCGATCGACGTTCCTGCGGACCGCTATTGGGGCGCGCAGACGCAGCGCTCGCTGCACTTCTTCCGCATCGGCACGGAGAAGCAGCCGAAACCGGTGATCAAGGCGCTCGGCATCATCAAGCGGGCAGCGGCCGAAACCAACATGGCGCTCGGCCGCCTCGACCCCGCGATCGGCAAGGCCATCGTCTCGGCCGCCGACGAGGTCATTGCCGGCAGGCTCGACGACCATTTCCCGCTGTCGGTCTGGCAGACCGGCTCGGGGACCCAGACCAACATGAACGCCAACGAGGTGATCTCGAACCGGGCGATCGAGGCGCTCGGCGGCGTCATGGGCTCGAAGAAGCCGGTCCATCCGAACGACCACGTCAATATGAGCCAATCGTCGAACGACACCTATCCGACGGCCATGCATGTCGCCGGCGCCATGGAAATCTCCGGCGCCCTGATCCCCGCGCTGAAACATCTGCATGAGGCTCTCGACGCCAAGGCCAAGGCCTGGGCCGACATCCTGAAGATCGGTCGCACCCACACGCAGGATGCGACCCCGCTCACCCTCGGCCAGGAATTTTCCGGCTATGCGCGCCAGATCGAGCTCGGCATCGAGCGGCTCGAACAGTCGCTGCCGCGGCTGATGGAGCTGGCCCAGGGCGGCACGGCGGTCGGCACCGGCCTCAATGCGCCGATCGGATTTGCCGAGGGCGTAGCGGATCGGATCGCGGCCCTCACCGGCCTCGCCTTCCGCACCGCGCCGAACAAGTTCGAGGCGCTCGCGGCCCATGACGCCATGGTGTTCAGCCATGGCGCGATGAGCACGGTGGCCGGCTCGCTGTTCAAGATCGCCAACGATATCCGCTTCCTCGGCTCGGGCCCGCGCGCCGGCCTCGGCGAGCTCGCCCTGCCGGAAAACGAGCCGGGCTCGTCGATCATGCCGGGCAAGGTCAACCCGACCCAGTGCGAGGCGATGACCATGGTGGCGAGCCAGGTCATGGGCAACCAGACCACCATCGGCCTTGCCGGCTCGCAGGGCCATTTCGAGCTCAACGTGTTCAACCCGGTCATGGCCAACGCCTTCCTGCAATCGGTCAGGATCCTCGGCGATGCGGCGCGCTCCTTCGCCGACCACTGCATTGCCGGGCTCGAGCCGCGGCGGGACAACCTCAAGCTCGGCGTCGAGCGCTCGCTGATGCTGGTGACCGCGCTCGCCCCCAAGATCGGCTACGACGCGGCCGCGAAGATCGCCAAGACCGCGCACAAGAACGGCACGACACTGCGCGAGGAGGCGGTTGGCGGCAGCTATGTCACGGAAGCCGAATTCGACGCGCTGGTCCGGCCGGAAAAGATGATCGGACCGTCCTGAGGCCCCAGGGCGCCACGCAGCACGGTCGTCGAGGGCCGCGTCGGGGGCGCGGCCACCTCACCATGAGGGATGCGGGACACGGCAGCAGGGTTGCTCATGAAGCCCCAAGCATGACGCCTCATGACCATGCCCGATGCCGCACTTGTCCATTCCTCGCGGCGAGGTGCGAGCCGAAGGCGAACCTCGGACAACGGCAAAGCCCGATACCGCCCGCGTCAATTGTGGGGAGCGCATGAAAAAAGGGGCGGTCGCCCGCCCCTTCTCTCAACAAGGCGCGAGCCCCGACTTCAGGGACGGACGGCCGTCACCTCGATCTCGACCAGCCAGCCGGGATTGACGAGGCCGGCCACCTGCATCACCGAGCGCGACGGCAGGTTGGGCTGCTGGGCGGTGCCGAAGAACTGGGTATAGCCCTCCATGAAGCCGGCGAAGTCCATCCGGTTTTCCTTGTTCGGATCGGCGACCAGGAAGACCTGCATCTTCACGACGTCCTTCATCTGCAGGTTCATGCGCTGCAGCGCCTTCTCGATCGCCTGCAGCACGCGCACCGTCTGCGCCTTGGTGTCGCCGAAGGCGGCGACGCTGTTGCGCGGCGCCTGCTCGTTGGTGACCTGCGGCACCATGCCGCTGACATAAACCGTGGTCCGACCGGCCGGCACCTCGACGGCGGCGGCGATCGGAAAGTTCGAGCCGGGGGTGCGGTGGCGGATGACCTCCTGGGCCGAGGCGGCGCCGGCGGCGAAGAGGCCGGCGGCAAGCGCCAGGGCGAGGCTGGTTTTGGCGGACATGGACAACTCCCTTTCATGAAAAGAACGGGCCATGGCCGTTGCCGGCATAGGCCCGTGGTGATCAGCGAAAAAACCGGACGAAGCCTCTTCACCCGGTCAATTTGTTCAGTTTGCGGCAGCTACTGGCGCGCTGCCTTGACGTCCTCGGCGGTCACCTGATCGGTGTAGCTGTTGCCGAAATTGCTCCTGATATAGTTGACCACGGCGGCCACCTGCGCATCGTTCAGCTGGCTGCCGAAAGCCGGCATGGCCTTCTGCCCGTTGACCACCAGATAGACCGGATAGCCCGAGGCTTCGAGCTTGGCATTGTTGGCGAGCGCGGGATAGGCGCCCGCCCCGACCGCCCCGCGGCCGCCCGGCATGTGGCAGCCGGCACAGACGTAGCGGTAGATGTCGGCGCCGTCCTGATAGGTGAACCGGGCCGGGCTGGCGAACAGCGCCGCCGATTGCGGATCGGCGGCGGGCTGCGTCTGGGCCGGCGCCCGCGGATGGGGCGGCGTTTGCGAAGGAACCGTGGACTGCGACAGCGCGACCTGGCCGCCGACGGCCAGCAGAACCGCGGCGAGACCTGAAATCAGCGACGTCTTCACTGACGGGATCATGGTGAAACCCTCTTATCACATGACAATGACGGCTGCGCTCAGCCGGCGACGACGCGCTTGTGCAGGCGGGTGATGGCATCGAGGGCCGAGAGGATCGACCCTTCCTGCCAGGCGGGCAGATAGGAGGCGTGCTCGCCGGCCAGCATGATCCGCCCGTCGAGCGCGCACAGGTTGTTGTAGTGCTGCTTGCGCGTCGCGTCGGTCCACAAGGCATAGCAGCCGAGCGTCGCCGGCTCGCGGTGCCAGCCGACCGAAATGCCGTTCAGGAATTCGCGCTGGTATTGCGGATGGATCTGCGCGCCGTATTCGAGCGCCTTCTTCAACCGCTCGGCCGGCGGCAGCGCCGTCCATTCGTAGGAATTGGCGCCGAAGGCATAGCCGCCGAGCAGCACGCCCTTGCCGGTCCTGAAGAAGTTCGACGAGGGATACTGGATCATGGCGATCGGCAGATTGGTGTAGCTGATGCCACCATAGATCTGCTCGTCCTCCTCCCAGAACCGGCGCTTGAACTCGAGGCCGATCTTGAACGAGGCGGCATAGGGCGGAGCATCGATCGCCGCCTTCATGGCCGAGCCGACATTGATGTCGATCTGGGAGAGCACCGACAGGGGAATGGTGCACAGGCAATAGTCGGCGGTCGCGGTCTGCGGCCGGCCGCCCTTCTTGGCGTCGACATAGGTGACGGTGACGCCGCGATTGTCCTGCTTGATCGTGGTGACCTTGGCATTGAGCTTGATCAGGCGGCCGACCTCGCGCTGGAAGGCCTTGCTGATCTGGTCCATGCCGCCGACCGGCTGGAAGATCGCCGACTGGAACTCGTAGACGCCGCCGGTCTGCATGCGGTTCCACAGCCGGGAGGTCACGACGTCCTTGAAGCTGATCGGATCGGACGGGATCGGCTCGCCCGAGAGGCCGCCACCGGGATCGCGGTCATAGCCGCGCCGGTCGCTGGTCAGGTCGTTCTTGACATAGCGGTAGTTGGCGTCGAGCGCGCCCCACTGACGCAGCGCCGCAAGCAGGACCTCCTTGTCCTCCTTGGTCACCGGGTCGTCCAGCTTGTCCTGGTTGACCGCCTTGGCGAGCAGTTCGGTGACGCCGCCCTGGAAGTCCGAGAAAATGTGGCGGAAACGCTGCGGCTTGCCGCCGAACGCGTCCTTGTTGTGCATGTAGGCGTTGTAGTTGACCTGCGTGAACGACTCCATCTGCACGCCGAGCCGCTTGCAGTAGTCGAGGATCGCATGGTGATTGTAGGGAATGCGCCAGGGGCCGGGATTGATGTAGTTGCCGCGCTCGAACTCGCATTTCTGCTCGATGCCGCCGAGCTCGGTGAACTTGTCGCCGCCGCGCAGCGTCCAGTTCCGCCCGCCGACGCGGTCGTGATATTCGAGCACCTGCACCTTGTAGCCGGCCTTGCGCAGCTCGTAGGCCGCCACCAGCCCGGCAAGGCCCGCGCCGAGGATGAGCACGGAAGCGCCGCGCACATTGCCGTCGAGCTTGATCGGCCCGGTATAGGTGGATTCACCCGCATGCCCGAGTGTGGTCATCGCCTGGTACATGGCGGCGCCGCCCGCGGCCGCCCCGATCAGGTTCAGCAGGTTGCGCCTGCTCATCCCTGACATCTCTGATTCGGACATCGTTTGCTCCCAATTCTCACCAACGACCGGAAGTTGCCGCGCCTCCACGCGGCAAGGGGGAACCGCCAGCCGGAAGGGTGATTAGAGATCAAAGCACTACGGCCGTCAGCCAGTTTGGTATGATTCTTTGTTATGTTGGGCGTGAAGGACTGTCATAGCGGCCTCGGCTCGCACATGGCGCCAGGCCCACATAGCGGCAGACTCGGCCGGCCGCGTGCCGCACAGTACATACAAGTATTTGATTTTACATCGCAATCAAATTTCTGCCACTGATCGTGAGCGTGGCGGCCAGCTCCCGAGATAGGGCTGCGGGGCAGCTGCGACGGACGGTGCGATCTCGATCGTGTCGAGCCTCGCGCGCCGCCCGGGCACGTGGACACCGGCATCGGCGAGACGCGCCGCCAGGGCCGACAGGCGCCGGGCCCGATCGGGCGCCGCCGCAATCGACATCGGCATGATCCGGGCCTCTCGTCAGGCCACGCGGTTGGGCGGGTCGCGGCCTTCGGCAAGCGCGGTGAGCCCGTCGATCAGCGTGCGCCCCATGGCGCGCCGGCTCTCGACGGTCGACGAGCCGATATGGGGCAGGAGGAAGGCATTGGGCAGGTCGAGATAACGCGGGTCGAGCTTCGGCTCATTGGTGAAGACATCGAGGCCGGCGGCGCGGACATGACCGCTCTCGAGGGCGGCGATCAGCGCGTCGTCATCGACCACCGGTCCCCTGGCAATGTTGACCACGAGGGCGCCCGGCCGCATGGCGGCGATGCGCTCGGCATTCAGGAAGCCGCGCGTCTCCTCGGTCAGGGGGCAGGCGATGGCAAGCGCGTCGATGGCGCCGAGAAAGGCCATCGCGTCGGCCTGATGCACCGCGCCCTTGGCAAGCTCCGGCGCCAGGGGCTTGCGGTTGTGATAGGTGATCTGCATGCCGAAGGCCCGGGCGCGCTCGGCAATGCCCTGCCCGATGCGGCCCATGCCGAGAATGCCGAGCGTCTTGCCGGTCAGCTCGACCCCGACGAGCTGCGTCGGCGACCAGCCCTGCCAGGCACCGGACCGGATGAGATCGATGCTTTCGGTCGCCCGGCGCGCGGCGCCGAGCAGCAGCAGCAGGGCCGTCTCGGCGACCGCGTCGGTCAGCACGTCGGGCGTATGCAGCACGGCGAGGCCGCGCGCGCGGGCGGCGGCAAGGTCGATATGGTCGAGGCCGACCGAATAGGTCGCGATGGTCTTGACGGAGGCCGGCAGCGCCGCGATGAAATCGGCATCGACCGGCGTCATGGCGAGCAGGATCAGCGCATCGCGCCCGTCGAGCCGCGCCACCAGTTCCGGCAGCGGGCGGGAGCGGGCGTCGGCCATGAAATCTGCGTCGAGATGAGCGGCGATATCCTGCTCCACCTCGTCGGGCAGCTTGCAGGCGACCAGCACGGAACAGGATTTCATCGACCGACCCTTCCCTCGACAGCATCAATATGGCTGCCTCCCCTCTTAAGGCGGCCGGCCGCGGCCTGCGACGCCAGGAATGCATTGCGCCTATTTCCAACCTCGCCCCGCCCGTCCCCCGACCGACGGCTTGCTTGCCAAAAAATACCGCGGCACTGGCTTCCGTGCCCGAGTTCGGCTAATGCAGCCGGCCGCTCTTCGCCCCAGAGCCTTCCCACCCAGGACATCCCTGCCCATGTCTGCCCGCGGCCAAGACATTTCGATCGGCGTCGATTTCGGCACCAGCAATACGGTGGTGGCGCTGGCAACCCCCGACGGCCGCGCCGAGGTGATCCGCTTCGCCCATGGCGGAGCCCGCCTCAGCGCCTTCGTCACGGCGCTCTGCTTCTGGGAGGAGCGGCGCGGCGCAGGCTCGCTCGGCGTCAAGGTGGAGGGCGGTCCCTGGGCGATGGACCAGCTCATGGCCGGCGGCACCGCCCATCGCTTCATCCAGTCGTTCAAGACCTTTGCCGCCAGTTCGAGCTTCCAGGAGACGCGCATCTTCCGGCAGCGCTACCGGTTCGAGGACCTCTTGTTCACCTTCCTCAACACGGTGGCGCGCCATGGCGACGGCGCCTTCGACTTTTCCGGCGCGCGGCTGATCGTCGGCCGGCCGGTGACCTTCGCCGGCAGCCATCCCAACGAAGCGCTCGCCATGGAGCGCTATGGCCATGCCTTCAGCCGCCTCGGCGCCGCCAGCACGGCCTATGTCTACGAGCCGGTGGGCGCGGCCTTCTTCTACGCGCGCCGGCTCGACCATGACGCGACCGTGCTGGTCGCCGATTTCGGCGGCGGCACCAGCGACTTCTCGGTCATGCGCTTCGAGCGCTCCGGCGGCATGCTGAAGGCCGAGCCGCTCGGTCATGCCGGCGTCGGCATCGCCGGCGACACGTTCGACTACCGCATCGTCGACCGGGTCGTCTCGCCGCGGCTCGGCAAGGGCTCGAGCTATCGCTCGCTGGACAAGCTGCTGACCGTGCCGAACCATTATTACGCCAACCTCGCCCGCTGGCATCAGCTCGCCATGATGAAGTCGAACGGCGATCTGGCCGGGCTGAGGGATCTTGCCAAGGTGGCGCTCGACCGCGAGGCGCTGGAAGCCTTCATCGACATCGTCGACTACGATCTCGGTCTGGCGCTCTATCGCGCGGTCTCGGCCGCCAAGGTGACGTTGTCGAGCGAAGAGAACGCGGCCTTCCGTTTCGCCGAGGAAGGCGTCGAGATCGAGGCTACCATCACCCGCCGCGACTTCGAAGCCTGGATCGCGCCCGATGTCGCGCGGATCGCCGCGACCGTCGACGAGGTACTGGCGAAAGCGGGCGTCGGAGAAGCCGGCATCGAAAGGGTGTTCCTCACCGGCGGCACCTCCTTCGTGCCGGCGATCCGCAACCTCTTCGTCGAGCGCTTCGGCGTCGCCAAGCTGACCAATACCGACCAGTTCGAATCGATCGCCTCCGGCCTTGCCCTGATCGGCCAGGACGCGGACGGCGCGCGCTGGGCGGTCGGCCAGGCGGCGTGAGGCGTGGGTCATGCGTCACCGGCAGGTGCCGGGACGGCGCGACGCGCGTCATGATGTCGAAGCCTGCGCCATTCTGCTCGGTGCCACCGCGAACCAACGCTGCGCGGCCCGGCTGAACGACGCCTGTTCGCTGTAGCCGAGCATGTCGGCGATCTCGCCCATCGTTCGCCCGCCTTGCAGAATGAGCTCTTTCGCCCGGGCTTTCCGCTCCATGTCGAGAATGCTCTCGAAGGTCGTATTCCCTGCCGCGATGCGGCGCTGGAGCGTACGGGCCGACATGCCAAGCGTCTGCGCGACGATCCGTACTGTCGGCACGCCGCGACGGATCAGCCCTGTTCGCAACTCGGCCGCAACCCTGGCGATGATGTCGTCCACTGCCGGGAGAGCGGCAAGGTCCTGGTCCGCCAGCGCATCGAGATAGTCGAGCACATGCGTGCTCGCCGGGCGTCGTACCTCGTCCACCCGGTTGCGGTCGAAGATGATCTGAGAGGCCGGCGCGTCGAATGAAACGGCTGCGCCGAACACTGCTCGGGCAGGATCGATGTCCAATGGCGCGGGGCAGGCAAAACTGGCCCGTTTCGGCCTGAGATTTGTACCGAAGGCTCGCGCCGGCATGAGCGCCAGATTGCCCATCGCCCAAAGCAGACCCGCCGCTCGCGCGCCCTGTGCCGCGCCGGCCGCCGCACCGGCCAGGGCGTAACCGACGGCGACATCGGAGCCGGTCAGGTCGACGGTGATCGACACGCCCTGATGACTGAGACGTGCGTAGCGCGCGACATGGTCAAAGGCGTCGAGCAGCGTCGGGGCGTGACGCAGCGCTTCGCCAAGCACCCCGAAAGCTCCGATGTCCGCATGCAGCGCCAGCAATGCGCCAACGCCGTGATCGCCGTTCGCGCGTTTCAGAACGGCATCCCAGACCGACATAAGCGCGTGCTCGGGCAACCGCGACGTCCGGCCTTTCGCCGTCGGGGGCCCCGCGATCAGCCGGCCGCGCGGAACGACGGCCACATCATCCCGCACAACCCCAGCGGCCACCGCCGCGGCCCCCACAGCGTGGATCAGGTCTCCGGAAACGCTTGCGCCAGTCCGCGATGGGGAAGAGGCTAATCGCATTGGCGCATGACGTTAAATGATCGACATGCGAAGGCAAGCGCCGGCCGCGCTCCCGCGCCATGATCCGCTCGACCCCCCGAGGGGCCTTGCAGAGGACAGAGGCAGATGGGATCGATCGCACAGAACCCGGCGGGCGGCGACGCGCACCGGTTTTTCAAAGACCAGACCTACCACTTCCAGGCACTACGCGTGCTTTCGGATGCCCCGTCCGGCGGGGCCGACATTGCCGAAACTCTCGAGGCGATCGGCCGGATTCGCGAGGGCGATCCGATCGGTTGGCACGACGCCTGGGCGGCAACCGCCCGCCGCAATTCAGCGCGCGCCGCCGCCTGTCTCGATCCCGTCAGCCGCGGTCTTGCCCATCTGCGAGCGCATACCTACTGGCGAACTGCCGAGTTTCTTCTGAAGCCGGAGGACGAGCGCAGGCCCAACGCCTGGGCCGCACAAATAGAGGCCTTCGATCAGGGACTACGGGTACTCGGCATCGCTCACACACGTTTCGAAGTTCCCTACGAAGGCGGCAGCCTGCGTGCGATCCACTATCCCGGTCCTGCCGGATCGGATGCCAAGCCGCTGGTCGTCATGGTCGGCGGCTACGATTCGACCCTGGAGGAGCTCTATTTCGTCCTGGTCGAGGCCGCCCATCGACGCGGCTACGGCGTTCTCACCTATGAAGGACCCGGCCAGGGCGCGGCGCTGCGCCGCCATGGACTGACGTTCACCCATGAATGGGAAAGACCGAACGCGGCCGTGCTCGACGCCTTTCTGTCGCGGCATCCCGCGCCGCCCGCGATCGTTCTCGTCGGCATGAGCATGGGCGGCTATCTCGCGCCGCGGGCTGCGGCATTCGACAGGCGGATCGATGGCGTCGTCGCCTACGATGTCTTCTATGACGTGGCCTCGGTGGCCCGAAGGTTTGCCGCGCTCGATGCCGACCCCGCAACACGCCAGATCCCAGGCGTCGTCTGGGCGATCGACAACGCTCGCTGGACGCTTGGCGTCACATCGGTCGACGGCATGATTGCCGGTTTCGCGCCTTATCGGCTGGAGGCGGTCGCCCATCGCATCGCGGCGGACGTTCTCATCCTCGCGGGCGAAGCCGACCATTTCGTGCCGCTCGAGCAGGCCAAGGCGTTCGAAGCCGCCTGCGTCGCCGCACGTTCGGTCGAAACCGTGATGTTCGACAGGCCGTCGGGTGGCGCGGAACACTGCCAGCTCGGCGCGCCCACGCTCTGGCACGAGACCTTCTTCGATTGGATGATCCGGCGCTTCGGCGGCGCCTTGCCGCGCTGAGCCCGCTTCGCCTGATCGCCAAGACGGCCAGGCCGCGCGCTGTGCGGCCGCCGCCCGTCACCCGGCCGGCAACGCCAGGAACCGCCTGAGCACGTTGTCGAGAATGCGCGAGACGTCGTTGTCGTCGCCGTTGTGGCAGAGGCTGCCGATGAAGGTGATGGATCCCGAGGCGAAGAAGGCGCCCTCGCCGGGCGGCATGCCCACCACCATATGCGCCTCGACGCGCGGGCTGGCGGTGAGCGCCAGCGTATGGGTCAGGATCTCCTCCGGCGCGAGCTGGAAGCTCGGGCCGTGGCCTTCCGACCGCGCCACGACCACCGTCCCCGGCGGCGTGCCGAGCGTCTCGGCGACCTGGTCGAGCTCGAAGCCGGCGGCGCCGCCGCCGAACAGGCCGTAGTCGCCGATGACCTCGCCGCCGACGCCCTCGAACAGCCAGGCGAGATCGGCGTGCCGGGAGTCCGGGGTGCGCCGATAGAACGAGCCTTCGTAGAGGCCCTGAATGGCGAAGCCAATGCCGGCGAGCATCTGCGGCGCCCGGTCGTTGCGCCGCCAGAGCCCGCCATAGGCGCCGTCGAGCTGCTGGTAATATTCGCCGACCCGGCAGGCCCAGGCGCGGATGCCGCTCTCCGCCCGCCGGATCTCGATCACATGAGGCAGGTCGCCGCGCCGTCCGATCCGCCAGTAGAAGCCGTTGCCGCCGAGATAGACGAAGTGCCCGCCGGCCTCGCGATAATCCTGCAGGGCGTTGAGCGACCGCGCCGTGTGATATTCCGGATGGCTGCCGGTGACGACGATCCTGTAGTCCGAGATCGCCGCGACGCCCTCGTCGTCGAGGTCCTCGTCCGTGACGAGATCGAATTCGTAGCCCTGCCGGTGCAGCCAGGCGACGAGATGGGTGTCGGCGGGAAAATGCCTGAGCCCCGAGCCCCGCTGGTCCTCGAAGGTGAGATAGCCGGGCCGCATGGTCAGGATCGGGCGAAGCCGCGACGACAGCGAGATACCAGACCCGTCGGAATGATAATTGTAGGTGGAGAGCGCGAAGTCGCCGACCTCGTCTGGGTTCCAGGGATAGGCGCCCCAGGCGGCCGCCCGCTCCTTCAGGCCGCCCCTGAAATTGCCGCGCGCATGATTGGCATAGGCCAGATAGGTGAAGGTCGAGACCAGCACCGCGATCGGCTTCCTGCGCCCCCCGCGCGGCGGCAGGACGAAGAACGGGATCGTATCCTTGCCCCCGTCGTTCTCGACCTCGACCGCATAGATGCCGCTTTCGAGGTCGGGAGGAATGGTGAAGCTGAGGCCCGGCTCCCATCGGCAGTCAGCGAGGTCGTCGTCGTGAAAGTGGATCGCGCCGTAGTGCTCCGGCGCGTGGCGCCAGCAGAACTCGCTGCCGTCCCAGTTCGAGCCGCGCACCGCGCGGGTCGGCACGTTGATCAGGACGCCGTCGCGCTGGCCGCACCGCTCGGGGAAGGTCTGCCGGTCGATCGCCGCGGAAAAATCCCACTGCGCCAGGGCATCCCGGCCCTGCACGCCGAGCGCGCCGCCGGTTTCGGCGAGCCTCGGCTCGTCGCCGCGGCAGAGCGCCGGCGCCTCGATCTGGCCGTTGAAGCTCGCCGTCGGGCGGCCCGCCCAGATCGCCGCGAAAACGGCCTGCGTCCAGTCGCCGCCGGCAACCGCGTCCGGCAGCTGCAGCACCTGCCGCCGGACCGGCCCCATGCCGCGCCGCGGGTCGAGCCGGGCGGTTTCGACGATCGCGGCGGAGCGTCCGGGCGCAAAACCCAGCCCGACCGCCTGCCAGGCGCCGATCTCGATGTCGAGCCCGGTGTCGACGCGGCTCTCCAGCCCCTGTCGGCGGGTGGCGAGCACCAGACGGCCGCCTTCGAGCCCGAGTGCGAAGACGCTGTCCCCGCCATCGTCCTGCAGCGCGGCGACGCTCCGCCAATCGCCGTCGAGACGGGTCGGCCGGACATTGAGCACGAGCGCCATGGCGTCATCGGCGAGCGCCGGCAGGGGCGCCAGGGCGCAGGAGCCGATCGGCACGGGCTGGGCCTTGCCGGCATGGCGTCCGTCGATGGTGCTGGGAACGGGATCGATCCTGAGCCCGGGCCCGGCGGGGTTGGGATCGCCGCAGATGATCCGGACCAGGCGGGCGTCGAACGGGCGGTCGCCGGCGGAGCTGACGTGGAAGGCGATCGTGTCGCCGGGGCGCCCGCGCAGCGGGTCGCAATAGCCGAGAATGGGGGGCAGCATGGGGGTATCCATCATGTCGGGTCCGGCGCCTCGCGCCGGGCACCGGGTTGACTGCGTCTAGTGGACGGCGAGATAGCGTTCGATGCGGGCGGCGTCCCGGCGCCCTTCCTCGGCGGTCAGGCTGTCGACCACCGCGCCGTTCTCCAGGACGATAATCCGGTCGGCGATGGCGAGCGCGAAGGCGAGGTTCTGCTCGACCAGGACGATGGAGAGCTTTTCGCCGCGCAGCTCCGTCAGGACCCGCGCCACCGACTTGACCACGACCGGGGCGAGCCCCTGCGAGGGTTCGTCGAGCAGAAGCAGCCGTGGCCCTGGAGCGAGGCCGCGGCCGATCACCATCATCTGCTGTTGGCCGCCGGAAAGCTGCGCGCCGCGCCGCCGGGTCAGGCCGCTGAGTTCGGGGAACCAGCCGAGAAAACGCTCCAGCGTGAACGGGGAACCGGCCCGGTAGCCCAGCATGATGTTCTCTTCCACCGTCAGGAGCGAAAAGGCATCGCGGGTTTCCGGCACATAGCTGATGCCCTGCCGGGCGATCCGGTGCGGCTTCTCACCGCTGATCAGCCGACCTTCGAAACGGACCGTGCCCTGGCCGGGCGCGTTGAAACCCATGATGGTCCTGAGCGTCGTGGTCTTGCCCGCGCCGTTGCGGCCGAGGACGGCGACGACCTCGCTCGCGCCGACGGAAAAGCTGACGCCGAACAAGGCCTGGCTGCGGCCGTAGAAGGCGTCGACGCCGGCAAGGTCGAGCAGTCGGGGTTCAGCCTCCAAAATAGGCCTCCTGCACGGTCCTGTTGCCCTGGATGTCACGGGGGGAACCATGCGCGATCACCGCGCCGCGGTTCATCACCGAGATCTCGTCGGAGATCTCCATGACCACGCCCATATTGTGCTCGATCATGACGATGGTGAACTCGCCCTTGAGCGCCGCGATCACCCGCTTCACCTTCTCCGTCTCCTGGCGCGACAGGCCGGCCGTCGGCTCGTCGAGCAGGATGATCCGCGGCTCGGAGGCGAGCGTCACGGCGATCTCCAGAAGCCGCTGGTCGCCATAGGAGAGCTCCCTGGTCGGCACATCGGCGAAGTGCATCAGCCCGAGCCGGGCGAGGTAGGTCTCGGCATGGGCCCGCACGGCGGCATCGCGCCCGGCGCGGCGCCAGAACACGAAGGCGCCGCCGGCGAGCGCCCGGTAGGACGCGACCCAGACATTTTCCCGCGCGGTCATGTCGAGATAGACGCTCGATATCTGATAGGAGCGAGACAGGCCCCGGCGCGCGATCTGATGCGGCGCGAGCCGGGTGACGTCGGCGCCCTCCAGCCGGACGACGCCCGCATCCGGGCTGAGGTCCTTGGTGAGCAGGTTGAAGAGCGTGGTCTTGCCCGCCCCGTTCGGCCCGAGAATGCTGTGCAGGCGCCCCGCGGCGAAGGCCATGGAGACGTTGTTCACCGCGACATTGCCGCCGAAGCTCTTGGCGAGGCTTTCGCCGGCCAGAACCACCCGGCTCGCGCGAGGCGTGATGTCGGCCGCGCGCGTCATGGCCGGCTCCACACGCGTCGGGCCGCCTGCCGCGCCCGCCCGGCGAGATCGAGCACGCCGCCCGGCAGGAACAGCATGACGACGATGACGAACAGGCCGAGCAGCAGCGGCCAGCGCGCCCAGACGAGGCTGAAGAGGCCCTGCAGCCAGATGAAGATCGCCGCACCGATGACCGGGCCCAGCATAGAGCGGGTGCCGCCGATCAGCACCATGAAGACGACATAGGCTGACGAGACCCAATGGACGGAATCGATCGGCATGATCCGGTAGAGCATGCCGAACAGCGCGCCGGCGATGCCGGCGATCGCCCCGGCCAGAACGAAGGCCAGGAGCTGGGCCTGATGCACGGGATAGCCGAGCGAGGCTGTGCGGCGCGGGTTCAGCCGGGCGGCCGCCAGCACCATGCCGAACGGGCTGTCGACGATGCGGCGCAGCGCGGCCATGCCGGCCAGGAAGATCGCGGCCGCCAGCGCGTAGAAGGCCAGGTGGTTGTCGAAACCGAGCCGCCCGACGAGGGGCAGATCGAGCGGCAGGCGCTTGATGCCGGCAAGGCCGTCCTCGCCGCCCGTCACCGAATGCCAGGAATAGGCGATGTAGTAGACGAGCTGGTTGAAGGCGAAGGTCAGCATCATGAAATAGATGCCGGTACGGCGGATGCTGAAGCCGCCGATGACGAGCGCCATGAGGCCGGCGGCCAGCGCCGCGGCCAGGAGCACGACCGGCAGCGGCGCGAGCCCGTGCACGGCAAGGTAGCCGGCGGCATAGCCGCCCACGCCGAAAAAGGCGGCCTGGCCGAAGGAATAGAGCCCGGCGGTGCCGATCAGCAGGTTGGTCGACATGGCGAACAGGCCGAAGATGACGATCTCGGTCGCGATGTTCACCGGGATTGCGAAGGGCAGCAGCGCGACGGCGGCAACCAGTGCCAGGCTCTTGGCGATGCCGGCGGCGCGCGGCGCGCCGCTCGTCGCCGCGGCGGGGCCGCCGGTGAGAACGGCTGCGGATTCGTGCTCTGAGGCCATGGATCAGCGCTCGCCGAACAGGCCTTGCGGCCGGATGAGAAGGATCGCGATCATCGCGACATAGATGACGACGGTGCTGGCGGAGGGCGCGATGACCGTCATCAGGCTCTGCACGATGCCGACAAGGACGCCTGCGACGATGGCGCCGTAGAGCGAGCCGAGCCCGCCGATCACCAGCACGACGAAGGCGAGCGCGGTCATGTCGCCGCCCATGGTCGAGGTCGCGCCCATCAGCGGCAGGGCCAGGGCGCCGGCAAGGCCGGCAAGCCCGGTACCCAGCGCCATGCCGAAGGCCAAAAGGAGATCGACATTGATGCCGAGCGCCTGGGCCATGTCCGGCTTGTCGATGCCGGCCCGGATCGTCGCACCGAGCCTCGTCCGCTCGATCAGCAGCCAGACCGAGGAGATGACGAGCGCGGAAACGATGCTGGCGAAAAGGATGTAGCGCGGCACCAGGGTGAAGCCGAGATCGACCGCGCCCGACAGCAGCGGCGGCGGTGCGGCGCTGAGCCCGATCGTGCCCCAGCCGATCAGCAGGCACTGCTCGATGACCAGGGCGGCGCCGAACAGGATGATCAGTTGCGGCAGGTAGTCGCCGTCCTTCACCCGCCTGAGCACGAGCCGGTCGAAGACCAGGCCGACGGCCGCGCTGCCCGCCCCGGCCAGAACCAGCGCGAGCGGAAAGGGCAGGCCCGCCTTGATCATCGAATAGCAGAGATAGGCGCCGAGCGCGTAGAAGGCGCCATGCGCGAAATTGGGGATGTTGAGCAGGCCCTTGATGATCGACAGGCCGAACGCCATCAGCGCATAGATCATGCCGATGGCGATGCCGTTGACCAGTTGGGCGAGGATGAGCCAGGTCATCGGTGCGTCCCGTTGCGGCGGCAGGATGGCCCGGCTCAGAGCGCCGGCATGGTCTTGCAGGCGTTGAGCGCGGCCGGCTGCGTCTGCGTGCTGGTCGCGACGATTTCGGCGAAATCGGCTGCTCCCTTCATCTCGGCCGCCGCCTTGCAGCGCACGACGAAATAGGGCCGCACCGTCTGATGGGTGGCCGGGTCGACCGACATGGGCCCGAGCACGCCGTCCCAGCGCATGGTTTCGAGCGCCTGCACGACGGCGCCGACCTCCACCGACTTGGCCGCATCCATGGCGAGCAGCAGCGAGCGCACGGTGTCGTAGCCATAGGCCGCAGCATAGCCCGGCAGGCCGCGATGACGCTCACGATAGAGCGCGACGAACTCCTTGTTCGCGGGCGTGTCGATGTCGGGATAGTAGTTCTGGCCGAGGATCATGCCGGCGCGCATTTCGGGGGCGAGCTCGGGCAGTTGGTCGACCTCGAGGGTCCACGGCCCGACCACGCTGATGCTGCCGGCGCCGAAGCTGGAGAACTGGCGGATGGCGGTCACCGCATCGGCGCCGGCCGTGTTGAGGAACAGGATGTCCGGGCGCGCGGTCACCACCTTGGTCAGATAGGCGGTGAACTGCCGCTCGCCGAGCGGATGATTGTCGTTGCCGACCAGCTCGAAGCCGAGCTCGGCGGCGACGACCTGCGTATATTTCAGGAGCGCGTGGCCGAAGACGTAGTCGGCGCTGAGGCTGTAGATCTTCTTCTTGTCCGGAAACGCCTTGCGGACATGTTCGAGCGTCGCGCGCACGGCCGTATAGGGATGGGCCGACCACTGGAAGGTGTAGCGGCCGCAGCGCGAGCCGGTGAAATCCTCCGAGCCGCCGGCGGCGTATTGCAGGAGCTTCTCGCGCTGGGCGACTTCGGATTCGGCAAGCCCGACGGCGCTCGAATAGGCGCCGAGGAAGAAGCGCATGCCGTCGCTGGCGGCCGCCTCCTGCACGCGCCTGACGCCGACCGCCGGCCGGCCCTCGTCGTCGCGCGTGATCAGCCTGACCGGCTGGCCGAGGATTTGGCCGCCGCGCGCCGCGACCGCGAGCGCCGCGCCCTGCCCGATCAGTTCGCCGGCGAAGGCGAAGGTGCCGGTGCTCGGGGTGATGAGACCGATCGTGACCGGCCTGCCCGCGGCGGCGCCCTGCCCCCATGCGAACCCGATCGACGAGGCGGCCAGGGCCGGGCCCGCCGACGCCAGGACGGTGCGGCGCGAAATGGTCGATGCCATGCTTCTTCCCCCTTGGTCTTGGCGGAGCCTCCGAAGGGCGGGCGCGACAAGGCCTGTTCCGCAAGCGTTGCGCTTGCGGCCCTGCCTTCGATGCGACATCCCTTTCGCCGGGCTCCGTTTGATTTTCGTTGGTCAGACAAATACAATACGCACCGTTGCGTATGTCAATAAGGAAAAAGAGTGTGACTGAGATGGTTTCCGTCCGTGCCGGCCGGCCGCGCGATCAGGCGGTCAATCGCGCCATCCTCGACGCAGCCCGCGATCTGATCGCGGAACAGGGGTACGGCAGCTTCTCGATCGAGGCGGTGGCGGCGCGCGCATCGGTCGCCAAGCAGTCGATCTACCGGCGCTGGGCCTCGCGCGGGGCGCTGCTGATCGACGTCTATATGGACGGCCTGGAAAGTGCGCGGCCGCTTCCCGGCACCGGCTTCGGACCGGACTTCAAGGCCCTGATGAGCCAGACCGTGGAGCGGCAGCGCGCCGGCGCCTATGCCAATGTGCTGAAAGGTCTGATGATCGAGGCGCAGAGCGATGCCGACCTGCGCGCGCTGTTCATCGCCAAGATCGTCGCGCCCCGGCGGGAGACGCTGCGCCGCGTCCTCGTGCAGGGCAAGGAGACCGGCGAGCTGCCTGATGGCCTCGACGTCGAGATGATGCTCGACATGACCTTCGGCGCCGTCTGGTTCTACATGATCGCGACGACCGAAGGCATCCAGAGCGACTTTCCCGAACGGGCTCTCGGCGTCTTCGAAACGCTGATGGCCGCGCGCTCCGGCGACTGAAGCGGCGCGCGGCGCGACATCGGACATGCCGGAAACAATGTCGGACGTGTCCGCGAAACCGTGCCAGATCAGCTGGCCGGCATTGCGCCGGTCACATCCGGCTCCTTCAGGACTTCGCTCGCCTCGAGATCGACGCCCCAGGCCAGGCGTTCCATGCCGCGCTGCAGCCGCGGGCGCGCCGCGAGCCGCGCCATCCAGGCGGCGACGTTCGGGTTGTCGTCGTCGATCGAGGGCTGGCGGACGCGAAATCCCGGCCAGATGCTCTCGAACCAGGCATAGGTGGCGAAATCGGCAATGCTGAGCTCGCCGGCGATGAAATCCTGTCCGGCAAGCTGGGCTTCGAGCACGGAGACCAGGCGCGTCGCCTCCTGCATGAAGCGCCTGAGCGGATAGGGATAGACCTCCGGCGCCATGGTCGCGCGGAGATAGCCGTTGACGCGCGGGCTGTCGGGATCGGTCGCGGCGACGAAATGGGCGAGATTGCCGAATGTCGGTCCGACGCCGCTCATCTGCCACATCAGCCAGTGCAGGACGCGGTAGCGGTCGGGACCGGAGGGCGGCAGGAACCGGCCCGTCTTCTCCGCGAGATAGACGAGGATCGCGCCGCTCTCGGCGACCACGACCCGGCCGCCCGGTCCGTCGGGATCGATCACAGCGGGGATGCGGCCATTGGGGTTGATGCGGAGGAAGTCCGGCTCCTTCTGCCGGTTCTTCAGAAGGTTGACCGGCTTGATCGCATAGGCGAGCGCGCACTCCTCCAGCATGACGGAGACCTTGCGCGCGTTCTGTGTGCTCCAGGTGTAGAATTCGATCATCGGTCTGGCCTCACGCCTGCGTGGGAAAAAACGCATCGGCCGAGACGCCCGACTGGCGGCAAAGGCTGGCGAGATCGAAGTTGAAACTCTCCCAGACGACACAGCCGTCGCGGAACCGGAAGAGGATGAAGACCGGCACGACGGCGCGCCGGCCATTGGGCGTCTGCCCGCCCGGACGCCCCGCCAAGGTCAGGTGGATCGTGCCCCAGGCGACCAGCGTCTCGCCGCTGACGGCATGCCCCTCGAGCGTCACGGCATAATCCGGGAACAGGGAAAAGAAGCGCACGAGACCGGCGCGGATCTCGGCGGCGCCCTCGCGCGGCGGCCCGAGGGGCGGCGCCACGAGCACGCCCTCAGGGTGATAGATGCGCATCGCCGCCTCGATGTCCTGACGGCTCTTGGCGGTGGCGAGCGCGTCGACGATCCCAGCCATTTCGACGGGATCGGTGATCGCCGCGCGGACCGCCGGCACGGGTTTGACGGTGGCTGTCATGGGTCTCTCCTTTCAGGCTGGAGCGCAGCTTGACAGGAGATGCCCCGGGCCAGACAGTGTCCCAAATGACATATGATGTGCGAAATGGGACACGTCGATGAAACGAACCGATATTGCGCTGCTCGTCACCGACGGCTGCATCGGCTCAACCGTGCATGGCCTGCTCGATGCCTTCGCCTGTGCCAATGCCTGCGCCGCGGAGCGAACACCGTCGGCAACCCCGTTCGCCGTGCGCGTCGTGTCGCCCGCGGGCATGCCGGTGCGCAGCTACAATGGGCGGCCGATCGACGCGGACGGCGATATCGCCTCGGCGGCCGGCGCGGATGTCATCCTGTTCGCGCCGATCATGCCGTCGACCTTGCCGGCAGGCGCCATCGCGGCGCGGATGGACACGCTGCGCGCGCTGATCCCGTGGCTGCGCCAACAATCCGCGGCCGGTTCGTGCATCGCCACCTCCTGCACCGGCAGCTTTCTGCTCGCCGAAGCGGGCCTCCTGGACGGCAAGGTGGCGACCACCCACTGGCGTGCGGCCCAGGCGTTCCGGGAGCGCTACCCGCAGGTCGTGCTGCGCGAAAGCGAACTGATCACCGAGGATGGCAATCTCGTCTGCGGCGGCGGGGCCGTCTCCTATATCGATCTTGCCATTCATCTGGTGCGCCGCTTCGCCGACGCGTCGCTCGCCCTGCACTGCGCCCGCATGCTGGTCTTCGATCCGGGCCGCGACCGGCAATCGCCCTATCTCGCCTTCGAGCCCCACAAGGCTCATGGCGATCAGAGCGTGCTGAAGGCGCAGGACTGGCTGGAGCGCAACTACTGGCGCGAGGTCAGCGTCGAAACGGTCGCCAATCGGCTGGGCATGAGCTCCCGCAACTTCAAGCGCCGGTTCAAGGCGGCCTGCGGCGAGTCGATGACGAGCTATCTCCAGCGCACCCGGATCGCCGCCGCCTGCGACCGGCTCGCGACGAGCGACGCGCCACTCCAGCAGATCATCTTCGATGTCGGCTACAGCGACGCCAGTTCCTTCTCGCGTCTGTTCAAGGACACCACGGGCGTGACCATGGGCGAGTATCGCAAGCGGTTTCAGCCAGGCGGCGCGGAACCGCACATAGCGCTCGGCTCGCCCGTGCCGGGCGCCCTGTTCGAACCGGCTTTGGGCCACTGACCTGCGGGGCACCGCTCGCCGAAGGTCGCAGCGCAGCGCTTATCGCCGCCCCAGCCGGATATGGCCGATGCCCTTGCCCGCCGCCTCGTCGAGCGCCTCCTCGTAGCCGGCATCGGCATAGCGCATGACGCCGAGCGCGGTGTCGTTGGTCAGCGACAGGTCGAGCCGCGCGGCCGCCTCCGGCGTGCCGTCGGCGATCAGGGTGACGCCGGCGCTGGTCATATAGCCGGAATAGCCGCCGCCGCCCGAATGGATGGCGACGAGATCCGCCTTGGAAGCGCAGAGCATCATGGCGTCGAGCAGTGGCCAGTCGGCAATGGCGTCCGAACCGTCCTTCATGTTCTCGGTCATGATGTTGGGATGGGCCATGGCGCCGGCATCGAGGTGGTCGCGGGTGAAGGCGACGGGACCTGCGAGCTCGCCGCTCGCGACCAGCCGGTTCACCGCCAGCGCCAGGCTGGTGCGCTCGCCGTGGCCGAGCCAGGCGATGCGCGCCGGCAGGCCCTCGAACGGCACGTGGCGGCGCGCCAGCGCCACCCAGTTGGTGATGATCCGGTTGTCGGGGAAGAGCTCCAGGAGCAGGTCGTCGATGCGCGCGATGTCGCTGGCTTCGTTCGACAGCGCAATCCAGCGGAACGGCCCGATGGCCCGGGCGAACAGCGGCCGGAGGAAGGCCTCGGTGAAGATCGGGATGTCGAACGCACGCGTGAGCCCGCCCTCGCGCGCCTGGGTGCGGATCAGGTTGCCGTTGTCGAAGACCACGGCGCCGCGATCCTTGAAGCCGAGCATGGCCTCGACATGGCGGACGATGGATGCCCGGCTTTCGGCCATCAGGGTCCTCGGATCGCTCTTGCGTAGCGCCCGCGCCTCGGCGAGCGAGCGCGTCGCCGGCACGTAGCCATAGACGAGATCATGGGCCGAGGTCTGGTCGGTCACGACATCGGGCACGATGCCTCGCGCCAGGATTTCGGGATAGATCTCGGCGGCATTGCCCTGAAGGCCGACCGACAGCGGCGTGCCCGCGGCGGTCGCCGCGCGGATCATCGCCAGCGCCTCCTCGAGCGTCTCGGCGCGCCGTTCGAGATAGCCGATGGCGAGGCGCTTGGCGATGCGCTCGGGATCGACATCGACGGCGAGGATCGCCGCCCCCGCCATGCGGCCGGCCAGCGGCTGGGCGCCGCCCATGCCGCCGAGCCCGGCAGTCAGCACGAAGCGGCCCTTGAGATCGCCGCCGAAATGCCGCTCGGCAATGCGCATGAAGATTTCGTAGGTGCCCTGGATGACGCCCTGCGAGCCGATATATTGCCAGTCGCCGGCGGTCAGCCCGCCCCAGCAGATCAGCCCCTTGTCCTGCAGCGCATAGAAGGTTTCGGCCTTGGCCCATTGGCCGACCATGTTGCAATTGGCCATGATCACCAGCGGTGCGCCGGGATGGGTCCTGACGATGCCGATCGGCTTGCCCGACTGGACGATGAGCGTCTCGCCCTCGTCCATGGTCTTCAGGGCGCGGACGATGGCGTCGTGCGAGGGCCAGTCGCGCGCGGCGCGGCCGAGCGCGGCATAGACGACGAGATTGTCGGGATCCTCGCCGACCGCCAGCACGTTCTCCAGGAGGCGCAGCAGCCCCTCCTGGCGCCAGCCCTTGCAGCGCAGGTCGTTGCCCGAGGTGACGCGGAAATCCTCTCTCATGCGACGTGATCCAGTGCATAGTCGACGAGCGGAATGCCGAGCGCCTTCTCGACATAGGGATAGACGCTGCGGTCGGTGGCGCTGGAGCTCAGGGGGATATGGGCCTTGCCGATATGCAGCACCAGGAGTTCCATGCCCTCGGCGATATGCCCCGCCGAGACCGGCCGGCCCTCGGTATCCAAGGTCGCGATCACGTCCGGATAGGTCGAGGTGCGCGCGCCGGTCTCGTCCTCGGTCGCCATATATTCGTTCATCACGTGCAGGCGGCAGGCCTTGTTGCCCGCGCTCAGCGTGATCGTGCCGATGTCGAAGGCATCGTTGGTATAGACGAGGTTCTTGGCGCTCACCTTGCCCTGGAACAGGATCGTGCCGCCGGTTGTCTCGCAGATCGCGTCGATCACCGCCGTGCCGCCCTTCGGCTCGGCCGCGATGATCGCCGCGCCTAGCTCCAGCGCGCGCGAAATGCCACCGAGCGCCGCATGGCGGCGGACATAGGACGCCCTCAACGGATTGCGGCAGGAGGCGATGAAGCCGCCGGCCATGTCGCCGGCCGTGCGCAGGATCGGCGAAACGCGGGCGGTCGCGCCGCGCACCACCAGTTCGATATACTGGTTGTTCGCCCGGTTGCCGCCGACCGCGGTCTGGATCACCTGGTCGGGCGAGCCGGCCATGCCGATCGAGCCCATGTCGCCGGTCGGATGCGCCCGGATGTCGCCGACCGCGTCGATCACCTTGGTGCCGAGGATAGCGCCCGGCAGCCAGGCGTTGAGCGTCGAGGACATGCCGTTCTGGCCGATCATCAGGCCGTAGACCGGCGCGCCGAGCGCGTCCTGCAGCAGGCGCACCGCATTGACGTAGTCGACGCCGAGCATCTGCCAGTCGGTATTGTCACCGGGCGCGCCGATCGCCGCGGCGGTGGCGATCCAGGCGTCATCGGGCACCTCGTCCATGGAGACGAGTTCCGGCTCGCCGGCATTGACCGCCGCCGTGCCCAGCATGATGCCGTGGCGGACCCAGCCGCCACCGCCCGCGGCGAAGATCGAACCGCCCTTCACCGCCGCATCGACATCGGCTGCTCTCAAGATGCGTCCCATGGCTCAACGTCCTCCTGCTCTTGGCCGGCGGCGGCCGGTGGCACGGCCATAGCCGCCGCCGCGAATTCGGGTTAGGGGTCGACGAGGCCGTGCCGCGCGCAACCGGACAGGGCCGCCCAGGGCCGAGCCGCGCCGATGGCACTTGAAATCCATTCCCTCGCCTATTTCGTGCGGACGCTGCAGCGCCGCTCCATGAAGCAGGCGGCGGCCGATCTCGGCGTGCGGACCTCGACCGTCAGCCGCGCGCTCGGCGTGCTCGAATACGAGCTGGCGACCAAGCTTCTGGTCCGGCGCCCCGACGGCGTCGTCGCCTCGTTCGAGGGCGAGCAGCTGAACCGCTCGGCCAACCTGATCCTGAACTGGACGGCGCGCCTGCCCGACGTCGTCGCCGGCCGACCGGCGGCGCCGGGCGCCACGATGCCGGCGGATGCCGCTCCCGCGCTTGCCACGCTGCGGGCGCTCGCCGGCGCCCCGGTCTCGCTCAGGACGCTCGCCCATTTCGCACTGGCGGTCGAGGAGCGCAGCATTTCGGGGGCGGCACGCCGGCTCAACATCACCCAGCCGACGCTCGGCCGGCGCATGGCCGAGCTCGAGCGCTTCCTCGGCGTTCCGCTGTTCGCCCGCGGCCGCACCGGCTCGAGCCCGACGCCGGCCGCGCTCAGCCTCCATGCCTCCGCGATCGAGATAGAGGCGCTGGCGCGCGGCATCCTGAAGCGGGCCGATATCGGCTTCCTGCACCAGGTGCGCGACTTCCGGCTGGGATCGGTGATGCCGGCCGGAGTCGATTCCAACCTCGCCGTGCTGCTTGCCGGCATCATCGAGGACTATACCAGGCACGACCGCAACCGTTTCGTCTCGGTCAGCACCGGTCCGGCCCAGTTCCTGATGGAACAGCTGCTGGCCGGCGCGCTGGACGCCGCGATCGTCGACACCGCGGAGGTGCCCGCGGATTTCATGCGGCTGGAGATCGCCCGCCGGCCGCTGCTGGTGATGGCACCGACCAGCGCCTACCAGGACGGCGACCGCGCCGAGGACCTGATCGGCCGCCTGCCGCTCGCCCTGCCGATGACCGGCACCGGCCTGCGCCGCGCCATCGACCAGCTCGTCGCCCACGGCCCGGACGCGCCGCGCCGGACCATCGAATGCGGCTCGATCCCGGTGCTGATGCGCCTCGTCATCAACGGCGCCTGCTGCACGATCATTCCGGAGGGCGCCCTGCCGCAGGCCGATCCGCGCGTGCGTGCCCTCCCTCTTGCCGGGGCCGCGCTGGTCACCCAGTTGATCTGGATGCCGGCCAAGCAGGACAGCGCGCAGGTGCGGCTGATCCGCGAGCTCGTGCAGCAGCGGCCCTTTGCCTGACGGCGATCCCGGTCGAGACGGGCGGCGGGCGGCGGCCATGGCTCACCGCGCGATCTTGTGCTCGACCCGCGCGATCAGCCGGACCACCGGCCAGAGCAGGACGAGATAGATGAGCGCGGCAAGCACGAGCGGCGAGGTGTTGTAGGTCACCGAGCGCGCGAGGTCCGCCGAGTGCAGGAGCTCGGGCACCGCGACGATGCTGGCGAGCGAGGTGAGCTTGACGAGCTCCATCGTATTGGAGAGGAGGTCGGGCAGCACGTTGCGCACCGCCTGCGGCAGCGTCACGTAGATGAAGGCCTGCGACGCGGTCAGCCCGGTCGATCGCGCCGCCTCGATCTGGCCGCGCGGCACGCTTTCCACCCCGGCCCGGTAGATCTCGCCGTAATAGCTCGAGGCATTCAGCAAGAAGGCAACGCAGATCGTGCCGGTCGGCCCCAGCCTGATGCCGGCGAAAGGCAGGCCGGAATGGATGAAGATGATCAGCACCAGCGGCGGGAAGGCGCGCCAGAAGTCGATGAAGGCGATCGCCGTCCAGCGCAGCCAACGGCGGCGGCTGGTGGCGGCGAGCATGGTGCCGATGCCGCCGAGAAGGCCGATCGGGATCAGCAGGACGCAGAGCAGGAGCGTGTAGAGAAGGCCGCGGAACAGCAGCGGCGCCACCTTCGCCATGATCTCGAGATTGAAGAACTCGTTGACGAAATCCTCCATCAGGCGCGCCTCCAGCCGTAGCGGCTCTCCAGCCAGCGCGAGGCGGCCACCAGCGGCACGAAGACCACGAGGTAGAGGCCGGCGCCGATCATCAGCGGCGTGGCATTGCCGGTGAAGGCCTGGGCCGACATCGACCGGCCCAGGATCTCGCTGACCCCGATGGCGCTGCCGAGCGCGGTGTTCTTGGTGATCGCGATGGTCTTGTTGGTCAGCGGCGGAATGGCGAGGCGCACGGCCTGCGGCAGCACGACGGAGGCGAGTGTCTGGCCGAAGGTGAGGCCGGTCGAGCGCGCCGCCATCCACTGGCCCCGCGGCACCGAGGTGATGCCGGCCCAGAACACCTCCTCGGCGAAGGCGGCGAGAACCGCGGCGAGCGCCAGCCAGAGCACGATGAAGTTGGGCAGGACGATGCCGATATTGGGCAGGCCGAAATAGATGATCAGGATCAGCACCAGCGGCGGCAAGGCGCGGAAGATATCGACGAAGACGATGACGAGAAAAGTCAGCGGCCGGCGGTCGAGCGCGCGCAGCACGGCGAGGCCGAGGCCGGCCGCGATGCCCGTGACGATCACCGCGAGTCCGACCAGCACGGTGACGGCGACGCCGCCGACGATTGCCGGGAAATAGCGCGCGGCGATCTCGGCGTCGAAAAACGTCGCAATGAACCTGTCCCAGTCGGATATCACCTCAGTGGTCCTCCCTGCCCCGCGGCGGGCTCAGTGCCTGACCTCCCGGAGGAAGCGCTGCGTGCGCTCCTCGCGCGGCCGGGCGAAGATCTCCTCGGCCGTGCCTTCCTCCACCACGCGGCCCTGGTCGAGGAACAGCACACGGTCCGCCGCCTCGCGGGCGAAGCGCATTTCATGGCTGGCGATCACCATGGTCATGCCGCTGGCGCGCAGGTCGCGCACCACGGCCAGCACGCTGCCGACGAGCTCGGGATCGAGCGCCGAGGTGGGCTCGTCCATCAGGATGATCTTCGGCTCCAGCGCCAGCGCCCGGGCGATGGCGACGCGCTGCTGCTGGCCACCCGACAGTTCGGCCGGATAGGCGCCGGCCTTCTCGGCGAGGCCGACCCGTTCGAGCTGGGCAAGGCCCAGCGCATCGGCCTCCGCCCTCGACCTGCGCATCACCTTGCGCAGGGCGAGCGTGATGTTTCCGAGCGCGGTCAGGTGCGGATAGAGGTTGAAGCTCTGGAACACCATGCCGACCTGCCGGCGCATCAGGTTGACGTCGGTCGACGGGTTCAGGAGGTCGACGCCGTCGATGACGATCGAGCCGCCGGTCGGCTCCTCCAGCCGGTTGCAGCAGCGCAGCAGCGTGGACTTGCCGGAGCCGGACGGCCCGATCAGGAACACGAGCTCGGTCGGCGCCACCAGGAGATCGACGCCCTTCAGCACCTCGTTGGCGCCGAAGGACTTGCGCACGCCGCGGGCCTCCAGGAGGGCGCGCGGCGCCGGCCCGACGCCTTCGCTCAGCATGGCGGATCGAACGGCCGGTCCTCGTAGCCGGCGACGCCGGGCACGCCGATGCCGGGATAGACCGTCAGGGTCGAGGAGCCAGGCGCGGGGTCGACGCCGAACCATTTGCGGTACATGGCGGCCAGCGTGCCGTCCTTCTTCATGCATTGCAGGGCACCCTCGAGCGTCGCCCTGAGCTCGGTATTGCCGTTGCGCAGCGGCATGGACCAGACGAGCCCTGTGCGCTCGAGGTAGGAGTTCTTCAGCCTCGGATTGTTCTTGACCACCCAGGCCGTGACGGTCGCCGCCGAGACATTGGCATAGGCCCGCCCCGACAGCACGGCCTGCACCGCATCGGTGCTGGTGGCGAAGGCTTCCGCGGTCCAGCCGATGCGGGGTGCGAGGTCCTGCACCCACTTCTCGTAGATCGAGCCGCGCTGCACGGCGATGACCTGGCCCTTGAGCTGGGCGAGATCGGTGATATCGGGCTTGTCCTTCAGCGTCAGGAACCGGTAGTCGGCATCGACGAGCCCTTCCATGAACAGCATCTGCTGGGCGCGTTCCGGCGTCACCGTGACGACGGCGGTGAGGAAGTCGTAGGTGCCGGCCTGGAGCGCCGGGATGAGCCCGGCGAACTGCGTGCCCTCGACCTCGATGCGCCGGTTGATGCGCCGCGAGATCTCCTCGACGACATCGATGTTGAAGCCTTCGAGCCCGCCCGAGAGCTTCGGCATGGCATGCGGGGCGAAGGTCGCGTCGATCGCCGAACGCAGGGGCGGCTGCTGGGCGGCTTGCTGGGCTTGGGCGGCGGTCATCGCGGCGGCAAGGCCGGCGACCAACGCAAGGCTCGATCTCAACATCATGGTCTCCTCGGCATCGGCGCGTCCAGGCGCGGCCGGCGATAAATCTAGTCTTTCGATGAATTGACGCGCATGCAATTCGGCTAGCCGATGCGAAAACTGCAACTGGCCATGCTTTCGATATTGCAGGCCAAAGGCGGTGCCGGTCGACGGTCATCGCGGCGGCGGCGACGCGGCATGTGCCAGCCGAGCAGAGCGACTGCTCATTAGCTGTGCAATTCCAATCTATTGACGGACATAGGCCGACCGCCGAGGCGGCTGATTTCGGCGATGCCGGCAGGAGCCCTGCACCGTTTCCCGGGCGATCCGTGCGGGATCGGAGCCTGTACGCGGCGGCCTCGCCCAACCGACGGTCTTGTGTCCTGATCGGGAGCGGCGCTAGAGCTGCGCACCGCCATCAGACTACTAATTTTATCGACTTTAGACGAAGATGCTTCACGAGGCACGCCCCGCACAAGATTTAGTCGCCGCGCCGCAGCGCGGAGAGATGATCCTTGCGCGTTCCGCGCGGCCGCTCGTCACGGGCTGCGGGCCATGCTGACCAAGAAGGGCAAATACGGGCTCAAGGCGATGACCGCGTTGGCCGGGCGGCCACTCGGCACGGCCGTACTGGTGGCCGACCTCGCGCGCGACAATCAGATCCCGAAGAAGTTTCTCGACACGATTCTCGGCGAGCTGCGAACGGGCGGCTTTCTGCACGCCAAGAAGGGCCGCGGCGGCGGCTACCGGCTCGCCCGGCCGGCGGAGGACATCCGCGTCGGCGACCTGATCCGGACGCTCAACGGGTCGCTCACGCCGATCGCCTGCGCCAGCCGCTCGGCCTACCAGCGCTGCGACGACTGTCCGGACGAGAATGCCTGCGCAACCCGGCTCCTGATGGTGCAGGTCCGCGAAGCCATTGCCGGTGTCGTCGACAGCCTGTCGCTCGCCGAGCTGCGCGACCTCGCACGCGACCCCTTCGATTCCTTCGTCTACCACATCTGAGCGCTGGCGCGGCGCCGAAGCCCGTCTATGCTCGCCCGGCTATGAACACGATGCTGTTTCCGGATGTCGCCGATGTCAGCTTCCACCAGCTCAGGGTGCTGCACGTCCTCCTGGCCGAGCGCAGCCTGACGCGGGCGGCAACCCTCATCGGCAGCAGCCAGCCGGCGATCAGCAAGGTGCTGTCCAAGCTCCGCCTTGCCTTCGACGACCCGCTGTTCGTGCGTGTCGGCGCCGGCATGCAGCCGACGCCCAAGGCTCACGCGCTGGCCGAGCCGCTGCGCCAGCTGCTCGCCCAGGCCGAGGCCCTCGGCCGCCTGCCCGCGCGTTTCGACCCCGCCTCCTCCACCCGCCAATATCGCCTGCTGGTCAGTGATGTCGGCGTGCTGCGCTTCCTGCCGCCGCTGATGGCAGCGCTCGCCAGCCAAGGTCCGCAGGTCCGGCTCGTCGCCCTGCCGCTCGACATGCGGCAGTTCCAGACGCAGCTCGAGACCGGCGTCGCCGATATCGCGCTCGGGACCTTCCCGCGCACGACAGAGGGGCTGCGGCGGCAGCGGCTCTACAGCGAAGGCTATCTGAGCGTCGCCCGCGCCGACCATCCGCGCCTCGCCGAGCTTGCGAGCCGTGCCGGCTTCCTGGCCGAGCGACACGTCATGGTGGCCGCCGCTCATACCGGCCACGGCGCCCATGTCATGGCCGAGCAGGTGCTGACCGCCGAGATTCCGGCCGACCGCATCGCGCTCAGCGTGCCGAGCTTCGTCGGTGCGGCGCTCGCCGCGGCGCGCAGCGAGGCGATCGCGACATTGCCGGCGCGCCTCGCCCGCGACTTCGGCGGCGAGCTCGGCCTTGCGGCGTTCCGCCCGCCCTTCGCGCTGCCGCGGATCGACGTCGCCCAGTACTGGCACGAGCGCTATCACCACGATGCCGGCCATCAGTGGCTGCGACGCCTGGTGCATCGCACCTTCGGCGGCCCGGCGCCGGCCGGCTGACCTCCCGCCATTCCAGATGAGGATGCTGAACATAGCCGATCGGTCATGGCAGCCGAGGCCTTGGCCGGGTTAGACTGGCTGCTTTCCCGCCTGCAGGCGATCGCCGGAGAGGACCAGGACGTGATCACCGAATACAAGCCGATCCCGCTGCCCGACTACCGGGAGCTGCCGGTCGAGGAGATGCGTCGCCGCGCCGCCGAGTTCTACGACATGATCCGCCAGCGCCACACGGTGCGCGATTTCTCGCCCCGGCCGGTGCCGCGCGACATCATCGACACCTGCCTCAAGGCCGCCGGCACCGCGCCGAACGGCGCCAACCATCAGCCCTGGCATTTCTGCGTGATCGGCGATCCCGTGGTGAAGACCAGGATCCGCGTGGCGGCGGAGGAGGAAGAAGAGCGGTTCTACGCGGGCAAGGCCGGCGAGGAATGGCTCGGCGCGCTGAAACCGCTCGGCACCGATCCGAACAAGCCGTTCCTGGAAACGGCGCCCTGGCTCATCTGCATCTTCGGCGCGCGCAAGAGCCCGAGCGCCGACGGCGTCATGCGCAAGAACTACTACGTGCCGGAATCGGTCAATATCGCCACCGGCATCCTGCTCACCGCACTGCACTATGCGGGCCTCACGACGCTGACCCATACGCCCAATCCGATGGGCTTCCTGAACGAGATCTGCGGCCGACCGGAGACCGAGAAGCCCTATATCCTGATGGTGGTCGGCTATCCCGCAGAGGATGCGACCATTCCCGCGCATGCGACGGAAAAGAAGCCGCTCGGCGAGATCGTGAGCTATCTCTGATACGGTTCCACGGGCGCCTCTTGCGGGGCGCCCGGCACGAGAGCCGCGGTCACGCCCAGTCGCGATGGGCGATCAGCGAGCGGCGGCTGACGAGGAAGTCTTCGACCGCCTCGACGAGCGCGGCGCATTCGGCGTCGCCGATCTCCAGGCTCAGCGCCATCATGCCGCGCCGCGCGAGATAGATGCCGCGGTCGAGCATGTCGAAGAAGAACAGTTCCTTCAGCCTGCCATCGCCCGCCGCAGCGTCCGCCGGCGTGCGCACCGGCCTGGGTGAAAAATGCGCCGCGAGCAGCGAGCCGATGCCGGTGAATTCGAGCGCCGCGCCGTGCCGCGCCGCAACACGGTTCAATGCCGTACGCAGGTCGTCGCCGCGCCGGTTGAGGGCCGCGACAGCCGGCGGCGTGAAGATCTCGGTGAGGCCGGCGGTGCCCGCCGCCATGGTCAGCACATTGTTGTTGAACGTGCCGGCATGCTGCAGCGCGCCAGGCCGGCGCGGATCGTAGCGCTCCATCAGCGCGCGCCGACCTCCGAAAGCGCCGAAGGACATGCCGCCGCCGATATATTTGCCGAGCGTCGTCATGTCCGGCAGGACGCCGAGCCGTTCCTGCAAGCCGCCGGGCGAAAGGCGCGAGGTCATCACCTCGTCGAAGATCAGCACCGCGCCATGGCGCGTCGCGCCCGCCCGCAGGGCGGCGAGGAAGGCGGGATCGCCGGCGATGCAGCCGCCGGAGCCGAGCATGGGCTCCACCAGGATCGCTGCAAGCTCGCCGCCATGCGCGGCCAGGATCTTTTCGGTGCCGGCGAGATCGTTGTAGCTGCCGAGCACCACCTCGTAGGGCGCATTGAGCGGCGCCGGCCCGGCGCCGAAGCTGAGCAGCCCGCCGTGATAGCCGCCCTGGAACACCAGGAGCTTGCGCCGGCCGGTGGCGACGGTGGCGGTCGCGACCGCCATCAGATTGGCCTCCGTGCCGGAATTGGTGAAGCGGACGAGGTCGATGGACGGGAAGCGGTCGCAGACGGCGCGGGCGAGCCCGGCCTCCATCAGGTTGTGGCCGGCAAGGTTGATGCCGCCGTCGAGGGCGCGGTCGATCGCCGCGCGGATCACCGGATGCGAATGGCCGAACAGGCCGGCGGTATATTCGCCGAGGAAATCCACATAGTCGTGGCCGTCGGCATCGCGCACGCGGCAGCCGCGCCCCTCGGCTATGGCGAGGGGGAACGGCGAATAGAACAGCACGGTGCGGGTATTGCCGCCCGGCATCACCTCCTCGGCCTCGGCGTGGACGCGGCGGCTCTCGGGATTGCGCGCGATGAAACGCTCGCGCGCCTCGGCGAGCGCGGCCTCGATGTCGACATTGATCGCCGCCCGCTGCGCGTCCGGCGTGGCTTGTCCAGGTGTCATGGTGGCATGTCCGGTCATGACGGAAGGTTCCGGGGTCAGATGAAGGTGAGCAGGCGCTTCGGATTGGCCACGAGGATCGCGTCGATCTCGTCTTCGGTAAATCCGCGCGAGCGCATCAGCGGCACCACATTCGTATAGATATGGCCATAGCCGTGGCCGCCGAACCGGGTGAGCCGGGTGCGGTAGCAGATGTCGTGGCTGATCACGACGCGGGCGAGATGGCCGCTGTCGATCAGCGCCCGGATCAGCTTCAGCCGCCCGGCATCGTTGGGCATGTCGATGTCGGCGAGCGGATAGAAGCTCTGCTCCTGGCCGAACAGGTCGAATTCCAGCACGCAGCCGCTGTCGGCGAGCCGCTTCAGGCGGTCGACGTCGAAGATGGTGCGGTCGATATGGCTGATCACCACCCGCTCGATGTCGCCGTCCTCGGCACGGATGAAATCGGCCACCTCCTGCGGCTGGTCCGGGTCGCGGCCGGGATGAACGTTGATGGTGGCGCCGGTCTCCGCCTGGGCGGCGAGCGCGCCGCGCATGACCTTGCGTTCGAGCGCGGTCCACGGCGCCTGGCAGCCGATCTCGCCGATGATGCCGGCGCGCACGGCGGTGCCCCAGGCGCCGCCGGTGACCTGCTCGATCATTTCCGCGGCGAAGCTGTCGGGCGAACGGCCTTCATTCGCGCGGTCCTGGTACTCGTCGACATAGTGGCCGCAGCCCATGACGATATGGGTGTCGGTGCGGCGCGCGACCTCGGCGAGCCCTTCCGGGTCAGGCTTCAGGCCGCCGCAGGTGAGCTCGACCACCGTGCGTCCGCCCGCCGCGCGCATCTCCGCGACTTCGGCGGCGGCCGTGTCGCGGCAGCGCAGGACGAGATTGCCCGGCACCTTCAGCCGGCCGTAATTGATGCGATAGCAGTTGCAGAGCGAGATTTCCGGTCCCTGGTTCGGATCGTCGGCCATGACCTGGGTTCTGATGTCCCAGATGAGATGCTCGTGCATCAGCGTCGGCCCGAGCTCGTCCGGGTCGACGAGGCCGAGCACGGTCTGCGCCTTGCCGCGAAGCTGGTCCCTGCCGAGGCGTGCCATGATGTTCTCCCCTGTCGTGCGAAAGCAGCCGCGGGCGCGTCGGCGCCCGGGTCAGGTTGAAGGTGCGAGCGAGCGGAAATAGGCGGAGGCGGCATCGGCCCGATGCGCGGTGCCGTAGACGCGGCCATCGGGGAAATATTCGGCATTGTACTGGACGGTCGAAGCGGCCTCGGCGCCGGCTTCCGCCGCGATGAAGGCCAGCGTCAGGTCCATGCCGGCGGAGACGCCAGCCGATGTCCACACCGTGCCGTCGCGGACATGGCGCTCCTCGGCGACGGTCACGCCGGGCAGCGCCGCCAGCCGTTCCAGCGCCTTCCAGTGGGTGGTGGCGCGCCGGCCGTGGAGCAGGCCGGCGGCCTGCAGAATGAAGGCGCCGGTGCAGACCGAGAGGATGTGCCGGCAGGAGCGCGCCTGCGCCGCGACGAAACCGACGAGCCTTGCATTGGCCATTTCATCGAAGGCGGCGAAACCGCCGGGAACCAGCAGATAGTCGAGCGGCGGGCAGCGCTCGAAATCCGTGTCGGCGGCAATCTTCAGGCCCTTGGCGCAGACGGTCGGGCCGCCGGTCTCGCTGACCGCAAGGCATTCCGGCCCGCCGGCATAGGCCCGCCACATGGTCGCCATTTCCCAGGGGCCGACGAGGTCGAGCTCCTCGACGCCGGGATAGATCAGGAAACCGAACCGCATGATATCCCCCCTCGACACCGGACCCGTCATTCCGCCAGCCGGCAGCCGGCCTCCTCCGCCGACCGGAAAACCTGCTCGGCCGGCAAGGTCGCCACCACCTCCTGGACGTCGAACCGGTCCTTCGACGCAGCCGGCGCCTTGACCCTCAGGATGTACATCGGGTTCAGCACGCGCCCGTCGCGGCGGATGCGGACGTTCTGGTTGTTGAAGTCGTTGACCGGCATGTCGCGCATCCGGGCGTTGACGATCCGGGCGTCGGCGGTTCCCGCCGCTTCCACCGCACGCAGATAGTGAAGCACCGCCGAATAGGTTGCGGCATGCACCATATTGGGGATCCGGTCCTTCAATCGTGCATGGAAGCGGCGGGTCCAGGCGCGGGTCTCCTCGGTGCGATCCCAGTAGAAGGATTCGCTCGCCACCAGCCCCTCCGCCGATGACAGGCCGATGCCGACAATGTCGTTGGACATGAGGCTCAAGCCCGCGAGCCGCTGGCCGCCGGTGCTGACGAGCCCGAACTCACCGGCCTGCTTGATGGCGTTGATGAGATCCTGGCCGGCCACCGCGAGGCCGATGACGCTGGCGCGCGAACCCTGGGCCTGCAGCAGGAAGGAGGAGAAGTCCGAGGTGCCGAGCGGCGCCCTGACGCTGCCGAGGACGCGGCCGCCGGCTGCGGTGACCGCCCGGCCGGTATCACGCTCCAGGGCGTGGCCGAAGGCATAGTCGGCCGTGATGAAGAACCAGGAACCGGCAGCGCCGCGGCTCAGATAGGCGCCGGTCGCGGCGGCCTGCGCATGGGTGTCATAGGCCCATTGCGTGGAGATCGGCGAACATTCCTTGCCGGAAAAATCCGGATTGCCGGCGCCGACCACCAGGAAGGTGCGGCCGGCCTGGCGGGCTGCCGTCAGCACGGCGAAGGCGGTCGTCGAGTTGCCACCGCCGACCACCGCCTCCGCGCCGTCGACATCGAACCAGCGCCGGGCATTGGCCGAGGCGATGTCGGGACGGTTCTGGTCGTCTGCCGAGCGCAGCACGATCGGCCGGCCGAGCACCTTGCCGCCGAAATCCTCCACCGCGAGCTGCGCGGAGATCAGCTGGCCGGGGCCGCTGACATCGATATAGGGCCCGCTGAAATCGCCGCTGACCCCAATGACGAACGGCCTGGGCGCCTCGGCCAGGGCGACGGCCAGGCCCCAGAGGCCGCTCGCCGACACGGCCACAGCGTACGCGACACCAGCAAGGCCGCGCACCAGCGCCGGCCCCGTTCCCCACCACCTCATGGCGGCCTCCCCTCGGGTTGTTCTTATCCTTTCTTGTACATCGTACAATGACATCTTGTCCAGCGTACAGGAAAGTGATCCCGAACGCGGCCCGGCCTTGGAGCCCGTGTGCCTTGCCTGCTACAGAACGAGCGTGGACCGCGCGCCGCGCGGCAGGCTTCCAAGGGACAGGGCATGGCTGCGAGCCGCGACGGCGCGACAACGGCAAGGGTGCGCAGGCGCGCCACGACCGCCGCGGATCTGCCGGAGGCGGAAACGCCCGGGCTGAACCGGGAGCAGATCGTCGCGACCGCGCTCAGGCTGATCGACGAAGCCGGGCTCGATGCCTTCAGCGTGCGCGAGGTGGCGCGCCATCTCGGCGTCTATCCGACCGCGCTCTACTGGCATCTGCCCGGCGGGCGCAACGCGCTGCTGGCCGCGGCCGCCGCGGCCGCGCTCGACGATGTCGCCCTGCCCTTCGAGGCCGGCGACGACTGGGAGGGCTGGATCCGCAGCCTGTTCCATCGCTATCGCGACAGCCTGCGCCAGCACCCCAATGTCGCGCCGCTGCTCGGCGCGCAGCTCGTTTCCAATGCTGGGGTCAATCTGCGGCTGGTCGAACGCGTGCTGGCGGCGCTGGAAGCGGCAGGCTTTGCCGGCGCCCGGCTCATCGCCGCCTACAATGCGGTGATCGCCGCCATGCTCGGCTATGTCACGCTGGAACTCGCGCCGACGCCGAAGGACGACCCGGACGGCTGGGCCGCCGCCTTCGAGACGAATATCCGCGCCCTGCCGCCCGCGGACTATCCGCGGCTGACCGGCAACATGGAGGCGCTCGTCAACCGCGCCTTCATCGTGCGCTGGCAGAGCGGCTCCGAAGTGCCGCTGACGCCGGGCTTCGAGCTCTATGTCGAAGCCTTCATCGCCGGCCTCAAGGCGCAGCTTCAGCGCTGAGGCCGGCCACCGATCGTCAGATCGGCACCTCGATCAGGAACGGCCCCGAGCGGCCGACGCTCGACCGGAACAGGTCGATCAGGTCTTCCAGGTTCTCGGCGCGGGCCGCAGGCACGCCCATGCCTTCGGCGAGCTTGACCCAGTTGAGGTCCGGCCGGCCGATATCGAGCATGTCGAGCGCAATGCGGCCGGGATTGAGCGCGCCGACATTGCGCAGCTCAATCTCCAGGCTCTGATAGGCCCGGTTGGCGAAGACGATGGTGGTGATGTCGAGGTTCTCGCGGGCATGCGTCCATAGCGCCTGCACCGTATACATGCCGCTGCCGTCGGCCTGCAGCGCCACCACGCGGCGATCGGGGCAGGCAACCGCCGCGCCGGTCGCCATCGGCAGGCCGATGCCGATCGAGCCGCCGGTCAGCGCCAGCCAGTCATGCGGCGGGCAGCCGGCGGTCTGCGCATAAGTCGTGCCGGAGGAGTTGATCGCCTCGTCGACGATGATGGCGTTTTCCGGCAGCAGGGCGGCCACCACCGCGCCGACCGTGTCCGGCGTGATCGCGCCGCGCGGCAGGTCCGGCCGGCCGGCCTTCTGCAGCACGGCCTGTCCGGGCTTCGCACCGACGGCGTCGGCGAGCCGGTCGAGCGCGTCGGCAATGTCGTCCTGCGGCTCGGCCAGCACATGCACCGCGCAGCCTTCGGGCAGGACCAGGCTCGGCGTGTCGGGATAGGCGAAGAAGGCGACCGGGTTGCGCGCGCCGATCAGCACGACGTGGCGATACTGGCTGAGCTGGGCCAGCGCCTGCTTGATCGGGTAGAAGATGCGGTTGACCGTGACGCGGCCGGCGCCGCGCTCGACACGGCCGTTCGAGGTCGGCGCGATCATGTGGGCGCCGGTCGCCTCGACGATGGCGCTGGCGGTCTTCAGCGGACGCTCGCGCAGGGCCTGACCGCCGACGATGACGAGCGTCGGCTCGCCTGAGCGGAGCGCGGCGACCGCTTGCGTCACGGCGGCGTCGGACACCTTCGCGCGCTCCGGCGGCTTGGCGACCGGGGCCGGGCCGTCGGAGAGGTTCCAGGCGGTGTCGGCGGGCAAGATCAAGGTTGCCACCTGGCCCGGCGAGGTCATCGCGGCGGTGACCGCCTCGGCGCCGTCGCGCGCCACCGAACGCGCGTCCATCGAGGTCTTGACCCAGGCCGACATCGGCCGCGCCACGCCCTCGACGTCGGCGCTGAGCGGCGCGTCATATTGCCGGTGATGGGTGGCGTGCTCGCCGACGATATTGACGATCGGCGTATGGGCCTTGCGGGCATTGTGCAGGTTGGCCAGCGCATTGCCGAGGCCGGGCCCGAGATGCAGCAGGGTCGCGGCCGGCTTGTCGGCCATGCGGCCGTAACCGTCGGCCGCGCCCGAAACGACGCCTTCGAACAGGGAGAGCACGCAGCGCACGCCGCCGACGCGGTCGAGCGCGGCGACGAAATGCATCTCGGACGTGCCGGGATTGGCGAAGCAGGTATCCACCCCGCCCGCAACCAGCGTTCTCACCAGGCTCTCGGCGCCGTTCATGTCATATCCTGCCGTCTGTTAGCAGCCCCACCACTCCGGCCGCGCCTTACAGGGGGTCGCGGATGAGCGGCGAGGTGGAGCAATGGATGCCGCCACCACCGAGCGCGACCTTGTCATAGGGAACGACGCGGGTGGTGATGCCGGCCTTGTCGAACTTCTCCATCGTCCGCGCCGAAATGCCAACAGGCACGATGACATGGCCGGGTCGCACCGCGAGGCAGTTGATCACCCAGTTCTGGTCGTCGGGGCAGACCTCGATCTGGCGGATCTTCAATTCCTTCAGCTTTTCGAGGAACCAGAACGGCAGCAGCGAGGGGTTCACGAAGGCGGTGTCGCGGTCGATCATCACGAACATGCCGTCGATATGCAGACGGTAGCCGGTGAGATGAACGCGCAGCAGCTCGACGCCCTGGCTGCGCAGCACCTCCTCGAGCTGGCGCGCGCCCTCCTCGTCGACCCGGCTCGACAGGCCGACCACGGCGACCTTCGGGGTGATGAAGGCGAAGCTGCCGCCTTCCATGAGGCCCGTGCCGGAAATGGTCCTGAGGATCGGCATGCCGAGCTTGGCGAGCGTGCGGGTGACCGGCAGCTCTTCGCCGCGCCGCACCGGCGGTCCGAGCCGGGTGACGATGGCGCCGCCGTCGACCGCGATGACGCTGTCGCGGGTATAGACGGTCTTCATCTTGCCCGGCGCGCATTTGTCGACATAGACGACCTCGGCGCCCTCCTCGCGCAGGGCGGCGGCCAGCGCGTCGTGCTGCGCCTGCTGGGCGGCCAGGTCGGGAATGGTGTCGCCGCGCCAGTACCAGCCCTCCTCCGGATCGCCGAAGGCGCCGATGTCGGGCAGGCGCTTGTCGGCGCGCACGACGTTCAGCTCCTCACCCGGCCGGTGCATCAGCACCATGCGGATCTGGCCGACATCGTTGTTGCAGCCCCAGCGCCGGCCCCAGACATTGACCTGCTCGTCCTCCGCCTCGAAGGCCGGCTCGGCGCGCGAAGCGAAGGTCTTGATCAGCATATTGTAGCGATATTCCGGTTCGGAAATGATCGACATGACGGGTTCTCCTGATAGGCAATATTGGGGGTGACGGCCGCGCGGCGCCGACGTCGCGCCGGCCATGCCGCCGCGCTCACGGCGCGGCGGTCGGGATGGTCCATTCGGTGCCGCGGGCGGTCTCGACATATTCCGGCCAGCGGTAGTGGACCGGCGCGGCGAAATCCTTCGGCAGCAGCGGCGCCACCCATTTGGTGCCGCCGACGCCGCCGCCGGTGCGCTCGCGGAACTCGGCCTGGGCACGGTCGAGGGAGACGCCGTCGGTCATGAGGTCGATGATCGTGGCGGCAATGACCTTGCCGGCGGTGAGCCACATCGGGTCGATGCAGTCGGGCACGCCGCCCATCGCGTAGCGCGTCCAGTCAGGATAGCGGTAGCCGGGATGCGGCGCCCGCAGGGTCGGGCGGCCGACATAGAGGCGCACGGTCGGCGCGTGCCACGTGTAGTCGACATAGTCGTCCGCCGCGAGATTGGTCTGCCAGGGCGGCAGCTGCTCGCGGAACGCCTTCTCGCCGTCCCAGGGCGCGGTCAGCTCCTGGATTTCCGGCGTGAACGGATCGGCCATGGGTTCGAGGCCGAGGCTCGCCTGGATGTCGCGGGCGAAGCACTTCGCGCCTTCGCCCCATTGCGGCGCGCCGACCCGCTGGAAGTTGCGCCAGGCGATCTCGGCCATGGCATGATTGGCGAGCCCGGCGCGGGTGCGGGTGATCCAGGCCGTCGTGACCTTGCAATGGCTCATCGCCGCGCAGTGCTCGGCATTGCGGTCGAGCACCTCGAAGACGCGCTCGCACATGGCAAGGTCGGGCGCGCGCAGCGAATACTGGATCTGGCCGAGGCCGGGGGCGAGATTGTCGGCCGCCGCCTGGCCGGCATGCAGGATGAACTCGTTGAGGCTCCAGCTGCCGTGATGGGGCAGCATCGCCTCCTTCATGTATTTCGACGAGGTGTACATCAGGCAGACCGCGTCGATGGCGCCCGGCGCGCGCGCCGACGAATGGCTGTGCGCGACGCCGGTCACCGCGCCGGCATTCTGCCAGGTCTCCGGATGCTCGCATTCGAACGTGTAGATGCGGCTCCAGTAGGGAGCGCTGTGGGTGTCCCAGAAGCAGCTATTGGCAAGCCGCGGGAACGAATGCGGATGGAAGCTGATGGCGGCGTCGAGGTCGTCGTAATAGCCCTTGGCGGCGTGGACGGGCTTGGAGCCGCACATCTTCTCCGCCGGTTCGCCGAAGAATTTCAGCCGGCCCTTGATGCCGTTCTTCTCCATCGCATGCTTGGCGGCGAGGAAGCCGGTGAACGAGCCGAGGCCGAGCGCCGAATGCGGATCGGTATGACCGGCGGCATGGCGGTTGACGCCCGCCCGCGGCTCGCGCCGCGGCACGGGTGCCTGCGAGGTGCCCGGCACCGCGTCATATTCGGCATAGCCGCCGATGGTCGGCCCCTCGCCGTTCGACCAGGTGGCGCAGAAGGCGGTCGGCATGCCGCCCGAGCCGACCTCGACCGCGAAGCCCTCGGCGCGCAGCCGCTCGACATACCAGGCGGCGGACTTGTACTCGCGCCAGGACGGCTCGTGGAAATCCCAGATCGTCATGTGGTCGCGCGACAGAGCCGCGCGGTTCCGCTCGATCCAGTCGAGCGCCAGGGTCTGGTCGGGGCCGAAAGCGTCTTGAGCGGTCATGGCACTAATTCCATCTGGCGAGTGGGCGCTGCGGCCCAAGGCTGATGCGGGGCGAGACTGATGTGAGGATCGGGGATCAGCGGGCGCGGCGCGCCCGGATCGCGATATCGACGAACAGAAGGGCGAGCGTGATCAGCACCAGCACAGCGGCGACCGCCGCCATGGTCGGATCGAGATGCTCGTTGATGCCGTCCCACATGCGGCGCGGCAGCGTGAAGACGCCGCGGCCGGCGATGAACAGCACGATGACCAGCTCGTCCCAGCTGTGGATGAAGGCGAAGATGACGCCGGAAATGACACCCGGCAGGATGTTGGGGATGATCACCAGGCGCAGCGTCTGGCTCATGCTGGCGCCGAGATTGAGCGCGGCCTGTTCGAGCCGCGGATCGAAGCCGGCGAGCGCCGTCGACACGGTGATGACCACATAGGGCATGCCGGTCACCGCATGGGCGATGACGACGCCGGTATAGGTATCGATCAGCCTGAGATCGATCCAGAACTGGTAGATGCCGAGCGCATAGACGATGGTCGGCACCATGATCGGCATCAGCATGACCAGGCGCACGAGGTCGCTCGCCCGGTTGCCGAGGCGCCAGCAGCCGATGGCGCAGAGCGTGCCGGCGACCGCCGCGATCGCCGTCGAGGCCACGGCGATGATCAGGCTATGGCCAATGCTGGAGAGCCAGGCCTGGCTCGTCATCAGGTTGGCGAAATATTGCAGCGAGACGCCTTCGCGCGGCAGCGACAGGTAGGGCTGGTCGGTGACCGAGACGGCGAAGACGATCGAGATCGGCAGGACCAGGAAGCAGATGATGATCCAGGCGAGCGAGCGGACCGGAAGCGAGGGCGTGCCGAAGCTGGACGAGAACATGGCTCACCCCGCTCCGAACAGCTTGCGCATGTCGACCATGCGGCTCAGCACCATCAGGAGGCCGCAGATGACGATCAGCAGGGTCGCCGCCAGCATGGTGCCGATGCCCCAGCGGACGATCTCCAGGATCTGCACCTTGATGTATTCGGCGATCATCAGCGTCTTGCCGCCGCCGAGGATGGCGGGCGTGACGAAGAAGCCGAGGGAGAAGATGAAGACCAGCACGGCGGCGCCGATGACGCCCGGCATGGACAGCGGCAGGAACACCTTGCGGAAGGCGACGCCGCGGGTCGCGCCGAGGCCGCGGGCGGCGGCAATGCAGCGCTGGTCGATGTCGCGCATGTTGGCGTAGATCGGCAGGATGCCGAAGGGCAGCATGTAATGGACCATGCCGATCATCACCCCGGTCTCGTTCCAGATCAGGCTGAGCGGCGCGTCGATGACGCCGGTCGACATCAGCGCGGTGTTGATCAGGCCCTCGCGGCGCAGCAGCACGAACCAGGCGAAAGCGCGCACCAATACGGAGATCCAGAGCGGCACCAGCACGCCGAGGAACATCCAGCGCTGCACCCGCTCGCTCGAATGGACCAGCACGTAGGAGACGACATAGGCGAAGACGAGGGTGATGACGGTCGTGGCAATGCTGATCCGCGCCGTGGTGAGCAGCATGCGGTGGATGGAGGCGCTGGTGGCGAGCAATGCGAAATTGTCGAGCCCCGGCTGCGGCTCGGTGACGCTCATCCAGAGCACGCGCGAGATGGGATAGAGATAGAAGGCGACCATCATCGCCAGTGCCGGCGCGATCAGCAGCCAGTAGCGCCCGGTCGGACTGAAACGCGCACGGGCTGGAAGGGACAGGGAGCGATCGGCGGAAGCGGTCATCGGTCTCGGATCCGGGCCAGAAGGGCTTGCGGAGCGGCGCATGGGCGCCCTGCCCGCGGCGCGGCCTCGGAGGCCGCGCCGCCGGCTTGTCGGCTCAGGACGAGATGAAATCGAGGAACGACTGGAAGGTCTTCGAGTGGTTCTCGATGTACCAGGCCGCGTCGATCTTGGCCTGCACCGCGGCGTTGGCCGGGTCGGCCGGATTGGTCGCGCGCAGCGCCTCCGGCACCAGCGACTGGGCCGCCGGATTCGACGGGCCGTTGCCCATGGCGGCGAGCAGCTTCACCTGGCCCTCGGGCTGCTGCATCGAGGCGATCGCCCGGAAGGCTTCAGCGCCGGCGGGATTGCCCTTCGGCACCACCCAGAGGCCGGGCTGCAGCAGGCCGTCCTTGAAGGTGAAGGCGATGCGGTTGTTGGTCTCCGCCTTCAGGACGTTGGCGCGGGTGTGCCAGAGCAGGCCCATGACGCATTCGCCGTCGCGCATCAGGCTCTGGCTCTCGGCGCCGCTGTTCCAGTAGAGCACGTCCTTCTTGATGGTGCCGAGCTTGGCGAAGGCGCGCCGCACATCCAACGGATAAAGCTTGTCGCGCGGCACGCCGTCGGCCAGGAGGCACAGCTCCAGCATGGCCTGGGAATCCTTGCGCATCATGCGCCGGCCCGGATATTTCTTCAGGTCGAAGAAGTCGGCGAGCGTCGGCGTCTCCTTGACCTTGGCCGTATCCCAGGCAAGCACCGAGGAGAACATGTAGTTCACCACGCCGTTCTCGTAGGCGAACTCGGCCGGCACCTTGCTCTTGTCGACGATCGAATAGTCGATCTTCTCCAGCGCGTTGCGCGGCCCGAGCTCGGCGAGCGTGGTGATGCCGGCATCGCAGATGTCCCAGGTGACGTTGCGCGACTGCACCATGGTCAGGATCTTGCCGTTCAACGGACCGCTGCCGTCGAGCACGATGCGGCCGCCCTGGGCGGCGAAGGGCTGGACATAGGCCTCATCGAAGGCCTTCATGGCGGCGCCGCCATAGTTGACCAGCACCACCTCCTTGCGCGCCTGGGCGAACGCCGAGCTTGCGCCCAGCACGGCCGGCGCGGCGACGAGCCCGGCGGCGCCCTTCAGGACGGCGCGCCTGGACGGAGCCGAAATTTCAAAGCGATTGGTCATGACAAGTGTCCCCACTGGTTTGTCGTTGAATCAGCGCTGCACGGCGTTCAGGCGTCGGCGACCAGCGTCCCCGCATCGCGGTCCCAGGCGAGCGACAGCGGCTCGCCGATGGCCGGCGGCTCGCCGCATTTCCAGGCCGGAATGACCACCGCCACGGCGCCGAACTCGAGCGTGTCGACGACCAGGCGGAACTGCGAGCCGAAATAGTTCCATTCGGAGACGACGCCCTTCAGCCGGTTGTCGGCGGGCGCATCGTCGCGCGCGAGGCCGATCTTTTCCGGCCGCAGCGCCACCACCACGTCGGTGCCGACCGCCGGAGCCTCGCCGTCGGTCGAGGCCTGGGTGATGCGCACGCCCTGGCGGGCCAGGACGAAGCCGCCGGCGACATGCGCGTCGACCTTGCCGCGCAGGAAATTGCTCTTGCCGAGGAAGTCGGCGACGAAGGTCGTCGCTGGCCGGTCGTAGAGCTCGGTGGGCGACCCCTGCTGCACCACGCGGCCGTCGCGCATGACCACGATCCGGTCGGACATGGACAGCGCCTCGTCCTGGTCGTGGGTGACGTAGATGAAGGTCAGGCCGACGCGCCGGTGCAGCCGCTTCAGTTCGTCCTGCAGTTCGGCGCGCAGCTTCTTGTCGAGCGCGCTCAGGGGTTCGTCGAGCAGCAGGAGATGCGGCGTGAACACCATGGCGCGGGCGAGCGCCACGCGCTGCTGCTGGCCGCCGGAGAGCTGGCGCGGATAGCGGTCGGCGCGCGAGGCGAGCTGGACGAGATCGAGCGCGGCGTCGACCTTCTGCTTGATCTCGGCGGCGGGCCTTTTGCGCACCTTCAGCGGGAAGGCGACATTGTCGTAGACGGTCATGTGCGGGAACAGGGCATAGCCCTGGAACACCATGCCGAAATTGCGCTGTTCGGGCGGCAGGTGACCGATGCTGCGGCCGTCGAGCAGGATATCGCCGCGGTCGGGCGAGACGAAACCGGCGATCGACATCAAGAGCGTCGTCTTGCCGGAACCGGACGGCCCCAGAAGCGTCAGGAATTCGCCCCGACGGATCCCCAGCGATACGTTATCGAGCGCGGTAAATCCCCCATAGAACTTACACAGGCTGTCGATATTCAAGTCGTGGCCAATCTGAACAGCCGCCGTCACGCTCGTTATACCCCGCTTCCGCCGTTTCTTCTTGTCCGGCGCACGACCGCCTTGCCCGCGAATGCCGCGGGAGACGGTCGATCGTCTTGTCATCTGCAGGAAAAGTCTGGCGGACCACGGTCAGCGCAACAATCATCTAATTTGCAAGGGACAGGTGTTTTTTTTGAACGCGTCGGCGGCCGCGCTGACCGGAATTGCCGAGAATGGCGGGGGCGCCCTCCTCCGCTCGATTGCAGCGGCAACTGTCGGCGGGCGCGCATCTCCATGCCGGGTGCATCCTGCCCTTCGGCATGAGGGAGGCGCGCGCGGCCGGCGCCATGCGCGATCGCTCGCGGCCACGATCCGGGTTTTGGGGATATCGCCATCGCTGCGAGGGCGGCTGCGCACAGCCTGACGGTGCTCACCGCCCAGAGGCGCCACTTCGCGTCCTTGGGCGCGCCGGTCGCCAATCCGCTGGAGCGGTTGCCGCCGGCTGAGCGATATCACTGCCCGTCGCCCGCGACGCATGCGCTCCGCGCCGCAGCCCGTGGGCGCTCATCCCGTCAAAAAAACCGGCCGCGAACCGGACCCTGATCGGGCCCGGACGCGGCCGGTTGGTTGTCGATCCGGACAGGTGCGTCCGGCCCGCGCTCAGTTGGCGAGCGCCTTCTCCAGAATGTCGAGGCCCTCGTCGACGATCGCCTCCTCGGCGGTCAGCGGCGTCAGGATGCGGATCGTATTGGCATTGGTGCCGCAGGACAGCAGGATGAGGCCGTTCTCGTGGGCGAACTGCACCACGCGCTTGGTGGCTTCGGCATCGGGCTCGGCGCTGCCGCGCTCCTTGACGATGTCGAAGGCGACCATGGCGCCGAGGCCGCGGATGTCGGCGATCGGCATCAGGTCGTTGCGCATGCGCAGCTTCTCGAGCCGCGTCATGAGCCGCGTGCCGAGCGCCGCGGCCCGGTCGAGCAGCTTCTCCTCGGCAAAGATGTCGAGCACGGCGAGCGCGGCGGCGCAGGCAAGCGGATTGCCGGCATAGGTACCGCCGAGACCACCCGGGTCGGCCGCATCCATGATCGCCGCCCGGCCGATGACGCCGGAGAGCGGGAAGCCGCCGGCAAGGCTCTTGGCGACGCAGATGAGATCCGGCGAGACGTCGTAATGTTCCATCGCGAACATCTTGGCGGTGCGGCCGAAGCCGGTCTGCACCTCGTCCGCCACCAGCACGATGCCGTGCTCGTCGCAGATCCGGCGCAGCGCCCGCATCAGCTCCGGCGGCGCCTGGTGGAAGCCGCCCTCGCCCTGGACCGGCTCGAGGATGACCGCCGCGACGCGCGAGGGATCGACATCGGCCTTGAAGATATAGCCGAGGAACTTCAGTGAATCCTCGACGCTGACGCCGAATTGCGGCACCGGGAACGGCACGTGCCAGACGTCCGGCAGGGTCGGGCCGAGGCCCTTCTTGTAGGGCACCACCTTGCCGGTCATGGCGGAGGCCATGATGGTGCGGCCGTGGAAGGCGCCGGTGAAGGAGATGACGCCGGAGCGGCCGGTGGCGGCGCGGGCGATCTTGATGGCGTTCTCGGTCGCCTCGGCGCCGGTGGTGAAGAAGGCGGTCTTCAGGGGCCCCTGGATCGGCGCAATCGCATTCAGCCGCTCGGCCAGCCGGATATAGGGCTCGTACATCAGCACCTGGAAGCAGGTGTGGGTGAAGCGCTGCATCTGCTCGCTGACCGCGGCGAGGATCTTCGGATGGCAGTGGCCGGTATTGACCACGGCGATGCCGCCGGCGAAATCGACGTAGCGCTTGCCCTCGACATCCCAGATTTCGGCATTCAGCGCGCGCTGCGCGGAAATCGGCGTGACATGGCCGACGCCGCGGACCACGGCGGCCTCGCGACGGGACAGGAGTTCGGCATTGGTGGTCATGGGCGATCCTGGACGGGATGGTTGAGGCCTGGACGCTAGGGCGCGCGGTGTACAGGGACAATCAGCTTATTCGCTGCGCACTGCTGCATCAGATGCAGCAGTCGCCGCGCCGCTCTGCAGCGTCTCCTTGAGCCAGCGGCGCAGCACCACCAGTTCCGGATCGGCCCAGCGGCGCGAGGCCGCGACGAAATAGTAGCCGCCGAGGCTCACCGGCTGGGGGCTGAGATCGACGAGGCGGCCGGAGGCGAGATCGTCCTCGACCAGCAGCGTATTGGCGAGCGCCACGCCCTGGCCCTGGCGTGCCGCCTCGATGGTGAGATGGGCATGCCAGAGCCGCGGTCCGCGCAGCATGGGCAGGTCGGAAACCCCCGCATATTCGAACCACTGCTCCCAGTAGAGGGTCGACGCCTCGTGGATCAGCGGCAGCTTGAGGAAGTCGGCCGGCTCCGTCACCGGCGGAAAGCGCGACCGGAAGGCCGGGCTTGCGACCGCATGGACGGCCGGGGCCGCTATCAGCTCGGTGCGGACGTTCGGATGGGTGATCAGCATGTTCATGTGGATCACCTCGGCATCCGCCTCGCCGCGCGCGAAATCCGGCCGGGACAGGGTCGGCTGCAGCAGGATGTCGTAGTTGGGCAGGCGCGCCTGCAGCTGCGGCAGCCGGCCGAGCAGGCGCTGGTTGGCGATGCCGGGAATGCACCAGATCGTCAGGCTGCGCCGGACCGACGGGCGGATGTCCTCGTTCGCCTGGCGCATGATGTCGAAGGCCCGGCTGATCTGGGCATGGAACGCCTCTCCCGATGTCGTCAGGAGCAGGCCGCGGCCGTGCGGCTCGACCAGCGCCACGCCGAGATCGAGCTGCAGGTTGCGAATGTGGCGCGAGACGACGGTCGGGCTGACGGCCAGCTCGTCGCTGGCCGCCTTGATGCTGCCGGTGCGGCCGACAGCCTCGAAAGCCCTGAGGGCATTCAGCGAGGGAAGCCGCATCGGGCCGCTTGTCTCCGGTGACCTCTCGGCCATCACCTAGCCGGAATTTCAGCGGGCGGCTACGGCTTCGCCGTCATCGCCCGCGCGGACGATGCGGCGCGACGTCACGCCGCGCCGCGGTCGATCCGGTAGGGCCTGGCGTCGATATCGGTCGGCCGACCGGACAGGAGGTCGGCGATGAGCCGGCCCGAACCGCAGGCCATGGTCCAGCCGAGCGTGCCGTGGCCGGTATTGAGGAACAGGTTCGACAGGCGCGTGCCGCCGATCAGCGGCGTGCCGTCCGGCGTCATCGGCCTGAGGCCGGTCCAGAACTTGGCGCCCTCGATCCTGCCGCCGCGCGGGAAGAGGTCGCCGACCGAATGTTCGAGCGTCGCCCGGCGACCGTCGTGCAGCCTGAGATCGTAGCCGCCGAGCTCGGCCGTGCCACCGACCCGGATCCGGTCGCCGAGCCGGGTGATCGCCACCTTGTAGGTTTCGTCCATGACGGTGGAGACCGGCGCCGCCGCCGGGTCGGTCACGTCCAAGGTGAGCGAATAGCCCTTGACCGGATAGACGGGGATGGACACGCCGAGGGGCTTCAACATCAGCGGCGAATAGCTGCCGAGCGCAACGACATAGTTGTCGCCCTTCATCGTGCCGGCACTGGTCTCGACACCCGTGATGCGGTGGCCGTCATGGGTCAGCCGGTCGATCCTGACGTCCTGGCGGAACACGACGCCGAGCGCCGCGGCCTTGGCGGCGAGCGCCTCGGTGAACATCTGGCAGTCGCCGGTCTCGTCATGCGGCAGGCGCAGGCCACCGACGAACTTGTCCTCGACCAGTTTCAGCGCCGGCTCGGCTGCGATGCAGCCCGCCCGGTCGAGCAGTTCGTGATCGACGCCGAACTCCTTCAGCACGGCAATATCGCCGCCGGTGCCGTCGAGATCCTTCTGGAAGCGGAACAGTTGCAGCGTGCCCTGGGCCCGCTCGTCATAGGCGATGCCGATCTCGCCCCGCAGGGCCTTCAGGCAGTCGCGGCTATATTCGGCAAGCGGCACCATGCGGCTCTTGTTGATGCGGTAGCGGCCGGCCGTGCAGTTCGCCAGCATGCGCAGCATCCAGATCCACATGGCCGGGTCGAGCTTCGGCCGCACCACCAGCGGCCCGTGCTTCATGGTCAACCACTTGATCGCCTTGAGCGGCACGCCGGGACCGGCCCAGGGCGAGGAATAGCCGGGCGACACCTCGCCGGCATTGGCGAAGCTCGTCTCCAGCGCCACTTTGGGCTGCCGGTCGATGACGACCACCTCATGGCCTGCGCGGGCGAGATAATAGGCGCTGGTGACGCCGATCACGCCGCTGCCGAGAATGACCGTCTTCATCATGCGCCCCCACGCCGACCACTGTCTGGAACGGCAGAGATTAGGAGCGGATTCGTCGAATGTGCTTGATATCGACGACAGACTATTCGAACAGTCGAGCTTCAGCGCAATTTCATGTGGCAGATTGGCAGATCATGTCTCCGGCTCTCGACGCGACGGACCATCGCATCATCCAGTTCCTGCGCGCCGACGGCCGGATCACCAATGCCGACCTCGCCGCCGCCGTCGGGCTCTCGGCCTCGGCCTGCCTGAGGCGGGTCAAGGCCCTGGAGCAGAGTGGGGTGATCCGCGGCTATACGGCGCTGATCGATCAGCGCCTGTCGGAGAACATGGCGGTGGTGATCGCACGGATCACGCTGGAGCGGCAGACCGAGGACTATCTGACGCGCTTCGAGGCGGCGATCCGCAAATGCCCGGAAGTGCGCAAGTGCGACCTGATGACCGGCGATTCCGACTATCTCCTGCGGGTCGAGCTCACGCATGCCGCTGACTACGAGCGCGTGCACAAGCACGTCCTGTCGCGCCTTCCCGGCGTCGCCCGCATCCAGACCAGCTTCGCCATTCGCAGCGTGATCTGAGGCGCGGGCCTCGAGCGGCCTAAAGCCGCTGGCCGCCGCTCGCGTCGATGCTCTGGCCGGTCACCCAGGCGCCGTCGGGCGAGGCCAGGAAACCGACCACCGAAGCGATGTCCTCCGGCTGGCCGACGCGGCCGAGCGCGATGGTCCGCGCGATCTCCCGGCTGATCTCGGGGTCCCGCGCGCCGGCATTCATGTCGGTCGCGGTCGCCCCCGGCAGCACGGCGTTGACGGTGATGCCGCGGCCGCCGAGGTCGACGGCGAGCAGCCGTGTCAGAGCTTCGAGGCCTGCCTTGGCGGGCGCATAGGCGGCCATTTCGGGATAGGCGGCCCGCGTCCCCATCGACGACAGGTTGATGATCCGGCCGCCATCGCGCAGATGCGGCAGCAGGATCTGGGTCAGGAAGAACGGCGCCTTCAGGTTGACCGTCAGGATCCGGTCGAACTCGGCGCGGCTGACCGCATCGATCCTGGCCCGCCGGCCGATGCCCGCATTGTTGACCAGGATGTCGAAGCCGGCCGTGCCGAAGCGGTCGCGCAGGATCCGGCCGAAGGCTTCGGCAAGCCGCTCCGGCCCTTCCGCCTCGCCGAGATCGGCCTTGACCGCGAAGGCGCTGCCGCCGCTCTCGGCAATGGCCGCAACCGTTGCCGCGGCTTCCGCCTCCCCTCGCCCGTAATGCACGGCGACGGTCGCGCCGTCGCGCGCGAGCCGCAGCGCAATGGCCCGGCCGATGCCGCGGCTCGCGCCGGTCACCAGCGCGAGCGCCGGCGCGCCGGCCGTTGCTCCCGCGCGGCGGCTCACAGCGACCACCCCGCCGCGGCCTCGCGCGTGCGGGCCTCCTCGATCAGCGCCTTGCGGTCGATCTTGTTGGTGCCGGCCCAGGGCAGGTCGGCGACGAAAGCGATGCGGCGCGGATGCTGGTAGGCGGGGCCGTTGTCGATGGCGAAACGCTTGACCTCGTCGACAGCGATGGCGCCTTCTGCGCGCCGCACGATGAAGGCGACCGGCACCTGGCCGCGCTCCTCGTCGGCCAGCGGCACCACCGCCGCCTGCTGCACATCGGGGTGGCGCTCCAGGAGCTTCTCGACCTCGCCCGGATAGATGTTCTCGCCGGAGCAGACGAACATGTCGTCGGCGCGGCCGACGAAATAATAGAAGCCCTGCGCGTCGCGCCGGAACACGTCGCCCGAGCGATACCAGCCGGCATCGAGAACCCTGGCGCTCTGCGCCGGCAGGTTGAGATAGCCGGGCGTGACCGCGGGATTGCGCATGAGCAGCACGCCCTCATCGTCGCTCGGCCCGTCGACGAGGCGCACCTCGCCGCCGGCCAGGGGGTAGCCGACCGCCAGCGGCGGTTGCGGCAGCCCGTCGGGATGCGGCCCGAACACGGCCGGCCCCGCCTCCGTGGTGCCGAAACCGTTGGTCACGGGAATGCCGGGGAACGCGGCACGGATCCGCTCGATCAATCCGAGCGTCAGCGGCGCCGAGCCGAGCCGGATGCGCTTCAACGCGGAGAAGTCGCGCCCCGCCAGCGCCGCCTCGTCCTTGACCACCCGGGCGAGCATGGTCGGCACCGCCATCACATTGGTGATTTGATAGCGCTCGAGCGCATCGACATAGTCGGCCACGTCGAAACCCGGGAGGTAGACGACCGATCCGTTGGTGGCGAAGACCGACTTCGACTGGAACAGCCCGTTCATGTGGAACAGCGGCTGGGCGATGATCGAGCGCTCGGTCTCGGGCACCGTCGCGGCCGTGAGCGTTTCGAGCGCCCAGAGCTGCCCGGCATGGCTGAGCGGCACGCCCTTCGGCCGGCCGGTGGAGCCCGACGTATAGAGGATCTGGCCGATCTCGTCGGCGCCGGCCGGCAACGTATCGAAAGCTCCGGGCACGACCCGCGCGGCAAAGCCATCGGGCCCGGCATCGTCGAAATCGATCGCTGGCACGGCCGAAGGCACGAGGTGCCGCCGCGCGCCGTCGGTGAAGGCGAAGGCGATGCGGGCGTCCTCGAAAATATAGTCGATGGTCTCGCGCGGCAGCTTGGTGTTGACCGGAACGGCCACGAAGCCGGCGCGCATGATGCCGAAATAGCTGATCACGTATTCGGCGCGGTTGAGCGCGAGGATGGCGACACAGGCACCGCGCGGCAGGCCGGCATCCGTCAGCAGGCGGGCAACGCCATTGGCATGGGCGTCGATCGCGCGATGCGACCATTCGCGCGGCGCGTCCCGGCGCAGGAGGTCGATGACGGCGATGCGATCGAGATCGCGGGAGCGGTCGACGAGATCCCCAAGATTGGTCCAGCGCGACATGGCGGCGATATCCTTCGGTCGAAAGTCAGGCGTCGAGCCGGTCGGCGACGGCAGCGGCGGCGACGGGCGGGAGGAGCGGAAAGTGGCAGGCGACGGCGCGCCCGCTTGCGCCGGGATCGAGGCGCGGCGCGCGCTCGCGGCAGACGGCCTGGGCGAGCGGGCAGCGGGCATGGAAGGCGCAGCCGGCGGGAGGCTTGAGCGGGCTCGGCAATTCGCCGCCGAGGATCATCCGCGAGCGCGTGCGGGCGAGCCGTGGATTGGCCACCGGCGCGGCCTCGATCAGGGCGCGGGTATAGGGATGAGCGGGGTTTGCGAAGATCTCCGCCGCCGGCCCGCTCTCGACCACGCGGCCGAGATACATGACCAGCACACGGTCGGCGACATGCTCGACGACGGACAGGTCGTGCGAGATGAACAGGTAGGACACGCCGAAATCCTGCTGCAGGTCCCGCAGCAGATTGATCACCTGCGCGCGCACCGAGACGTCGAGCGCGGACACCGGCTCGTCGCAGATGACGACTTTCGGATTGAGCACGAGGGCGCGGGCAATGCCGACACGCTGGCGCTGGCCACCGGAGAATTCGTGCGGATAGCGCGCGGCGGCATCGGCCGCGAGGCCGACCCGCGCCATGACGGCGGCGACGCGCTCGCGGATCTCGGCACGCGGCCGGCCGGCGACGGCCAGCGGCTGGGCGATGATCTCGCCGACGGTGTGGCGCGGGTTCAGCGAACTGTAGGGATCCTGGAAGATCATCTGCACGCGCGGACGGAACGGCCGCAGGGCCCGGGGGCCGAGCGTCGTGATGTCGGTGCCCTCGATCGACACCGTGCCGGCGGCGATCGGCGCGAGGCGCATGATCGCCTTGCCGAGGCTCGACTTGCCGCAGCCGGACTCGCCGACCAGCGCCACCGTTTCCCCCGGCCCGACCGTCAGGCTGACATCAGTCACCGCCCGCACCACGCCGCGCGCGGAGGGAAAGGCGACGCTCAGCTCACGCACCGACAAAAGCGACATCAGGCCTCTCCTCCGCCGCGGTTGCGAAACAGGCGACCCGTCGGCCGGCGCGCGCGACCAGCGGCGGCCGGTGGCCGAGGCAGCGCTCCATCACGATCGGGCAGCGGTTGGCGAAGGCGCAGCCGACAGGCAGGGCGTCGAGGCCCGGTACGCTGCCGCTGATCTCGACCAGCCGGTCGCGCCGTGTCCGCGCGGCCGAGGGGGTCGCGCCGATCAGGCCGCGCGTATAGGGATGCAGCGGCCGTTCGAAGATGTCGTCGACCGCCCCCTCCTCCACCTTGCGGCCGGCATACATGACGGCGACGCGGTCGGCGGTCTCGGCGACCACGCCGAGATCGTGGGTGATGATGATGAGCGCCATCCCGGTGGCCGCCTGCAGCGCCTTGATGAGCGCGAGGACCTGCGCCTGGATGGTCACGTCGAGCGCGGTGGTCGGCTCGTCCGCGATCAGCAGCTGCGGCCGGCAGGCGACCGCCATTGCGATCATCACGCGCTGGTTCATGCCGCCGGAGAGCTGGTGCGGATAGTCGTCCAGCCGCCCTTCGGGATCGGGAATGCCGACCTGGCGCAGCAGTTCGAGCGCGCGATCCGCCGCGTCCCGGGTGGACAGCGGCTCGTGTTGGCGGATCGCCTCGATCAATTGGCTGCCGATGCTGACGACCGGGTTGAGCGAGGTCATCGGGTCCTGGAAGATCATCGAGATCTCCCGCCCGCGCACGTCGCGCATGGTCCGCTCGGGCAGCGCGGTGAGGTCGCGCCCGCCGAGCTCCACCCGGCCGCCGGCGAGGCGCGCCGGCGGCTCGGGCAGGAGCCGCATCAGCGCAAGTGCGGTCAGCGACTTGCCGCAGCCGGATTCGCCGACGATCGCCAGCGTCTCGCCGGCATCGACCGCGAGCGAAACCTTGTCGACCGCCGGCAGCCGGCCGCGCCGGGTGACGAGCTCGACCGAAAGGTCGGTGACGGTGAGCAGCCGCGCCATCACCGGTCCCTCAGCTTCGGGTTGAGCGCGTCGTTCAGGCCGTCGCCGATCAGATTGAGCGCCAGCACGGTGAGCATGATCGCGACGCCCGGCACCGCGCAGATGTACCAGGAGGTGCGGATGAGCGTGCGCCCGTCGCCGATCAGGCCGCCCCAGCTCGCGACGTTGGGATCGCCGAGGCCGAGGAAGGAGATCGCCGATTCGAACAGGATGGCGCTGGCGATCACCAGCGACGACAGGATCACCACCGGCGGCAGGGCGTTGGGCAGGATCTCGCCGACGATGATGCGCCAGTCGCTCATGCCCATGGCGCGGCAGGCCTGGATGAATTCACGGTCGCGCAGCGACAGGAATTCGGCGCGGGTGAGGCGCGCAATCGGCGTCCAGGTGACGATGCCGACGGCAAGGGTGATGTTGCCGATGGTCTGGCCGAGGATCGACACGATGGTGAGGATGAAGATGATGTTCGGTACCGTCTGGAACAGCTCGGCGAAGCGCATCAGCACCTCGTCGACCCAGCCGCCGAAATAGGCCGCGCTCGCACCGACGGCGACGCCGATGCAGGTCGCGGTCAGGCTGGCGAAGAGGCCGATGAGGAGCGTCGTGCGGGCGCCGTGGGCGACCATCGCGGCGATGTCGCGGCCAAGCGAATCCGTGCCCAACGGAAAGCGCGGGTTGAGGAACGGCCAGATTTCCGGCCGCCCGACGATGCGCAGCGGGTTGCGCGGAAACAGGCTGGGCGCGGCGAGCGCGAAACCGGCGACGACGACGATGACGAGCAGGCCGACCAGAGCCGCGCGGTTGCGGCCGAAACGGCCGAGAAACTGGAGGAGGACGGTCATCTGAGGGCAGCCCGCTATCGAACCCGGATCCGGGGATCGAGCTTGAGATAGGCAAGGTCGACCGCCGCATTGGCGAGCGCGACCACCAGGGAGGACAGCACCATGACGCCGAGCACGACCGGGTAGTTGCGGCTCATCACGCTGTCGAGCATGAGGCTGCCGATGCCGGGCCAGCTGAACACGGCCTCGATGACGACGCTGCCGCCGACCACCGTGCCGAGCTGCAGGCCGAGCAGCGTCACCACCGGCAGCAGCGCGTTGCGCAGCACGTGGCGGACGACGACGGCCGCCCCCGACAGGCCCTTGGCGCGGGCGGTGCGGACGAATTCCATGCGCAGCACTTCGAGCATGGCGGCGCGCATGACGCGGGCATACATGGCCGCATAGAACAGCCCGAGCGCGACGGCCGGCAGCAGGAGATGACGGCCGACATCGAGCGCATCGAAGATCGGTCCACCGGACGAGCCGATCGTGCGCATGCCGCCGACCGGCAGCCAGCCGAGCTTCACCGCGAACAGCACGGTGAGCATGATGCCCAGCCAGAAGGTCGGCGCGGCGAAGAAGAACACCGCGCCGAGCGAGATCAGGTTGTCCCAGATGGTATTGACCTTCACCGAGGCGACGACACCCGCGGTGACGCCGACCACCAGGGCGATGGCGATGCTCGCCAGCATCAGGATCACGGTCGCCGGCAAATGCTGCAGGATGACGTCCAGGACGGGCGCGTTCTGGCGGTAGGAAAAGCCGAAATCGAGGGTCAGCACCGACCAGATATATTTGCCGAGCTGGACGATCGCCGGCTGGTCCATGCCGTAGAGCACGCGCAGCCGCTCGATCAGCGCGGGATCGCTGACCTGCTGCTCGGCCGTCATCACGTCGAGAAACGTGCCCGGCGCGAGCTGGATGAGCGCGAAGTTCAGCACGATGACGCCCAGCAGCAGCGGGACGATCTGGGCAAGGCGCCGTGCGAGGATCCGGCCCATGGCCGTGCCCCGTCCGTCAGCGATCGAGCCAGACATTGCCCCAGCTCTCGCCCATGAAGTCGGCAAATTGCGAGTGGCCGCGCACGTCCGAGCGGGCGACCGTCACGGATTCGATCTCGACCAGCGAGGTCCAGGGCAGGTCGGTGGCGAGCACCGTCTGCAGCTCGTGCGCCAGCGCGGCCCGTTTGGCCGGGTCGATCTCCACCGACAGACGGGCGACGATCTCGTCGACGCGCGGATTGGAATAGCCGTTGGCATTGCGGAAGGCGGCGCCCTTGAGGATGCCGTCGGTGGTGACGAACTGCGTCCATTGCGGCACCAGCTCGACCGCGCCGGAATTGTTGGAGAGGGCGATGTCGTAGTCGTAGTCGGCATAGATGCGCTTCAGCGACGTCGCCCGGTCGGGAATGGCGAGGTCGACGGCGATGTCGATGTCCTCCAGCGCCTGCTTGACGTACTGGCCGAGCTTGACGTTCTCCTCGAACCAGCCCGCGGCCACGACGGTGAGCCTGAAGCGGCTGCCGTTGCGCACCGGCAGGCCGGCGGCATCCAGCAGCTGGCCGGCCTTCTTCACGTCGAAGGCATAGGCCGGCACGTTCTTGTTGAAGAACAGCGCATTGCTGCTCGGGATCGGCCCGGCGGCGGGCTTTGCCAACCCGAAAAAGATGGTCTCGGCAATGAAGCTGCGATCGATCGCATGGTTGATGGCACGCCGCACCTCGGCGCGCTTGACGATGTCGCGGCGCGAATTGAACTCGATGGTCGAGACCCAGGCCGAATTGTCGTAGCCCTTGGTGGTCGAGGTGAAGCGGCCGGTCGCGCCGAGGCGCTTGATGTCGGGCGCCGGCGTCGGGTTGAACACGCCGATGTCGAGCTGGCCGGCTTCGAAGGCGGCCGAGCGCGAGGCGGGATCGCGCCACCAGCGGATCACCAGGCGGTCGAGATAGGGCAGCTGCGGATCCCAGTAGCGCTCGTTGCGGACGAATTCGACATGGCTGCCGCGCACCCATTCCTTGACCTTGAAGGGCCCGGTGCCGACGGGAGCGTTGTTGGCCGGGTTGGTCAGGATGTCGCGGCCTTCATAGAGGTGCCGGGCGATGACGAGGCCGGACTTGCCGGCCAGGATCGACTTCAGGAAGAAGTCGGGCACGGCGGCATCGAAAGTCAGGCGCACGGTGGTCGGGTCGACCGCTTCGGCATGGCTCAGCGCCTTCAGCGCGACGCCCGCCGAGATCGGCTTCCAGTAGGAGAGCGCGCTGAACACCACGTCGTCGGCGGTGAACGGCTTGCCGTCGTGCCAGACGACGCCGGGACGCAGCTTGATGGTGTAGCTGCGGAAGTCCTCCGCGGGCGTCACGTCGAGCGCGAGCACCGGCTCGAAGGCCAGGTCGTTGTTCAGCCGGAGCAGCCGCTCATGCACCTTGGTCGAGGTGAAATAGGGGCTGGAGCCGCCGCCCGGCGGCACGAACAGCGATTGCGGTTCGAGGCCGCCCCAGGTGGCCGTCAGGGTGCCGCCGCGCTTCGGCGCGGCTGTCGTCCCCTGGGCGAAGACGGCGCGGCTGCCATCGGCCGCGACCGCGATGACGCTGCCGGCGGCGCCGGCGAGAAGATTGCGTCGGGAGAGGCTGAACATTCTCTTCACCTTTCAAGCCGCGCCGGCCGCGGAACCGCAGGTCGGGCCCGGCGCGCTGTCAGTTCTTGTCCTGGGTGGCGTAGCTCGCGCGGCCGATCGCCAGCAGCGTGCCGCGCTCGTCGAAGACGTCGACGTCGGAGACGCCGACGCTGCGTCCGTTGCGCCGGACGCGGGCGGTGACGACGAGGTCGGTGCCGATCGCCGGCCTGAGATAGTCGACGCGGAAATTGATGGTCGGCAGGCCGCGGCCGATCAGCATGATCAGGGCGAAGTCGCCGACCGTGTCGATGACCGAAGCGATGGGGCCGCCGTGCCATTGCCTCGTGCCGGCGCCGCGCTCGAGCTCCGGCCGGAACGGCGCGCGGATGGTGATCTCCTCGCGTGCGGCATCGGCGGCAATCACGGTCAGGCCGAGAAAGGCGCTGAACGGCGAGCCGTCGAGCTTGGCCTGCAGCGCGGCGACGCTCAAGGGCGCGGCCGAAGCCGGCTTCGCCAGGGTGGCGGTCGCTTCGGTCATGGCGTCACCACGACCTTGCCGATGACCTCGCGGTCCTCGATGACCCGCAGGGCCTCGACCGCCTGGTCGAGCGGATAGGTCCGGTCGACGGGCACTTTCAGCTGGCCCGAGCCGACCAGTTCGAACAGGCGCAGGATGTCGTCGGGTTCCCAGCCGTTGGAGCCGAGGATTTGCAGCTCGAAGGTCCAGATGAAGCGGATGTCCTCGGTGGGCGCGTAGCCCGCCGTCGCCCCGCAGGTGAGCAGCCGGCCGCCGAGCTTCAGCGTGCGCAGCGATTTCACCCAGGTGTCGCCGCCGGTGAAGTTGACCACGACGTCGACACCGCCGCTCTTGTCGTGGCGGCGGCGCTGCGGCTTGCCGTGCCGCTCGTGGATGACTTTCAGGAAGTCCTCGTCGCGATAAAGGATGACCTCGTCGGCGCCGAGCGCGAGCAGCCGGTCGGCCTTGTCCTGCGACCCGGCCGCCGCGATCACATGGGCGCCGGCGAGCTTGGCGAGCTGCACGCAGCAGACGCCGACGCCGCCGCTGGCGCCGAGGATGAGCACCTTCTCGCCGGCGGAAACCTTGCCGATGGTCGTCATCATGCGCAGCGCCGTGCCATAGGCGACCGGCAGCGCCGCGGCCTGCTCGAAGGAGACCGTGTCGGGAATGGCGATCAGCTGGTGGGCGCGAGCGCGGCAATATTCGGCGAGTCCGCCATTGACCGTCTCGCCCATGAGCCCGCCTTCGACGCGGTTGATGGGGTCGACCAGCACGCGATCGCCGACCTTCCAGCCGGTGACGCCCGGACCGATCTCGGCGATCTCGCCGACCACATCGAGGCCGATGATGACCGGAAACGGGATCTTGATGCCCGGCATGCCGCGCCGTGTGAACACGTCGTGGTAGTTGAGCGAGCTGGCGCGAACGCGCAGCACGACGTCGCCCTCGCCCGCAGTCGGCGTCGGAAACTCCGGCTCCAGGCGGAGGCGGTCGAGACCGCCATGTTCTCTCAGGACCACTGCACGCATCGTATGAAAGCTTTCCCTGTCATGGCGCCGCCGCCTGCTCCGGGCATGGCGCCGCCGCCCCGCGGCTTCGTCAGCCCGGCTTCGGTCGTCGCCTTGTCCGTGCGCATCCGTCGACGCAGCCGACGCTGGCCGGCTACCGCCGGTCCGCCGCGTCGGGGCGTTCAATAGAAGCTCCGCTTCGGGTCCGCCGAACCTCTCGGCCGCACCCCGCGGAATGAGCCCAAGTGTTCTGCCGGGAGCCGGTCAAGTCAACCAGAATGTTCTTTTTGACGAACAATCCAGCCAGGAAGAAGGATTCTCCTGTTCACGCCCGAAGGAGAAGTTCGGCCTCTCAATTTCCAAAAATGCACCATTTTTGCGCATATTTGGCAAGAGTGAGACAAAAATCTTCCGGCCTGTGGTGTCATTCGCGATAGATTTTGGAAGAAATCTGTCTCACATATAGAACATGAAAGGGAAATGGTCTCTGAGCCATCGTTCTTTTAGAAGAACGATCTATTCCGCGGTGTCGACTGGGCGAAGCGTGCTCGTTCGGGCTGGCCGCGGCCGGGTTGCTCGGCTAACGTCGGCGCGGCTCTGAGGGAGATCTGCCGATGCATGCCGAGGTCGAAGCCGCCCGGGCGGTGCGCCTTGCCACGACGCCCGACAGGATGGCGGCGATCGAGCGAGACCGGCAGGACCCTCTGGCCGGGCTGCGCGACCATTTCGCGCTTCCGCCCGACGACATCTATCTCGACGGCAATTCGCTCGGCGCCATGCCGCGCACGGTGCCGGCGACGCTTGCCGAAGCGCTCGAGGACGGCTGGGCCAAAGGGCTGATCCGCAGCTGGAACGAGCGCGACTGGCACATGCTGCCGGTCATCGTCGGCGACCGGCTGGCGCCGCTCATGGGCGCGGCGAGCGGCGAGGTGCTGGTCAGCGATTCCACCTCGGTCAACCTGTTCAAGGTGTTCTGCGCCGCCATGGGCCTGAGGCCCGGCCGGACCGGGGTCATATCCGAGCGCAACAACTTTCCGACCGACATCCATATCCTGCAGGGCGCGATCGCCAATGTGCACCGGCATGCGCATCTCGCGCTCGCCGCTGACGACGATGCCTCGGTCGAGGCGCTCATCAACGGCGACACGGCGGTGGTCTGCCTGTCGCACGTCAACTACCGCACCGGCCAGCTGCGCGACATGGCGCGTCTCACCCGGGCCGCCCATGCCGCCGGCGCGCTCGTCATCTGGGATCTCTGCCATTCGCTCGGCGCCCTGCCGGTCGACCTGAATGGCGCGGGCGTCGATTTCGCCGTCGGCTGCACCTACAAATATCTGAATTCGGGCCCCGGCGGCCCGGCCTGGCTGTTCGTCGCGGCGCGCCATCTCGACGGCATCGAGAGCCCGCTGACCGGCTGGCAGGGCCATGCCGCGCCCTTCGCCTTCGAGATCGACTACCGGCCGGCGGCCACCATCGAGAAGTTCCGCTGCGGCACGCCGCCGGTCCTCTCCTACCTGCCGCTGATCGAGAGCCTGAAGATCTTCGAGGCGGCCGACATGAACCTGGTGCGCGCCAAGTCGGTCGCGCTGACCAGCCTGTTCATCAGCCTCGTCGAAACGCGCCTCGCCGGCCACGGCCTTGCCGTCATCAGCCCGCGTGATCCCGACGGGCGCGGCAGCCAGGTCGCGCTGACCCACGCGAAGGGCTGGGAGATCATGCAGGCGCTGATCGCCTGCGGCGTGATCGGCGACTTCCGGGCACCCGACATCCTGCGCTTCGGCTTCACCCCGCTCTATACCCGCTTCGAGGATGTCTGGGCGGCGGTCGCCGTGCTCGAAAAGATCATGGCGACCGGCCTCTGGCAGGCGCCGGCCTTCGCCGAGCGCAAGCGGGTGACCTGAGGGGGGGTCAGCGCCGCGCCCCGGCCATCGCCTGCGGCCTGAGCGCCAGCGACAGCAGCGCGCCGACGAGCGCGAGGCACGAAATCTGGACAAGCCCGGCGCTCACCCAGCCCGCCTTGCCGGCGATGAAGCCGATGAGATAGCCGGCAAAGGCGCCCGCGCCGTAGAGGCTGGTGACGAAGATGCCGGTGGCGCGGCCGGCCTCGGACGGCACCACCGCCTTCACGTGATAGCCGGCGAGATTGACGTAGATCGTGCCGCTGATGACGAAGCCCCAGACGAAGGAGAGCGCGGCCTGCGCGACAAAGGCCGTCGCGCCCTGGAAGATGAAATAGCCGAGCGCCGCCGCCGCGAGGAAGGCGGCTCCCAACACGAGGCGCGGCGAGAAGCGGTCGCCGAGCCAGCCGCCGACGAGCGAGGCGAGCACGCCGAGCCCGTAGATGCTCATGACGCGCCCGGTATCGGCCGGCGAGAACTTGAGCTCCTCGCGCAGGAAGGTCGGATACATGCCGAGATAGCCGTAGATGATCAGGCCGCCGATGACACTGAGCACGGTCAGCAGCACCGTGTTGCGGTTGGCAAGGCTCGCGGCGCCGCCCATGGCGGCCCGCCCGTCGCGCCGGTCGACGACCTCGGTCAGAGCCGGCGAGACGCAGAGCCAGATCGCCGCCATGGCGACGAAACCGATCAGGCCGAAGCCGATGATCGGGCCGCGCCAGGTGCCTTCGAGCTGTAGCAGCATGGCGGCGGCGATCGGCCCCAGGATCGCGCCGACGCCGAAGGAGGCGTTGATGGCCCCGACGGCGACCGCGCGATAGCGCACGAAATAGCTGGTCGCGACGGCGATCAGCGCGGTCAGCTGCATCGCCTCGCCGATGCCGGTGGCAGCACGGTAGACCAGCATGTCGGCCATTCCGGCGGCATAGGCGGTGAGCACCGTTCCCACCGAAAAGATGGCGATGCCGATCTGCAGCACCGCCTTGCGCGAATAGCGCGCCAGGAGATAGCCGGTGGGCCAGCCGGCAACCGCCATGCCGAGCGTGAAGATGGTGGAGAGCAGGCCGGTATCGGCAAGCGAGAAGCCGTAGTCGCGCCTGACGTCGGCGGCCAGCAGCGGGAAGATCTGCCGGTCCATGGCATTGATCACATAGGACAGCAGCAGCACGCCGAACATCAGCAGCACGACAAGGCGCGTGTCGGGATCGGCACCGGCGCGCGCGGGCGCCGCGGCAGTGGTTGCCTCGTTCATCATGGCCTCCTTGCGGCCGGCCCGGCTGTCGCACGGGCATCTTGAAGGTTTCATCCCGTTACGGCCGCGTCTTGACGCGCGGTCCGCCTCGTCGGATCGTGCGGCGTCAGCCGGCGCGCGGCGCCCGGTACCAGTCGAGGATCTCCTCGCCGGTCATGAAGGCGACCCCGGGCCGCGCGGCAATGTGCTGAAGGGCTTCGCGAAAATAGCGCAGGCGATGCGGCGCGCCCATGATGTAGGGATGCACGACCAGCGCCATGACGCGCGCCGAGCCTTCGGCGTCGGCGTAGAGCTGCTCGAACTGGTCGATCGCGCGGTCGCGATATTCCGAGGCCTTGTGATGCTGGATCAGCATCATCGCGACATCGTTGCATTCCTGGGTATAGGGCACGTTGACGATCGGGCCCGAGCGCGTCTTCAGCTCGACCGGCTGGTCGTCCAGCACCCAGTCGCAGACATAGTCGTAGCCCTGCTCGACCAGGATGTCCGGCGTCTCCCAGGTCTCGGTGAGGCCCGGTCCCAGCCAGCCGCGCGGCGGCCTGCCGACATAGGCGCGGATCGCCTCGGTGGTCCTCACGATGTCCTCGCGCTCGTCGGCGACCTTCTGCATGTTCTTCTGGGTGAAGCCGTGGCCGATGAATTCCCAGCCGCGGTCGCGGGCGGCGCGCGCGATCGGCTCGTAGGTGCCGATCGCCGAACCGTTGATGGCCAGCACGGCGCGGATCTTCAGCGCGTCGAAGACCGGCAGCATGCGCCAGAAGCCGACGCGGTTGCCGTATTCGTGCCAGGCCCAGTTGGGAATGTCGGGGCTCGGCGAGCCGCCGGCCGGCGGCGTCAGCACCGTGCGCGGCATCGGCTCGCGCGCGTTCCATTCCTCGATGTTGACGATCACCCAGACCGCGAGCCGGGCCTTGTCCGGCAACGCCAGAGCGGGCCGGTCGGCAATGGCCGAATAGGCGATGCGTTCCGTCGGCAGCATGTCAGCGCTCCTGCTCGGCAATGGTGATGACCAGCGGCGCAAGGCCCGCGACGGTCGCCTCCAGGCGGTCGCCGGGGACCACCGGCCCGACGCCGGCGGGCGTACCGGTGAAGACGAGGTCGCCGGGCGCCAGCGCGTAGTGGCGCGACAGATTGGCGACGATCTCCGCGACGTTCCAGATCATCTGCCCGATGTCGCCGGTCTGCCTGACCACGCCGTTGACGCTGAGCGCGATGGTGCCGGCGCCAATATGCCCGACCGCCGCCGCCGGATGGATCGGACCGCAGGGCGCCGACCGGTCGAACGACTTGCCGACCTCCCAGGGAAGGCGCGCCTCGCGCGCCTCGCGCTGGCGGTCGCGGCGCGTCAGGTCGATGCCGACGGCATAACCGAAGACGTGCTCCAGCGCCTGCGCGACCGGAATGTCGCGGCCGCCCCTGCCGATCGCGGCGACCAGCTCGACCTCATGCTGGAAATCGTCGGTGAAGGCGGGATAGGCGACGGCCTCGCCGTCCAGCACGATGGCGTCGGCCGGCTTCTGGAAGAAGAAGGGCGGATCGCGTTCGTCGCCCTCCTTCATCTCCCTGATATGGTCGACATAGTTGCGGCCGACGCAGTAGAGCCTGCGGACCGCGAAGACGGCGTCCTCGCCCGTCACCGGCAGCACGACCGGCTCGGGCGCGACGATGAATTTGCGCTGCTGGATCTGCACGATCCTCATCCTCCCAGAGAAAAATCGGCTCGATGCGGCGAGCATCGGCACCGTGTTGCTCATGAGAATGTGCGCACAATTATTCATTGTCAACGACAAAGTGTGTACAATTTTGACGACCAGACACGCAAGTTGATGCATATCGCGCGGGATCGGCGGTTGGCGTCCCTTGACCGCCCCGGCCGCCAGCCCCAGAACGGACATTCCCTGCCCAACGATGAAAGGTGAATCAGGGCCGATGGCGAAAGCCTCCAGCATCCAGGCCGGTCAGGGTCGGCGGCCCCGCTCCGGCGCGCTGGTCGAACAGCTGCGCCAGGCCCTGCTCGACGGGCAGTTCGCGCCGGCGAGCCGCCTCAACGAAGTGCATCTGAGCCGGTCGCTCGAGGTCTCGCGCACGCCACTGCGCTCGGCCTTGCAGATGCTCGCCGGCGAAGGCCTGCTCCACTACACGCCCAACAAGGGCTTCACCGTTCCCGAGCAGTCGCTTGCGACGATCGTCGACGCCTATGAGATGCGGGCGCTCGCCGAGGGCCTGGCGGCGCGGCTGGCGGCCGAGCGCGGCCTGAGCGAGGCCCAGCGCGCTTCACTCGACGCCTCGCTCGCCGCGGGCGACGCTGCGCTCGCCGACGGAGCCGAGCCGGCCGCCCGCCGTGCCGCCTATGCCGCGGCCAACGAGATCTTCCACGGCACGATCCACGAGGCCGCAGGGTCGAGCCTCGTCAGGGACGTGGTGCGGCTCTGCCAGCGCGTGCCGCAGGCCTCGGCTCACAATATCGTCGCCTTCGACCTCGACGACATGCGCCAGCGCCATGCCCTGCACCATCGGATCTATGATGCGATCCTCGGCCGCGAGCCGCGCGAGGCCGAGGCGCTGATGCGCCAGCACGTCCTGTCGGTGAAGCTGTCCATGGCGCGGGCCTTCGCCCGGCGTTTGCCGGGCGAGGCGGCGGCCCCCGCGCCGGCACCGGGCGCCGTCTGACCGCGCCCGCCACCGCCATGCGCGCCGTCAGCCGACGAGGCTCAGGAGATAGCGGCCATAGTCGCTGTGCGACAGAGCTTCGCCGAGGGCGGCGAACTCGTCGCGGCTGATATAGCCGAGCTGGTAGGCGATTTCCTCGGGGCACGAAATGCGGAAGCCCTGGCGCTTCTCCAGGGCCCGGACGAATTCACTCGCCTCCAGGAGGCTGTCGGGCGTGCCGGTGTCGAGCCAGGCGAAACCGCGGCCGAGCCGCTCGACGGTGAGCTTGCCGCGCGCGAGATAGGCGCCGTTGACGTCGGTGATCTCCAGTTCCCCGCGCGCAGAAGGGCGGATCGCGCGGGCGATCTCGACCACCTCGGCATCGTAGAAATAGAGCCCCGTGACCGCCCAGTTCGATCGCGGGCGCGCCGGCTTCTCCTCGATCGACAGCGCCTTGCCGTCGGCGTCGAAGGCGACCACGCCGTAACGCTGCGGATCGGTGACGTGATAGGCGAAGACGGTTGCGCCTTCCGTCCGCCGCGCGGCCGCGGCGAGGCGCAGCGGCAGGCCGTGGCCGTAATAGATATTGTCGCCGAGAACCAGCGCACAGGGCCCGCCGGCAATGAAGTCCGCCCCGATGATGAAGGCCTGGGCAAGGCCTTCCGGCCGCGGCTGGACGGCATAGGAGAGCTGCAGGCCCCAGCGCCGACCGTCACCGAGCAGCCCTTCGAAAGCCGAGCGATCCTGCGGCGTCGTGATGATCAGGATCTCGCGGATGCCGGCGAGCATCAGCGTCGACAGCGGATAATAGATCATCGGCTTGTCGTAGACCGGCAGGAGCTGCTTCGACGAGACGAGGGTCATCGGATGCAGGCGTGTGCCGTTGCCGCCGGCGAGGATGATGCCCTTCATGATGCCGCTCCCATGGCTTGCCGTACCCATCTCCGCCTCTCGTCAGCCGCCGCCGCGCGACTGTGCATGGCGACGGCCAGACTATCAGCCCCCCGTTGACGACCGGTGTCGTCCTGATCCGTGCAGTTCGTCCCGCTCGCGGGCGGGACAAGTCGTGACGGCCGACGTTCAGGGCACCGGCTCGGCCTGCGATACGACGAGGCCGAGCCGCTCGCCGCCATAGACGCCGTGCCTCAACGGTTCCCACCAGTCGCGCCGGTCGAGATACCAGCGCACGGTGCGCTCGAGGCCGCTGTCAAAACTCTCGACGGGCCGCCAGCCGAGCTCGACGCCGATCTTGCCGGCGTCGATGGCGTAGCGCAGATCGTGGCCCGGCCGGTCGGCGACATGACGGATCAGCGTCGCATGGGCGAAAGGCTTCGGCGCGAGCCGGTCCATCAGCGCGCAGATCCCTCTGACCACGTCGATGTTCCGCCGCTCGCAGCCGCCGCCGATATTGTAGGTCTCGCCGACGCGGCCGCGGGCGAGCAGCAGGGCGAGCGCGCGTGCATGGTCCTCGACGTGAAGCCAGTCGCGCACATTCAGCCCCGCGCCGTAGACCGGCAGCTCCCTGCCCTCCAGCGCGTTGAGGATGGTCAGCGGAATGAGCTTTTCCGGGAAGTGGTAGGGCCCGTAATTGTTCGAGCAGTGCGAGATGATCGCCGGCAGCCCGTAGGTGCGATGCCAGGCCATGACGAGATGGTCCGAAGCCGCCTTGCTCGCCGCATAGGGCGAGCTCGGATCGTAGCGACTCGTCTCAGTGAAGGCCCCGCCCTCGCCGAGCGAACCATAGACCTCGTCGGTCGAGACATGCAGGAAGCGGAAGGCCTCCCGCCGTGCGCGGGATGCCCGCCCGAGAAACGCGAGCGTTGCCTCCAGCAGCGTGAACGTGCCGACGATATTGCTCGCGACGAAAGCCCCGGCTGCGCTGATCGAGCGGTCGACATGGCTCTCGGCGGCAAGATGGATGACCGCGTCCGGGGCATGGCGGTCGAAGATACGGTCGAGGCCCGCCCGATCGCAGATGTCGAGCCGCTCGAAGGCATAGAGCGGATCGTCGGCGACCGAAGCGAGCGAGGCAAGGTTTGCGGCGTAGCTGAGCTTGTCGACGTTCACGACACCGATGCCGGCGCCGACGAGATGACGGCAGACCGCCGATCCGATGAAGCCCGCTCCGCCGGTGACGAGAACTCGCATGAGGCCCCCTCTCATCCCGGCGCTCAGGCCAACGCCTTGGCGGCGACCGGCGCGGGGGCGTGAGCCGGACCGGCCGCGGCCGGCGCGTCGGCAAGCGCATCCGCGAGAGCTCGGGTGACCGCCTCCTCGCTCAAGGTCCTGCGTGCCCAGTCGACCGCGGCTTCGGACACCGTCTGCCAGCGCTCCGGATCGGCATAGAGCGCCTCGATCCTCGCCTTGAATGTATCGTCGTCGGCGGCGACCAGCGCCTCCGTCAGCTCCGCCGAGAGCGGGATGCCCTCGGCGGCGATCGGACTCATGATGCAGGGCAGGCCCTGCGACAGAGCGAGCAGGACCTTGCCCTTGACCCCCGCGCCAAACCGCAGCGGCGCCACCATCAGCCGCTTGCGGTCGAGATAGGCCGCGATGTCGGCGACATAACCGACCAGCCTGATGTCGTCCGGCAAGGCGCCCAGCTTCAGCGCATCGGTATAGGCACCGACAATGTCGAGGCCGTCCCGCCTGACCGCTTCGGCGGTCCGCGGCCAGACGGCCGTCATGAAGTGCACAATGGCATCGCCGTTCGGGGCGTGGCGATAGCTGCCGAGAAAACAGAGCCCCTGCCGCTCGGCGAAAGGCGTCCGGACCGGCAGGCCCGGAAGATCCCACAGGGCGACCGCCACGCGCGCCTCCGGCAGATGGTCGGCAATGTAGTCGCGCTCCCAGTCCGAATGGGTGATGGTGACATCCGCCGCGGCGATCGCGGAGAGCTCGTCGGCCCGTGTCGCCGCGATCGCGTGGTCGTCGCCCTGGCCGGTGACGGCCCGCGCCCGCTCCTCGCGGATGTGGTGCAGGTCGGCCAGGCTGAACAGGATCCTTGCCTTGGGATTGGCGCCACGCGCCGCCTCCAGCACCTGCCGCGCCACATGGAAACGATGGACATAGACGACATCGAACTGATTGGCCCGGGTCGCCAGGAACTGCTCCATGCTGCCGATGCCGTCCTCGGCCTCGATGCCGCGGGCGCGCAGGCGCTGGGCTCGCGCCGCCGCGTGCCCGGCCCGCTCGGTCGCGACGAAGACGACACGATAGCCGAGCCTGACAAAAGCCCTGGCATGGCTGAACACGGCAACGGAGCCGGCGTCCTCGTCGGGCGCGGGGAAATGCTCGTCGATGAACAGGACGGTCCGCGCCTCGCCGGCCGCCTCCTCGCCGATCCGCGGCAAGGTGCCCGTCCAGCGGGCAAGGAACCGGCTGCGGCCGGCGCTCCTCATCGCGATGCCGGCGAGCGGGCCGGCCAGCACCGCCTCCGCCGCTCCCTGTACCAGCACGGCGCCGCCGGCGGCGCGCAGGACGAAGGCAAGGTCGGTGGTGGCGTAGTCCTCGAGGCTTTCCAGCGCCTCGAAGCCGCCCTGGGCGAGAAGCGCCTCGCGCCGGATGACGAGGGCATTCAGCGCGACGTCGTCGGCCGGGCGCAGGACACGGAACCGGGTGAGCGCCGCGTCGGCCCCCTGGCCGACCGGCGACTTGTTGCCGAGCGGATCGACGGCGAGGCCAGCCGAGCGGACGAGCCCGTCGGCATCGACGAGACGTGGCGCCACCAGGGCCGACGGCCCTGCCCGGTCGAGCGTCTCGACGAGCGTGGCGAGCGCGTCGTCGGCAAGGCTGGCAAGGCCGCTCAGAAAGACCAGGATCTCGCCGCGCGCCAGACGCTGGCCTTCGGCATAGGCGGCGATGAGCGCGGAGCTGCCGGCGGCCGGTGCCGATCGCGCGACGCGGACCACCCGCGCGCCGCCGCGCAGGAGGAAGGGCAGAAGCGTCGTTTCGACCACGCCGGAATTGTCGACGACGATGATCTCCAGAGGAATGCCGGTCGAGGTCTCCACCAGCGAGCGGATCAGCCCATGGTCGTCGCCCAGCCGACCGCTGGAGGCGGCGACGACCGAGACGCGCGGGTCGGGATGCAGCGGCACGTGAACCGGCTTCGGGCCGCCGGCGAGCTTGTCAGCCGAGCGACGCAGACGGTCGGGCAAGGTTGATAGCGCAATGTCGCGCAGCGGTGTGCTGCGGTTGAGCGTGTCGAACCTGTCGATCGCGCCGACCAGCCGCGAGGTCAGGCTGGTTGCGAAGGCAATCAGCGGCTCGAGCTGCTCCGGTCGTTCGGCGGCGGCGATGGCCGCATCCATCTGGGCATCGACGAAAGCGGAGAAATCCTCGTCGAGCGCCGGATCGGCCCGGTAGAGATGGCGGGGCGACCCGCCGATATCGGCGCCGGTGTCGACGAAACGGACACCGATCCGATGGACCGGCATGGGGAACAGCCCGGCCGGCAGCGACAGCCAGAAGCCATACCGCCCGTCGCCGAGCCCGGCGCCGGCGAGGTCGGTCCGCATCCGGTCGGCGACGAAGCGTACGATCGGCCGGTCGCCGTCATAGAGTTCGAGCACCAGGCGGCGCGCAGGATCGGCCTCGTCCCGCGCCCAGCCGGCGATCCGGTCGATACCGACATGGTCGAGATGGCCGGTCAGCATGGCCGCTCCTTGCCCAGCCCCCGATCGCGCGGCGTCCAGGTCGCTTCGAAAGGCGAGGTCAAGCGGTCACCTCTCGCGCATGCCTGCCGTCCAGCGATCCATGATCGGCCGGAGCAGATAGGTCATCACCGAACGCTCGCCGGTCGGAATGATGACGTCGGCGACCATGCCGGCGCTGAGCCGCTGGGCGATGGTCGGCGGAATGGTCGTGCGGTCGACCACGACCTCGGTCGCGAAATAGGGATCCTTCTGGCCGTCATCCATGATCCGGTCGCGGGATAGCGAGCGGACCTCGCCGCGGATGACCTGGGTGCCGACATAGTTGAAGGCGGGGAACTTCACTTCCGCATGCATGCCTTCGCTGACCCGGTCGGCATCGTTCGGCAGCACGCGCGCCCGCACCACCAGCACGTCGTTGGCCGGCACCACGTCGAGGATCGGATCGCCCGGCCGGACGACGCCGCCGACGGTGAAGATGCGCAACTGCTGGACGGTACCGTCGATCGGCGCCCGAATGTCGGCGCGGCGCTGGCTGTCGGCGCTGAGCAGCATCTGCTGGCGCGTGTCGTTCAGGAGCTTGCGCACGTCGACGAGCTGGGACGAGGTTTCCTCGCGGTATTGCTGCAGCACCTGCTGGCGCCTGAGTTCGGCCTCCGACAAGCGCTCCTTCAGCTTGGCGGTCTGGATGTTGCCGGTATTGATGGTGCCGGTCAGCCGCAGGCGCTCGCGCTCCATCGGCGCGATGCGGGTGGTGGGCACCAGCTGGCGCGCGAACAGGGGCCGGAGCTGGGCAAGCTCGGCCTCCACCTGTTCGAGCGTGGCGCGCGCCGTCTGCATCTCGGAGGCGACCTGGTCGATCTCGCGGCGCGCCTGCTCGATCTGCGCCTCGGCGATCTGGACATTGCCGTTCACCGCCCGCCGCCGGCTCTCGAACAGGCGGCGCTGGTCGTCGATGACCGGCTTGACCGCGGGATCGTTCTGCCGCGCCAGGACGTCGGGGGGAAACTCGAAGCTGTCGCGGCCCTCGAACTCGGCGAGCAGGCGCGCTTCCTGCGCGCCGAAGATGGCGAGCTGGTTGCCGAACAGATCGCCCTGCGCGGTGACCCGCGTCGGGTCGAGCTTGAGCAGCACCTGGCCCGCCTTCACCCGGTCGCCGTCGCGCACCAGGATCTCCTGGACGATGCCGCCCTCCAGGTGCTGGACGGTGCGCCGGTAGCTTTCGCTCGCCACCACGCCGTTGGCGATCGCCGCGCCGTCGAGGCGGGCCAGGCTCGCCCAGGCGACGAAGGTGCCGAAGGCACCGATGACGATGCCGTAGCCGATCCGCACGGTGCGCCGCCAGTTGGTCGACGGCATGGGAATGGCCGCATGTGGCGGTGCTGCGAGTTCAGTGACCGACATCAGAATGCCCTCGATTGTCTCAAGCGGCCGTGGACCCGGCCTCGCCCACCGTACTCTTCTGCTGGCCGATCTGGCGGACCGGCTGGCCGAGCGAGAGGCGGCTGACGACATGATCACGCGGGCCGAAGGCATGGACGGTCCCGCTGTTCATCACCAGCACGTGGTCGCAATAGCTGAGCATGTTGAGCCGATGCGTCACCAGAATGACGATGGCGCCACGGTCGCGCAGGGCTTCCAGCGTCTCGGCGAGTCCCTTCTCGCCGATCGCATCGAGATTGGAGTTCGGCTCGTCGAGCACGATCAGGCTCGGGTCGCCATAGACCGCGCGCGCCAGGGCGACGCGCTGGCGCTGACCGCCGGAGAGGACATGGCCGGTCGGGCCGATCCGGGTGTTGAGCCCGTCCGGCAGCCTGCCGACGATGTCCTGGATGCCGGCGAGCTTCACCGCCTCGATCACCTTGGCGTCGGCGTCGCCGCCGAGCGGATCGAACCGCGCGATGTTCTCCGCGAGCGTGCCCGGCAGCAGCACGACGTCCTGCGGCACGTAGCCGATGTGGCGGCCGAGCCGGTCCTGGTCCCAATGGGTCAGGTCATGGCCGTCGAGCGTGATCGAGCCCTTGCGCACGCCCCAGGCGCCGACCAGCACCTTGGCGAGCGAGGACTTGCCCGCGCCGCTCGAACCGACCACCGCGGTGATCGTGCCGGGCGGGACGGCGAAGGACACGTCGGTGAGCACGATATTGTCGCGGTCCGACGGGGTCGCGACGATGCGCGACACCTGCAGCGGACCGTCCGGCGCCGGCAGCGCGATCTTGGCCCGCGGCGGCCCGATGTCGCGCAGCAGCCGGTTGATCCGGTCGATCGACATGTGCGCGCTCCAGAAGCTGCGCCAGTTGTTGGCGATCGCGTCGACCGGCTGGATGGCGCGGCCGACCACCATGACGGCGGCGAAGATGACGCCCGGGCCGACCTGCTCGGCCAGGAAGAGGAGGACGCCGACGCAGAGCATGATCGGCGTGTAGAGATGCCGGATATATTTGAGCAGCGAGGACGGCAGCGCCGTGTGCCGGCTCGCCGCCTCCTGCCAGCCGAGGCCGGTGCGCACCTCGCGCCGCCAGCGCTCGGTGAGCGCCGGCATCATGCCCATGGCGCGCGCCGGCTCGGAGGTCGCCATGACGGTGCGGGCGAATTCGCTGGCGCGCGAGGACGCGACCAGCGACTGCCGGACCTCGTGGCGGGCGGCGCGCTGCGTCCAGTAGGACAGGCCGACGACGACGAAGCTCAGGGCGAGCAGCGCGCAGCCCATGAGCGGGTGGAACAGGAAGACCGCGATCACGATCAGCGGCACGAAGCACAGATCCATGAACTGGATCGGCAGGTTGCCGGAAATGAAGTCGCGCAGGATCGCCAGATCCTGCACCACCATGGTGCGGGCATCGGCGTTCAGCGCCTTGGTCTGCCGGTTCACCGCGTCGAAGACGCGGGTGCTGATGCTCTCGTCGAGCGCGTTGGCGACCTGGGCGAGGATGCGCAGCCGCACCACTTCGAGCGCTGTCCAGATGACGGTGAGCGCCGCCGCGATCAGCGACAGGAAGACCAGGGTGGAGATGTTCCGGCTCTGCATGACCCGCTCGAACACCTGGTACATGTAGATGGACGGGATCAGGAACAGCACGGTGATGATCGCGCTGAACACGAGCAGCGCGGCGAGCGCCGGCCGGAATTTCGGCAATTCCTGCCGGAGGAAATGATCGTCGGCGATCAGACTCACAGCGACGTGTTCCTTCGCTTTCGGGGCGCGTCCGGCGGCATGGCATGGCGGCTCCTGATGCGCATCCGGCGCTGTCAGGAACCGTCACGCGGCCCTGCCTCCGAACAAATGTCGGGTGCCTTCGACAAGCAGTCCTGCCGGAGGATTAAGGCCAAGATTGGGGCGAACATGGCACGGATGTGACATAGCTCGACAAATGATACCGCCACCGCCGGATAAATTTTTGGAAATACTTCTATATTTTCTCCAGAAAACAAGCCTGTGACGGGCCTTCACCATAACGCGTGGCGGCTCTTCTGCTCAATCCCCGATGGACAACGCCTGCTGCATTGCCATAATGCGCGTCCTGGAACGGTGTCCTGAGGCTGGGCGGGTTTAACAAATCCGACACACGGCAATGGGAAAAGCGGCCAGGCCGAACGGGTTTGAAGCTCCCTCCCGGGCTCGATCTCGCCTTGTCGCCCGGCCTCTCAATGACGTCCTGACGCGAATCGAACGGCCGCTTCCGGCCAATTCCTGGGGAATGAGGCTAATGGATCGAATGAACTCCCGTTGGCTGAGGCAGTACGAAGCCATCGAGTTGTTGCGCGAGTTCCGCAATACCGAGGTGCTCTACCTGCCGAATTCGGGCAATGCGGGCGATTCGCTGATCTCGACGGCGACGATGCAGCTGTTTCGCCGACTGAATATTTCCTACCAGCCGATCACGCTCGAGGCGAATGTCGACGGCAAGGTCGTCATTCTCGGCGGCGGCGGCAACTTCATACCGCTCTATGCCACGATCCGGAACGCCCTCACCCGCTTTGCCGGACGCGCCAAGCGCATCGTGCTGCTGCCGCACACCATTCGCGGCAACGAGGATCTGATCGCCGACCTGCCAGCCTCGACGCTGCTGATCTGCAGGGAAATCCCGAGCTACGACCACGTCATCAACGTCAATCCCAAATGCGAGGTGGCGCTCGCCCACGACATGGCGTTCCACCTCGATCCCGAAGAGCTCCTCATCAACGATCCCGACGCGGCCGAGTTCCAGACCGTCTTTCTTGGCAAGCTCGCCGAGGCCGGGGCCACCACGGCGGATCTGTCGCGCCGTGCGGAAATGCGGTTCTTCCGCCTCGACGGCGAATCGACCGGCAAGCACGGCGGCGGCGACGTCGACATCTCCTCGCTGTTCGAGTTCGGCGTCTGGCCGCGCAATTCGGAGAAGTCGTCCTGGTGCTTCGTGGAGGCGATCAGGATCGCGCAGGCCGTCGTCACCGACCGCCTGCACGTCAGCATCGCCTCGGCGATCCTCGGCAAGCCCTGCAAGCTCTACGACAATTCCTACGGAAAGAACCGGGAGGTCTTCCGGCATAGCCTGCGCCGGTGGAGTTCGGTGTCCTTCATGGACTGACCGGGGAACCAGATGTCCGCCCATTGCATCATGATCCTGGCGCACCGCGCGCCGAAACTGTTCAAGCGGCTCGGCGCCCGGCTCGCGCCGGATTTTGCCGTCATCGCCCATGTCGACGCCTCGGCCGACCGCGACGCCTTCGCCACGGAGGACATCACCCTGCTGCCCCGGTCGCACCGGATCCGCTGGGGCTCCTACGCCATGATCGCCGCGGCGCTCGACCTGCTGCGCCACGGCCTGACGCTGGAAGGGACCGAGACCTTCACGCTCATTTCCGGCGACACCTATCCGATCTGCTCGCCGCAGCGGCTGAAGGAGATCCTCGACCTCAGGATCGACTGCATCGATTCCGACCTCGTCGCGCCGGCATCGGAAACCGCGCAGAGGATCGTGAACACCTATCTGCCGGATACCCGGATCGGCGAGCTGCGCCCCGGCATGCATTTCCTGCACCGGCACCTCGACGAAGACCTGACCGAGCTGGTCGCCGAAGCCGAGCGCTCGCGGCTTGCGCGCCCCGCCTTCCTGAAGGACTACCGCTACGCCAAGGGCGCCCAATGGTGGTCGCTGACGCGCGCGACCGCCGAGAAGATCCTCGGCCTCGTCGCCGAGGACCCCCGACTGGTCGAGGCCATGCGCTTCTCCGCGATACCGGACGAAGCCTTCTTCCAGACCGCCATCGCCAAGCTCGACCTGCACGAGACGATCCGGCCAAGCCTGGTGCTGGCCAAATGGGACACGGTGCCCGCGCCCTACACGTTCGAGAAGGTCGACGACATCGTCTTTCTGAAGGATCAGAAGCGGCCGCTCGCCCGCAAGTTCGGCGACGCGTCCGACGATCTCGTCGCACGGATCGAGGAGGAGCTCTGGTAGCGCGCCGGCCCGCCCGGGAGGCGCAATCGTCGCTGCGGGCGTCGCCTGGGGGCTTCGGGCGGAGCCTCAAGCAAAAGCACGCTTTTCGCCGCCCTCCCGCCATGTAGCGCGGCCAGAACGGCGAAGTGGGGCATTAGCGAGAGTTGAGACATGCGGTTCCGATTCCTGCTCGTCGCGGCGCTGATCCTCACTGGTCTCGTCGCCCAGCCTGCCAAGGCCGATACGCAAGGCGTGGTGATCGGCGTCAACAGGGTGAACCTGAACGGCCTGCCGCCGGCCGAGCGCGAGCGGATCATCCGCGAAATGGTCGCCAACGGCGTGAAGGTGGCGCGGCTCAACATCGTCCGGCCAACCCCCGAAGGCATCCAGACGCTCCGGATCGCCCGGGCGAACGGGCTTGCCGTGATCCTCAATATCGGTGTCCTGGCGCCCGAATACATGCAGGCCGACGCGCCGCAGCGCCCGGCGATCCGCCGCTTCAGCGCCCGGCCGCGGCTCTCGCAGCTCGACCCGGCCCGCTTCGAGCAGCGCTTCTCGGCGCTCTGGCACGAGATCGAGAGAACCGGCGTCAGCCTGGTGGCGGTGGAGTTCAGCAACGAGCTGAACTGGGCCGATTTCAACGGCGATCTCAATGTCGGCGAACGGGGCACGGTCTATGACGCCGCCTCGCTCGCGCGCATGCCGGGCCTGAGCGATTTCGAGCGCGGCCTCGACAATTATGTCGGCGTGCTCAAGGTCGCCCGCCGCCTGCGCGATGCAAGCCAGGCCTTCGCCCGCGTTCCGATCCTGTCGGCGGGCATTGCCGACATCCCGCCCGACTGGGCCGGGCGTTCCGGCGGCGACGCCGTCGACGGCGCGGTCTTCCTTGCCGCCCTGAAGCAGCGCGGCCTGTTCGAGCTCGTCGACGGCATCGGGTTGCATCTCTATCCGGAGGGCCGGCAATGGCAGGCGCATCTGCGCCGCCAGATGACGCTCTGCGGCACCGGCGGACCGGCTCACGCACCGTGCTGGATCACGGAGTGGGGCGTGAAGAACATGGATACGACCTGCCCTTCCAACGACCAGGCGCGGGCCGAACAGGTCCGGCAGATCGAAGCGGAATTCCTCGCGCAGGCACGGGCCGGCCGGGTCAAGGCGCTGATCTATTACGACTGGGACAGCGACCGCCGCTTCAGCATCTGGCGCTGCAACCAGCTGACGCCCTCGGGGCGGATCGTGCTGGACTAGCGCTCCATGGTCGATTCAAGCGATCGGCGGTGGAACCAGGGCCGGGCTGCTCGGGTTGAGAGAGATCCCGGCCGCGCTCGGCGATCCATTTGATCTTGAGGGAACCAGCACTTGGACGGCATCACCGAGACGACCCGAAGCGTGCTCCATGTCGGTTGCGGCGCGCCGGGCATCGAGCGTCTTCACCCGATCTTCCATGCGGCCGAGCGCTGGCGCGAAGTGCGCCTGGACGTCGATCCGCGGGTCGTGCCGGACATCGTCTGCTCCACCACCGACATGCGCCGGGCGGTGGTCGACCAGAGCTTCGATGCGCTCTGGTCCTCGCACAATATCGAGCATCTCTACGACCACGAGGTGAAGCTCGCCCTGGCCGAATTCCGCCGCGTGCTCAAGCGTTCCGGCTTCGCGCTGATCCGCTGCCCGGACCTGCAGGCGATCCTGGAGACGGCGCTGGCCGGCGGCGTGGAGACCGTGTCCTACGTGGCGCCGGCCGGCCCGGTCACTCCGCTCGACATGCTCTACGGCTTCCGCCCCTCGATCGCCCGGGGCAACGACTTCATGGCGCACAAGACAGGCTTCACCGATCTCAGGCTCGGCCGCCTCCTGATCGAGGCCGGCTTTGCGGAAGTGAGGACCAAGCGCGCCGCCTTCGACCTGTGGGCGGTAGCGGTCGCCGATGCCGGGCGCACGCAGGAGGTGCTCGCCCAGCTCGAGGCGAGCGGCACCGAGTTCGACACGCCCCAGGATCCAGGATGAGCGCGACCGGCCATGGCGGATAGAACGGCGAGCGCGGCGCGAGCCGGCACGGGCAGGCCCGCCGGCGTCTGGCGGCCGGCGGGGTTTGCCGGCATCAGCGGCCGGAAGGAGCTGCGCCCCGCCGACCTGCTCGCACTCGCGCGCGATGCCTTCCGCCGCGCCGACTACGCGACCGCCTGGCTGATCAGCGACCGGCTGGTGCGGATCAGCGGCGGCGGCGATCCGCTGCCCCTGGTCCTGCGCGCCTCGGCGCTCGCGCGCCTCGGCCATGCCGTGCGCAGCAGCGAGGACCTTGCCCGCGCCGCCTTCGTCGACCCGTCGGACCGGTTCGCCAACGAGGCGCTGATCGCCTCGGCCGATATCGTGGCGGGCGAGAAAGCGCTGCTGCGCCTTGCCGCTGCAACCGAACCACCCGCCCCCTCCTCGCTCGCCGCCCATCTCCAGCGGCGCGGCAAGACGGCACTGATCCGCTGCGAGGCGGACGAAGCCGGCATCACCCTGCTCGGCCTTGCGACAGCGCTGATGACCCTGCGTGTCGGCTGGTCCGGCGAACGGCAGAGTGACGCCATCGACCTGGCCCTCGCAACCCCGGGTGCAGACGGCCAGCCGCCCTATGTCGGCCAGGTCAAACTGGCCTGGCCCTCGGACGAGACCGCGGTTGCCTTCACGCCGGACCGTGCCGACGTACTGGTCCATCCGGCGACCGTGCTGCGGCCGGCCGAGGCGCTCCCCACCCTGGCGGCCGCCGCAGCCGCCGCGCCGGGGCTGATGGTGGTCGTGCCGGTCTATGACGATGCCGCCGCGACGCGCGCCTGCTTCGCCGCGCTGCTCGCGAACCTGCCGCGCGAGGGTGCCGTGCGCGTGATCGCCGTCGACGACAGGACGCCCGATCCGGCCATCGCCGCTTTCCTCGACGCGCTTGCCGCGGAGGGACGGATCGTTCTCGTCCGCAACCGTGTCAATCTCGGCTTTGCCGCAAGCGTCAACCGCGCCCTCGCCATGCGGCGGCCGGGCGAGGATGTGGCACTGGTCAATGCCGACACCATCGTGCCGCCCGATGCCCTGGCCCGGCTGCGCAGCGTCCTTCACCGCCGGCAGGATATCGGGACGGTCACGCCGCTCTCCAACAATGGCGAGGACACCAGCGTGCCATGCCGCTTCCGGTCGAGCCCGCTCGGCACGGCGGAGGACGTGACCGAGCTCAATGCCCTGGCCTGGCAGGCGAACGGCGAGACGACCGTCCCCCTGCCGAACGGCGTCGGCTTCTGCATGCTGATCGGGGCGCGGCTGCTGGACGCCCAGCCCTATCTGCCGACCACCTTCGGCCGCGGCTATTTCGAGGACGTCGCCTATTGCCTCGCCGCACGCGCGCTGGGTTTTGCCAATGTCTGTGCCACCGGCGTCTATGTCGGCCATGCCGGCTCACGCTCGTTCCAGGACGACAAGCGCTGGCTGGTGCGGCACAATCTGGAGCGCCTGAGCCGGCACTTTCCGGACTATCGCGCCGAGACCGACCGCTTCTTCGCCGACGACCCGCTGCTGCCGCAGGCGGCCCGCCTGGAGGCCGCCTGGCTCGGCCGGCAGCGCGGGCTCGGCTTTGTCCTGACCGACCGCGCGCAGAACCCCGCCACCATCCGCCGTGCCGCCGCGAGCCTTGGCCTTCCCGCCGACCGGCTGCTCTTCGCGGCCATCGCGACCGACGATGGCGGGCCGGTGCTGAAGCTGCGCGGCGTCGGCCAGGCCATGCCGCAGAATCTCGACCTCAGGCTGAATGTCGAGGCCGAGGCAGCCCAGGCCGCGCGGTTCCTGGCCCGTGCCGGCGCCGTACTGGCGGTCGACCCGCAGCACCTGCCGCCGGCCGCGGTCAGCCTCGTTCGCAGGGCCGGCGTCCGGCCCGCCGCGCTGTTGACGGGCCATGTCGGCGGCCTGTCGCTCGGGGCCGGCTGGACCGACCGTTTCGCCCCCCGCCACGTCCCGACCGAACGCCTCGCCAGCCACCTGCGCAAGACCGGCCTCGGCGTCTCCCTGGTCGACGCGCGGCCCGTGCTCGTGCCGGCGCCGCGCCAACCCCTGCGCGGCGATGTGCTCTATCTCGTCCACGCCGCGGGCGAAGCCCCGGCCGACAGCCTGATCACGCGGCTCAGCGCTGCGCTCGCCGCCGCTCCGAAAGTTCCCTTCACTCTTGCGGTCCTCGCCGAGCCGACCGCCGAGCGGCTTGCCGACCACGTCGCCTGGGTTGGGGCGATCGACGATGACGAGCTGATCGACTGGCTGCATTTCGCCGGATACGGCCCGACCCTGTTCGCCTCCCGCCGCCATGGCATTGCGGACGAGCGCACGGAGCAGTGGGCGCAAGCCGGCATCCCGGTCGCCTTCTTCGATCCCGAGACGCAGGAACCGCGGTCCGAAGGACTGCAGTTGCGGCTGCCGCACGATGCCGCGGACGATGCCGTCGCGTCGACATTGATGGCTTGGATGGCCCGGCTGACGCGCCCGGGCGGCTAGCTCGCGCGGCGGGCTTCCTCGGGCGTCGTGACGCCGATCGTGTCGAGCAGGGTGTTGGACAGGACATAGTCCTGCAGCAGGCGGATGTGGGTCGGCCAGATCACGCTGTCGAAATCGTAGTTGGCGCGGACGGTCTCGGCGGCGGCGCTCCTGAGCGGCGCGTAGCGCGCGGGGTCCTCGAGGGCGGCGACGACCGCGGCGGCGATCTCCTCGATGCCGAAGAACGGCACCAGGATGCCGTTGACACCGTCCTGGATCATCTCCGTGACCGGCGGCGTGTCCGAACCGATGATCAGGCAGCCGAGCGCCATCGCCTCCAGCATCGACCAGGACAGGACGAAGGGGTAGGTCAGATAGACGTGCGCCGAGGAGACCCGCAACAGCTTCAGGTACTTCTCGTAAGGCAGGTGACCGAGAAAATGCACGCGGCCGAGGTCGAGCGCGCCGCCGAGTTCGGCCACCATCGCCTCGCGCCAGTTGGCATGGCCCTCGGGCCGGATGCCGTAGGAAATATTGTCCTGGCCGACGATGCAGATCCGCGCCCTCGGCCGCGCCCTGAGGATCTCGGGCAAGGCGCGCATGAAGATGTGGAAGCCGCGATAGGGTTCGAGGCTGCGCGCGACGAAGGTGACGATCTCGTCGCCGGGGGCAATCGGCGCGCCGTTGATCTGGCCGATCCCTTGCCCGGCGAGCTGCTGCAAGCGCGCGGTGTCCAGGCCGTCGTGGATGACATGGATCTTGCGATGGAATTCCTTCGGGAACACCGTGCGCTGCCAATGGGTCGGCGCGATCGACAGATCGGCATCGACGAGCGCAAGCAAGGTCGCCGCATTGCGCAGTGAGATGCGCACCTCGCCGTCGACGCCGAAGGCCGGGAACTCCTTGTCGAAGCCGACATCGGCGCCGAACGGCCAGTAATAGAACTCCGAATAGCTGCAGATGGTCGCCCCCGGGAACAGCGAGCGCAGCGGCAGCGCCTCGCCCCAGCCGGGATGGACGTAGATGAGCTTGGGATGGAAGCCTTGGAGCTTCAGGGCATTGGCTGCGTAGATGACCTGCTCGCCGCGCCGGGCCTCGATCTCGAAGCGGCGCGCGAAGGCATGGACCTGGGCGAGCTCGCGGCCGGAGAAATTGTACTTCTGCACCTCGATGCCCGGCATGCCGGGAGCGGTCGCGAGACCGATCGCCTTGACCCGGATGTTCGGATAGGAGGCGAACCGCTGCGCGAGATTGCGGAACTGCGCCGGGAAATTGTTGTGAACGAACAGGATGTCGATGCCGTTCATGGCGAGGCCGCGGTGCTCCTGACAAAGTCGTCGAACGAGAAAAGGGCGCTGTCGTCGAGGCCGACGGAAAGGTCGAGCGGCGATGCCGGCCCGTGATCGAACGGAGCCGGCCGGATGCCGGCGAGGTTGGCGGCGAGCGGCGCCTCCGCGGCCAGGCTGTCGCGCGTCAGCCAGCGCCTGGAGAAGCAGATGGCGGCGGCAAGCTCCAGCGGACAGCAGGCATCCGAGGTGAGCGCCATCAGACGATGCTCGGACAGCGCCAGCAGCGCATCCTGGCTGATGGAATGCAGCGCGCCGAAGGTCGCGTCCGCTGGGGTTGCGAGCGGCGCCAGGAGCTCGGCCGCCATCAGCACCTTGACCGCGTTGCGCAGGCGCGGGGCGCTGCGGGCGAGCCGGTCGAGCATGCCGAGAATGGTGGCATAGGACTGGCTGGGCTTGCCCTTCTCGCCGAGGATCGCCTGGCGCAGCGCGGGGTCGGTGCCCTGGCTGGCGAGGTCGGGACAGATTTCGATGGCGTTCTGGGCGAGCGCGGCACCGTTGCGGAACGGCAGGCTGCGCAGCGCCAGCGGCGCATAGGGCGGGCGCCAGCGACCGTCGGGGCCGACCAGGCGGTGGACGACCATGCCGGAATGCATCACCACGACGAGCCGCGGCCCACCGGCGTGCATTTCCACCGCCAGCGGACAGAAATGGGCGAGCGCCATGAACTCCGTATCGGCGATCGGCAGGACGCCGACCGTGTCGAGCCAGCCGAAGCTGACGAGCCGGTTCCAATGGCTGAGCCCGGCCTGGCGCAGCGGCACGAAGACGAGGCCGTCGGCCGGCGCCGGCGCAGCCGCGATGGCATCGGTCCTGACGGTCTCCGCCGTCACCACCTCCGGGTCCAGGCGCTCCGTCATCGTCGCGGCGGTCATCGTCTCGGTCGTCATGGCAGGCTCAGCGCCTCTTCCAACGGCGCGGGCGCCGGCACTGCCGCCTTCTGGACATCGCGCCGGGCGGCGGTGAGCAAGGCGCTCATGCGGAACAGCGACAGCCGGTGCACGGCAAGGAGCAGGCCCGCCTCGGCCCCATGCTCGGTGATGAGGCCGTGAAGAAGCGGATCGTCGAGGCGGCTGGTGGCCAGGATCAGCAGGTCGTCGAAACGCGCCCTGCGACCGCGGCCGAGATCGAGATCGACCGCCCAGGGCTCGAGCAGGCCGTTGTCGCCGAGCGCGCGCGAGAATGCCGTCGTCGCCGGCAGGCCGCGCGCCACGTCGATCGCCAGACGGGCCCGGGCGAGCGCCGCCGGCGTGAACTTGCCCTCGGGCGTCAGCAGCGGCGCCCCGATATCGGTCGGCTTGTCGCTGATGACCCGGTCAGCGAGCACCTGACGCTGCTCGATGCTGTCGCGGTCGGGTACGACGAGCGGGAAGGCCTTGAACACGAGCGGCAGGCAGTCCTCGCGATAGCTGGCATCGCCCGGATAGCCCCGGCCGTCGTCCAGCAGGCTGCGGAAGACGACGAGGACGGGCTCGCCGCTCGCGTCGCGCCGCCAGCAGAGCGGAAACCAGCGGGCGAGATCCTGCGCCTCGGCCATGATGATCGGGGCGAACTGGGTGGTGCGGACGATGCCGTAGGCGGCCTGCGCGAAGATGCGATGATGCCCCCAGCTCGCCTCCACCGGGGTCGCCTGTTCGTAGAGATGGCGCAGCAGTGACATCGATCGCCGGTCCGTGAAATGCATGAAAGAGAGGTCCGGTGAGGACCTCTCTTCGCATGCTGGCGTTTAGGAAGACCGCGACGATCAGGTCGTGGTCTTGAAGACGATATTCTCGACGTCGAAGATCTTGAGCGTATCGCCGTTGTTGAAGGTGATCTCGGTGGTCGAACCGGACACCGTGATGCCGCCTTCGGCAATGTCGCTCTCGAGATGATCGATGTAGAGCGTATCGCCGCCCGAGCCGCCATAGATCGTGTCGTGACCGATCGAGCCGCCCTCGGCATTGGCATAGAACGTGTCGCTGCCGGCACCGCCGAGCACCGAATCGTCGCCGCCGAAGAAGCTGATCGTGTCGCTGCCCGAGCCGCCGTCGATGACGTTGTCGCCGCCGCCGCCGTCGATGCTGTCGTCGCCGGCACCGCCGAGCAGCGTGTCGTTGCCCGAACCGGCCGTGATCGTGTCGGCGCCGGAGCCGCCATCGACCGAGTTGTCGCCGGAGCCTGCGTCGATCGTGTCGTCGCCCGAACCGCCGAGGATCGTATCGTTGCCCGAACCGCCGAGGACGGTATCGTCGCCGGAGCCCGCGTCGATCGTGTTGTCGCCGGAACCGCCGTCGATGCTGTCGCTGCCCGAGCCACCGCTGATGGTGTCATCGCCCGCGCCGCCCAGCAGCGTGTCGTTGCCGGCTCCGCCCGACAGCGAGTCGTCGCCGTCGCCGGCGGAGATCCAATCATTGCCGGATCCGCCGTCGAGCGTGTCGTTGCCGGTCCCGGAAATGATCGTGTCGTTGCCGGCGCCGGCATCGACCTGGTTGTTGCCGTCGCCAGCGACGAGGTAGTCGCTGCTCGAGCCGGTCGAGTTGATCGTGTCGTCGCCGGCCCCGGTCGCCACGAGCGTGGAACCCGTCGCCTTGACGTCGACGTCGATGCTGTTGGTCGATTCGAAGATCACAAACTTGTTGTCGCCGGTGATCTCGACCGGACCGGTCGGGTCGCCCTCATAGAGAAGGAACTCGGCATTGTTGGACTGCGAGGGGTCGCCGATGAACAGGCTTTCCCCGCGACCGAGCTCACCAGCCGGGCTGTCCGCGTCGAAGACGCCGCCGTCCTGCAACCCTTTCAGAATCGCATCGACATCGGCCTGTGAAAACGTCCCTGTTGAACTCAACTTTTCATTCAACTGGGCTTGGGTGTAGTCGTAAGTTGCCATGGTGGCACTCCCTTCTATACCAAGCGATCAAACCCGCGCGTCCTGGTCTCACCGGATCCGCGAGGCCTTGAACACGCGCACGCGCCCGGCCGAGCCGGTCGCAAGACTTCCCAAAGCGTCTCCCTGATTGACCCTCTCCACAGCCCGCCGGACCGGCAGAACCGCCCCAGGCTGCATCGTCGGGGCTTGCACTCCTGGCTGGCCGGCCGCCCGCAGCGCGAGACGCAGGCCCACCAGAGGTTCGTTGCCGGTCGGTCCCGACAGCTCGATGGCATTGCCGAGCCGGGACACGATCGGTGAGGCGAGGAACAGGGCGTCGACCGACAGCTGGAATGCCGGCGCCGCGCGTCCGATCAACGAAAAGGACAGCGTGGTGAGAGGCGCTGCGCGGCCGCGGGTGCCGATGAAGGTCCCGGCCGGAGAGACCGGGAAGGCGACGGGCGCCCGCGAACGGGAGGATCCCGACATCATGATGTCGAGATCGGGGGAGAGGCGGCCGAGTCTCAATTCGATGCCTTCGATCGACATGGGCACCTGCGGCCCGCAGATCCATTCGCCATTGCCGGCCAGGATGTCGCCGCGACGCGAGACATGGGCAAGGATCTGGAAGTCCGTAAGCGCATCGGCGGAGACGAGGGCCGGCGCAGCCGGCGCGGCCGCGAGCGGCGCCCTCTCGGGTTCCACCGCGCTCACCACCATGCGCTCGATGTGGATTTCCGCATCGAGACTGCCGCCGGGCTGGACCGGCACGACCTCCAGCGAAACCACCGTGTCGCGCTGCGCGCGGATGACCGTCGCCGTGCCGGGCTTCGGCAATGTCTGCTCCGCGCGCTCGGCAAGGTCGATCAGCTCCGCGCCGGAACCGTGCGGCACGGACAGCACGAGACTCGGAGCGGCACGCCCGCTCTTCGAGGCTGCGTAACGAACGATGACGACCCCGCGCGGAATGCGCAGATCGCGCCGTTCGCTGCCTGCAGGTCGGTTCGAACGCGAAACCAGCACGGGTGCCCCCATCACGTTGTTGCGCCGGACATAGGCTTCACACAGCCCATGTCCGGACATCTCCAGACAAGACCAGCCAACAATCGACGGCTCTTGTTGCGATATGCGACGGCAGAACTGGCAAAAGCCCGGATCGCCCGCGCCGAAGCGCGAGCAACAATCCCGTCTTTGCCAATAGAAACGAGCCTTCGATAGCGATTGTCGCGAATCGAAAGCTCGTTCCGGCTCAGAACAGTCGAAGTCGGAAAATCAGGCGGCAGAAGCGAGCCGGCTATTCAGCCGGTCGCGGATTTTGTCGAGGGCGGGGCCGCCATCGACGAGCGTGAAGCGCCGCAGGCGCGAAGCCGGCTCATCGGCCTCGCCATAGAGCGCGGTATATTCGGAATAGTTGGAGAACATGCGCCGGTTGCCCTGCTCCACATAGCTCTCCGTCGCCGCGCCATTGGTGATGATCACCTGCGGCTCGTCGAATTCGAGATGGAAATAGTCGACCCGGTCGAGGTCGCGTGCCGGGCGGATGCTCTCGCCGTCGACCAGGAGCCCGGCCGGGACCAGCATCTGGTCCACAAGCACGGCATGTTCGGGCGAAACCATCAGATCCCGTTCGGGGCCATGGGCTCCGAGCGCCCCGGCACCGATCAGCACCGGCCGGATCTTGTCGTTGGCCTCCAGGAAGCTGCGCGAATAGGCGCGGCGCCCGACCCATTTCACGCGGGCCACCCGACCATCCACGGTCGACACCTCGTCGCCGATCGCGATCGCCTCGACCGCGACTTCGCCGCGCGGCGTGCGCACCAGCGTGCCCTTGACGAGGCAGGCCACCTCGATACGGCTCGCCACCTGCTGAACCGTGGCGTCGCGCACCATGATGGTGCCGCTCGTGGTCGTGATCAGGACGTTGTCGCCGTCCTGTGCGATCGAATAGGAGGTCAGATCGGACAGCTCGATCCGATCGCCATTGTCGAAACCGACGATCGTATCGTCGCCGAAGGAGCCGTCGAAGACATAGCGGTCGCGACCGGCGCCACCGTTGAGCACATCGTCGCCTTCGCCGCCGTTGAGGATGTCGCGGCCAGCGCCACCGTTCAGCACGTCGTCGCCCGCGCCACCATGCAGCACGTCGCGGCCGCTGCCGCCATTGAGCACATCGTCGCCGTCGCCGCCGTTCAGGACGTCGCGGCCGGCGCCGCCATTGAGGACGTCGTCGCCGTCACCGCCGTCGAGCCGGTCGTTGCCGGCCCCGCCGTGCAGGGCGTCGTCGCCCGCACCGCCATCGAGCTGATCGTTGCCGGCGCCGCCGAACAGTTCGTCGTCGCCGTCATCGCCGTTGAGCCGGTCGTTGCCGGCCCGCCCGTAAATGGTGTCGTCGCCAGCCCCCCCGCTGATCACGTCGGCGCGGGGCGTGCCTCGCAATTCGTCGTCTCCGCTGGTTCCGTCGATCGCCATGGCTTGGACTCCCTATGTGCGATGCAAAAAGAGCGTGAACGCACCGAATGTCGGTACCTGACAAAACGCTAACAAAACACTGCAGTACTGTAAAGCGGATACATTGTGGTCGAATGTGACCATACTGCGACAACTTTAGATAAATAGCTGCCACATATCGTACCATGCTACCTTTTGACAATTAAATACATTCTAATCTTATGTATATATCAAGAATATCCATGTTTTATGCTTGCCTCAATGTCATGTCGCTGTCATATCCGTATTCTTCGCCACGACAATCGACACCGCGGCACTGAAGCGGATACAAAATCAGCTTGTTAACGACCTTATAGGCGACAATAATATGTATATATTGTCGAAAAGACGAAAAATAACTTCATACGGACTGATTATAGATCAAATTCTGAATCACTATTACACATAACGTGATCCATTACGCAGCGTTCTGAGTCCAAAATTTGCTGCGGCGCACGCAAAGCATTCGCGCGTGCCGAGCCCCCTCTTGCGGAAGCCGCGCACCAATTCTCGCCCAGCCATGGCTGCTCCCCAGCTTCGTTTTCCGGCTATTGTTTCATTTCCAGCGAAGCCGATTTCTGTTCCCCGACAGGCCGTTGCGGCGATAGGAACGATCCTTTCCAGAACCGCTTCGATCGCGCTCAGGAACAAGACTTGTCATCATCAATCATCCGCACGGCGAAACCATGACGGGAAATATCGCCGGCTGTGATTCGACTTGGCGACAAGGCGCACAACGACAAGCCGGCTAGGAACCCCAGCCGGGCATGCCGCCGACCGTCATCGGTCGGATCAGGCCGCGTCGGTCGCGGCCGGGAACCAGGTGCGCAGCTGGTCCAGGAACGGCGCGCAGCTCTTCGTCCACTCCGCCTCCGAAGCACGGACGATGGCCTGCTCGGCCAGCGGCAACAGCCGCGTCGGATCGCCGGCAAAAACCCTGATCCGGTCGAGGAAAGCCTCGGCCACCGTCTCGTCCGGACCGTCGGGGATGACGAAGCCGTCAATACCGTCGTCGATCAGCTCGGCGACCGCGCCGACCCCCGTCGCAAGCGGCACGCAGCCGAAGCGCTGCGCCTCGATGATGGCGAGCGGCGCTCCCTCCCAGCGCGAGGTCATGATCAGCACGTCGGCATCGCGATAGACGTCACTGAGCTTCTGCGGATCGTAGATCGGATCCTCGACCGCAACGCCGAGGGCGCCGAATGCGCTTTTCCAGCGCTGGCGGCCGCTGGCATTGATCAGCTCCGATCCGATCAGGCGCCAGGACAGGTTGAGCCCGCGCTCCTGGCCGGCCTTGACCAAGGCGAGCAGCCGCTCGACTCCCTTCTGCGCGTCGAGCCGGCCGGCGAACAGCGCGCGCAGCGGGCGGCCCTCCGTGAGCGCCCGGCGACGGCGCGTCAGCTCGGCCACCGGCTGATAGTCGGGCGGCGTATAGGCGCCCGCATTGGCGATATGAATGACCTTCTGGTCGGGCACGCCCATGCCGTGGAACCAGTCCTTGAGGGCCTGCGAACAGGTGAGAATCATGTCGTGGGCATGCTCGAAGCCGAGCGTCAGATAGGGATGGCCCACAGCACGGCCGAAATAGGTCTGGTCGATGACGTGGACATGCGACACCGTCTTGACGCCGCGTCGACGCAAGGTGCCGAGCACGGCATTGAGCGGCGCCACCTGGCAATTTATCAGCACGTCGAGCCGGCCGAGAAAGCCGATGACCTTCTTGGCATGGGCTGCCTCGTCCCACTCCATGCGCAGCTCATGGCCCATGAAGGGGCGCGAGCCGCCCCACAGATTGTAACCGGGCTCGTTGAAGAAATTGATGCTTTTGAAGACCGCTGCCTGCCCCTTGTAGGTCTTCACGTTGGACTTGCCGAAACAATAGAGGTGGACGTCGCAGCCCCAGTCCTTCAGTACCTTGGCGACGGCGAAGGCAACACGCTCGACGCCGCCATAGGCGGCGATCGGCAGGGCGATGCCGACCTGCAGGCGATCGGCCGGGCGGATCATCGGCAGCAGGCTCTCGGCCGCCAGATGCGTCTCGATCAGCGCCGGCCGCGTCCTCACCGCCGGATAGTAGGGCTCGCGCCAGCTCCAGCGCGGCCGGTCGGTCAGCGACAGCCCGAGATCGTCGGCCATTTCGATGGTCGCCATGACCGCCATCGGCGCGGGCAGGTAGTAGCGCGAGAGGAAGCTCTCGGCGATCGGCACGCGCACGGTCATCTCGATCACCCGCGGCGCGGGCCGGCGCTCGCCGAGCGAGGCCACCCAGTCGCGCGAGGGATCGGTGATGCACTGGAGCAGGATATCGCGCGAGGCCACCCAGCCGTGGACGCGCCGCGGCATGTCGCCGTCCTCGCCGATGGTGCGGAACTCGATCGCCATCTCGTCGGCGGACGAGACGAAGCGCAGGCACAGGAAATTGGCCTGGCCTATGGTCTTCTCGATATTGTGGAACAGCGTCCAGGCCAGGCTCGTGCGCTTCAGCGCATCAAGCAGCTCGCGCCGCAGCCAGACGACGGTTTCCGGCGCACCGTAGCTGTCCGGCTCGAACAGGCCGCGATAGAGCGAGGCGACGACGAGATCGTGCGACAGCACCGGATGGTCGGCGACGGGATCGGTGAAGGCGGCGGCCTGGTCGGTCGGCGGCGAAATGCACAGGAAGCGGGGCGCCTCCTCGTGTTCGAGCCGGATCAGCGCGCCGGTTTCGAACAGGGCCGGATGCTTCTTGAACATATATTGCCGGATGCCGGCTATGTCGCGCGCGGTATCGCTCACCATGCTCTCGCCGCGCATGCGGTATTCGAAGCCGAAATGCGGATTGTTGACGCCGGTGAACCCCTGGTCGAGGCACTGCAGCCAGAACTCCCAGTCCTCGCAGCCCTGCTTCATCGCCTCGTCGTAGCGAATGCCGGCATCGAACACGGCGCGCGCAACCAGGCTGCCCGCCTCACAGATATTGTCGAAGAGGAGATGGACCAGCTTGGAATAGGCGCCGGTATAGTTGCCATTCCACTCGGCCCCGAACTTGTCGACGTTCGGATAGACCCAGCCGATGCCGCCGTCCGGGTCGAGCAGCGCGAGCGATGAGGCAAGGGTCGTCGGGCTGATGCGGTTGTCGGCGTCGAGGAAGTAGATCGCCTGAACCGACGGATAGTTGGCGACGACGTGCTCGATGCCGTGGTTGCGGGCCGAGCTGAGGCCGCCATTGACCTTGCGCAGATAGACGACATCGTCATAGGCGATGGCGAGGCTCGCCCCCATGACCGCGGTTTCGACGAAGGGGCAGCCATCGTCGACGATGACGGTGACGATGGAAAAGTCGGCGTCCTGCGCCTGCACCGACTGCACCGCCTCGGCCAGGAAGACCGAGTGCTTGAACACCGGGATGACCACCGCGACGCGCGGGCCGGCCAACGGCGCCGCCGGAGCCGGAGCCGGCATGAGGCCGGTCATGTGATCGGGCATGTTCAGGCTGTCCACCGGCGACACCTCCCGTCCAATGGCACGTCAAGCAATCTCGACGCGGAGCCTGACGAACTTCGCCCAGGCGAAATCGGGCGAGGTTTCGTCCGGCATGCGCGTTGCCAGGAGGAGCGAGCCGCCATCGGCGCCGACCGGATCCTGGAGCGACAGGGAAATGGTCTGCTGCTGCCCCGGGCCGACAAAGACCCAGTCCGACATCCGGAACGCCGACGAACCGTTCCGGCCGGCGCCCATCATGTGCATGTCCATGTGCTCGACCGCATTGGCGCCGATGACGCCGAGCCGGAAGCCGACGGTCTGGGCCGCGGGATTGTCGACGACGATGTCGGCGGTCAGCCGGATCGCGCCGGGCGGCACGCAATGTTCGCAATAGGCGATCGTCGGCTCGTCCTGGCGGGGATGCACCAGCACGGCGCCCTCGTCCTCGATGAGCCGGAGCAGCTCGAAATCCTGATCGGAGCTTTTCGGCACGAGCAGGCGCGCGGCGGCAAGCCGCTGCAGCGGAATGGCGAGCCGGTTGAGCCGCGGCGGCGGCGCGCGGGTCTCGCCGACGACATCGTCGGTGAGGAAGGTCAGCGCGTCATGGCGCAGCTCGATGCCGGGCAGCGCGATGAACACCTTCAGCGCCAGCGAGCGGGCGCTCACCGGCTCGCCGGCCGCCGTGGAGAGCTGGTAGAGCGGCAGCGGATTGACCGCGCCGAGCGACAGCCGCGTCCGGCCGACATCGCCCTCGCTCCAGACGACGAGATGGGCGCTCTTCGGCAGCCCGCCGAAGGTCCGCTCGAGGCCGAGCGTCATCCAGCCGCGCTGCAGGAAGGCGACCGGGATCCGCCAGGTGCCAATCGTGCGGTTCAGCTCGGGCACGGCCAGCTCGGCCATGAAATGGCCCGTCGCCTCGCTGTCGGCCTCGGCGACATGGAGCCCGACGGCGCCCAGCGTCTTGGTCGAAACGGGCAGATATTGCCGGCGTTTCGGGCGATTGCCGGCGAGCCTGAACTCGCTGAGCGCCAGCGCCTGCTCGGGCTCGCAGACAAAGGTCTCCTCGAGCATCGGCACCACGCGTTCGGCGAGATAGCGTTCGACGCCGGAAAAGCTCTCCTGCAGGGCATCGTGATGGCGGCGCAATTCCAGGAGATCGCGCGTCTGCTGGCCGATCAGCTTGGCCTGCAGCGCAATGAAGCCCTCCAGGCAGTGCGCGACGCCCAGCATCATGGTTTCCCAGGACGGCCGATCCTCGAGCACGACGATATCGGGAATGATCGGCGCCTTGGCCGCGATGAGCCGCTCCTGGACGCGTTCGAGCCTTGCCGCGTCCGCCTCCGACCAGCCGACCAGCGCCACGCACGGCGTGTTGAGCACCGCAGCGAAGGGAAAGGGCTGCTGCAGGGCATCGACCAGCTCGCCGTCGGCATCGACGAAAACCGGATCGAACAGGCTTTCCGTCGGGCTGGAGACGATCTCACCGACACGCGCGGTCGTGATCACTGCCAATCGCAACATGCTTGAGCCTGCCATCAACGCCTGTCTGCCAAAGCCTGAAGTCGTGCCGCCACACCGATCATCGTCGGACCGGCACAACGAACTCAAAGCCGTTTCCGGCGCGGCCGCCCCCTCGATCGTCTCGATGGAGCGCTCGCGCCGAAAGCGGCACGCCTGTGGGGGCGGCACAAAGACCGGCCACCCGTGTCAGATGTGCTCTATCACTCCCCAGGGACGCTTTTGGTTCCAAGCCGGCCGATGGAAAAACGCATCCGCCGCCCTCGCCGCAGCGATCCTGGCCGTCACGCTGTGTCGTTCTAAATCGGCCAAGACCATCCACTATATGGCTGAATCTTTCAAGCACTTCCTTGATCATTTCACGCAGGTGCTACTCTACCGCGCCAGAACGAAGTATTTTCTATTTTATTGGCACTGCTTCAGACAATCCTCCTCACCATTGCATGACACACTTTTCATCAAATACGGTGTCAATGCGTCGCTTTGGTGACAGGCTCCTGTGATTAAGCTTTGTGCAGGCCGGGCATGCAGAATCAATAGTTGGCCTTGCGACTGCCTAGAGATCACACGGATGGGTGAAAAAGTGAGCGAAAAAATCGCATGCAGGCTCGCCGGCCTGTCGCGGCGATGCCGCGACGACCGCCGCCCGACCAGGACCGGGGGGCTCGGGAGCATTGATGGCGCCGGCGCCGGACCGGACTGCGGCCGGGTCCGCGTGCGATCGGCGGCGGCCCTCCCCGCCTCACCGGCGCGGACCGACGGCGGCGGCGGCGGCACGCCCTCGCAGTTTCGAACCATTCGACGGTGCAGTTTCGAACGGTTCGAAGGTCACGGCAGGGCCGCGCCGGCGGCCTTGAAGACGCGCGAGATCCTGGGCTATGGCTCCGCCCTGCGGTAACAAGGTGGGATCTTCGCCAGCATGAACGGCCAGAGCCTCGGCGCGCGCGGCGTCGCCATTGCCGGCAAGGAGGCCGTGCTCCTCAGCTACGGCCGGCTCGTCCGCCGGCGCATCGCCATCGTCGCGGGCCTTGCCGTTCTGCTCGTCGCGGGCTTCCTGCTCGATCTCGTCACCGGCCCGTCGGGCATGGCGGTCAGCGAGGCGCTGACGGCGCTGCTCGATCCCAGCGCGGTCAGCCGCTCGACCGCGATCATCGTCTGGGACGTGCGCCTGCCTCCGGCGCTGCTCGCCCTGTTCGTCGGCGCCGCGCTGTCGCTTGCCGGCGCGGAAATGCAGACCATCCTCAACAATCCGCTCGCGAGCCCGTTCACCCTCGGCGTCTCCTCGGCCGCTTCGCTCGGAGCCGCCCTCGCCATCGTGCTCGGCATCGGCCTGCCGGGCATTCCGCAGGCCTGGCTGGTGGTCACCAATGCCTTCCTGTTCGCCTTCGGCTCGGTTCTGCTCCTGCAGACGATCGCCGCCTCGCGCAGCGCGGGGACCGACAGCCTGGTGCTGTTCGGCATCGCCCTCGTCTTCGCCTTCAACGCCCTGGTCGCGCTGATCCAGTTCGTCGCCTCGGCCGACGCCCTGCAGCAGCTCGTATTCTGGGGCATGGGCAGCCTGACGCGCGCTTCCTGGCCGGCCATCGGTGTGCTGGCGGTGGTGCTGGCCCTCACCTTCCCGTTCTCGGTGGCGGCGGCCTGGAAGCTGACCGCGCTGCGCCTCGGCGAGGATCGCGCCCGCAGCCTCGGCGTCGACGTCGGGCGCCTGCGCTTCAGCGCGCTGTTCCGCATCAGCCTGCTCGCCGCGACCTCGGTCGCCTTCGTCGGCACGATCGGCTTCGTCGGCCTGGTCGGGCCCCATATCGCACGGCTGCTGATCGGTGAGGATCACCGCTTCTTCCTGCCCGCCAGCGCGCTGACCGGGGCGCTGGTCATGGCGCTGGCCGACGCCGCCTCGAAAAACATCGTGCCGGGCGTGCTGCTGCCGGTCGGCATCGTCACCTCGCTGGTCGGCCTGCCGGTCTTCTTCGCCCTCATCCTGCGCCGGCGCGAACGTACATGAGCGCCGCCGGCTTTCCTCTCGCCGTCCGCGGCCTCGGCGCCGGCTATCGCAACCGCAAGGTCATCGAGAACCTGTCGCTCGACACGATCGCGCCGGGCAGCTTCACGGCCCTGGTCGGCCCGAACGCCGCCGGCAAATCCACCCTGCTGCGGGCACTGGCCGGCCTGGTGCCGGCCAGCGGCTCGGTCCGGCTCGGCGACACCGAGCTCATGGACCTGAAGCTCGCCGAGCGGGCCTCCCATGTCGCCTTCATGCCACAGACCCTGCCGCAGGGCGCCGAGCTCACCGTGCTCGAAGGGGTCATCGGCGCGCTCAAGGCCTCGCCGCTCGCCGAATTCGACGGCGGGCTCGCCGCAGCCCGGCGGCGGGCCGTCGACGTACTCGATCGGCTCGGCATCGTCGACCTAGCGCTCGAAGGCATCGGACGGCTGTCGGGCGGCCAGCGCCAGATGGCGAGCCTGGCGCAGGCCATGGTGCGCGCGCCGAAGCTCCTGCTGCTGGACGAGCCGACGAGCGCCCTGGACCTGCGCCATCAGCTCGACGTCATGACCATCATCCGCGAGCTTGCCGCCGAAGGCCGCATCGTCGTGGCCGTCCTGCACGACCTGACCCTGGCGGCTGCCCATGCCGACCATGTCGTGGTGCTCGATCATGGCCGTTGCGCCGCCCAGGGCACGCCGGATGCTGCGATCACGCCGGCCCTGCTCGGCCAGGTCTATGGCGTCGCGGCCCGGGTCGAGCGCTGCTCGCGCGGCCGCCTGCATATTGCCGTCGACGGCCCGGCGGCGACCGCAGCCTGAGATTCAGGCCCGCTGCAGCGGCGCCGGCGCGGCCGCCTTGCTGATCGTCCGGCTCATGGTCCGGCGCATCATGTCGCGCAGCGCATTGGTGCTGCGATAGCCGGCCGTCTCCGCCGCCAGCCGCAGCGAAACACCGTCGGCGCTCAGCGTCAGCGCATGCAGCATGCGCAGACGCCGCCGCCATTCGGCGAAGCTCAACCCCGTCTCGGCGCGGAAGCGGCGCGTGAAGGTGCTGCGGCTGACGCCGACGACCTCCGACCAGCCGTCGAGGTCATGGGCCAGCGAAGGTGTCTGGATCAGTTCCCGGCAGAGCTTGCGCAGGGCCTTGTGCTGGGGCACGGGCAGGGCGATCTCGATCTCGGCGGCACGCCCGATCTCATCGGCGACGAGGGCGGCGAGGTGGCCGCCGCGGCCGGCGGGATCATAGAGCAGCGGGCCCTCGGCCAGCGCCTTCAGGGCGATGTCGAGCAGGTCGGACACGGCAATGACGCGGCAATCGCGGCTCATCGTCCCGTCCAGGATCTCGTCCGACAGGAAGGCCGCGCGCATCGATACGCAGCCATAGGCGGCAAGCTCATGCGGCACGTCGGCGGCCACCAGCAGCGCGTGCCCGGCCGGCGCGGTCCAGGTGCCGTTCTCCGTATTGAGCACCAGAAGCCCGCCCGAAGCATGCAGAAGCTCGGTCCGCCGATGGCTGTGCCAACGCGTGCGGGCACCGCTCGGGAACGACTGGTCGAGCACGACCACGGGACGCGGCGTGTCCTCGTCGAGCGGCAGCCTGTTGACCCGTTCCGCCGGCATCGGCTGACCCGTTCGCGGTGGCATCGCCCTGAGCGTCATTTGCGTATCGATTTTGACCCGATCTCGGTGAAATATGATCCACGTCCGAAACGGGATCAAGGCTAGAATAGTGACAGGCCTCGTCTGATTAGAATCAGTCAAATGTAGGCCACTGCAAAGAATAAAGACAAGACACGAACTCGACATCAGCATCAAGAATCGCGACATGCCTTCTCTTCGGCCGTATCTTCGTGCGAAACGCCTGAACAAGCAGAACAGATGCAAGTCAAAAATCGCCCTTTCCGGCACGCTTTCACTTGCTTTATTCGGCCTCGAGGCGAACGCTTGGGCGCAACAGGCGGCGAACGACAGCCGGGCGGTTCAGCTCGATGAAATCCAGGTGCAGGGCCACCCGACGATGCCGGCAGGTCCGGACAGCGGCTATGTCGTGCGGCGCACGCAGACCGGCGCCAAGACCGATACGCCGCTCATCGAGATCCCGCAGACGATCAACATCATCACCGCCGACCAGATCCGCAACCAGGGCGCCCAGACGCTCGGCGAGGCGCTGCGCTATTCGGCGGGCGTCGCGCCGGAGACCTACGGCGCCGCCTCGCAATTCGACAGCTACGTGCAGCTCCGCGGCTTCAAGGCCGACCTGTTTCTCGACGGCATGCGCCTGCCCGACGGCAGCGCCTCGACCGACTGGGCGACCGCGGTGGTCGAGCCCTACGGCCTGGAGCGTGTCGAGATCCTGCGCGGCCCCTCGGGCGCCCTTTATGGCCAGAGCAGCCCCGGCGGCATCGTCAACATGGTTTCGAAACGGCCGACCGCGACGCCGCTGCGTGAAGTGCAGATCCAGACCGGCAGCTTCTCGCGGCTGCAGGGCGCTTTCGATTTCGGCGGACCTGTCGACCCAGGCGGACAGGTGCTCTACCGGTTCACCGGCCTCGTCAGGCAATCACAGACGCAGGTCGACTTCATGCACGACGACCGGCTGTTCCTCGCGCCCGCCCTCACCTTCCGGCCGAGCGAAGCGACCACGCTGACGGTGCTCGGCCAGTATCTGCGCGACCGCAACGGCCACACCAGCTTCAACTACCTGCCGTCATCGGGCACGCTCTTCCCCAATCCGGTCAATGGCCGCCTGCCGTTCAACCGTTATGCCGGCGAGCCCGGCTTCGACCGGTTCGATCGCGACCAGGCCATGATCGGCTATGCGCTGGACCATCGCTTCAACGACGCGGTGAGCTTCTCGCAGGGCGTCCGCTTCACCGAAACCGATGTCTATCTGCGCGCGCTGAACCGCAACGGCGAACTTCTGCCCGACAACCGCACGCTCAACCGGGCGGCCTTCCGCATCGACGCGACGGCCCGGACGCTCACGGTGGACAACCGGCTGGTCGCGCGCTTCGACACGGGCGCGCTCCGCCACACCGCGCTGATCGGCCTCGATTACCGCAACGAGCAGACGACCTACAATGTCGGCCGCGGCCTGGCCCCCCCGATCGACATCTTCAACCCGACCTACGGCCTCGCCGTCGCCGATCCCGGCATCAACTTCCAGACCAAGAGCGCGAGCCTCCGCCAGCTCGGCCTCTACGCCCAGGACCAGATCAAGCTCGGCAACTGGGTGGCCACCCTGTCGGGCCGCTACGACTGGGCGAGCGTCGCCGCGCGCACCACCACGGTGGCGACGCAGGCCCGTTCCACTGTCCACAACGACAGCGGCGCCTTCACCGGCCGCGCCGGCCTCTCCTATGTGTTCGACAACGGCCTTGCGCCCTATGTCAGCTATTCCACCTCGTTCCAGCCGACGGCGGAAACCGATTTCTTCGGCCAGGTGTTCCGGCCGCTCACCTCGCGCCAGTACGAGGCCGGCATCAAGTACCAGCCGGCCGGGGTCAACGCCTCGTTCAACGCCGCCGTCTTCGACATCCGCCAGCAGAACACGCTGACCGCCGATGCCGATCCGAGCCATCCCTTCGCCCGCGTCCAGCTCGGCGAGGTCTCGGTGCGCGGCTTCGACGCCGAGGCCCGCATGAGCCTCGGCCAGGGCTGGGGCCTCATCGCCTCCTACGCCTATCTCGACCACAAGGTGACGCGCAGCTCGGTCGCCGCCGAGATCGGCCGCCGGCTCGCCGCGACG